>DASSPI010000060.1:0-21194 GCA_035699705.1 Xanthobacteraceae bacterium
CCAGAGCGCGGATGTTTACAAGGGAATGCTGGAAGGCGTGGTCAAGGACGCTGCCGGAAACCCGGTCGCCGGTGCTTTTGTGAAATTAAGGAATAGCGAAAAGCGGCTCGGCTTCATGGTGATCAGCCAGGACGGCGGCGCTTTCAGCGCCGGGCAGCTGCCCGCCGGGAATTATGAAGTGCAGGGCATCGGCGGAGATTTCCAGAGCAAGTGGTCGGCGCCGGTCGCGGTGCCGGAGAGCGGGCCGGCAAAGGTCGAGCTGGCTCTCACCGATACGCGCGCGCCCGATCTGGCCCCCGCCTGGCCGCGGCGCCTGCCGCCCGAAACCGCGGAAACCATGCGGCTCCCCGACGGTCCCGGCAAAGAGCTCGCCGAGACGCGCTGCAATACCTGCCACAGCCAGGGCAACTGGGCCGGGCGCGGCGCCGAGCGCAAATATTGGCACGAACAGGTGGTCGAGATGCGCAGCTTCATAAAGGAAGCCGGCATGCCCGACCTGACCGACCACGAGGCCGAAGTCCTGGTCGAGTATTTCGCGAAGAATTGGGCGCCGAAGCCGCCGCCGGATGCCAACAGCCGTCTGCCCCGCACGCTGATGCAGGGCGAAGCGCGCAAATACCGCGTCGTGCAATATGACCTGCCGAATCCGAAAGTGGAGCCGCATGACGTCGCGGTCGATCCCAACGGCATCGCCTGGTCCAACCAGCGTTTGGGCGGCGTCATCAGCCGCTTCGACGGCAACACGCTGGCCTATACCGAAATCGCTCCGCCGATGATCACGGCGCCGAAAGCGCGTCCGGGCAACCTGCAGATCGGCAAGGACGGCATCATGTGGCTGCCGGATCCGAACGAGAAGCGCTGGCTGAGCTACGACATCAAGAACGACAAATGGACCACCGTGCCCTTCCCGTCCACCATGCTCGGCCGCGCCAACGGCAACAGCATGGCGCTGTCTCACGATGGCAGCGTCTGGGGCGCCGGTCCCGGAGCGATGCGGCGGTACGATCCCGCCACGCAAAAATGGGAGCAATTCGTCACGCCGACCTGGAACAAGACCAAGAAAAATCCCGGCGGCTACGGAATCGCCGTCGCCGGTGACGGGCGCGGCTGGATGGCGCTGCAGCGCACCAATGTCATGGCCCGCGCCGACGCAACGACCGGGGAAACCGACGAGTTCAAGATCCCGGTCGAAGGCACGGCTTTTCCACGGCGCATGGCAACCGACAATGCCGGCGATGTCTGGGTTGCCTTGTGGCAGGCCGGCAAGCTGATGAGGGTCGATCAGAAAACGGCGGAAATGACCGTCTACGATCCGCCGACGCCGATGAACGGCGCCTATGCCATCACCATGGACCGGAAGAACGGCTACATCTGGGTCACCGAGCACCGGGTGGACAAGATCGCGCGGTTCAATCCCAGGACCAAGGAATGGCTGGAGCTGCCGCTGCCGCAGGCCGAGACGGATGTCCGCCGGATCGAGATCGATCCGACCAATCCCAATCGGATCTACTGGAGCGGCGTGGCCTACAACGCCAGGATCGGCTACGTCGAGCTGCTGAATTAAGCGGCGGATAAAGACCGGCGCGAGGCGGACGCGGCAGCTTGCCGCGGACCGCTTCGGCCGGACGCCGCCGGAATATACCACCCGCGCGGCGTGTTAGTCTTCATCGGTATAGTCTCCGGAGGAGTCCATGGACCAAAAAATCATCGATCTTTATGACAGCTTCACCCACGGCGGCATCAGCCGCCGCGAGTTCCTCGATCGCGCCGCCAGGATTGTCGGATCGGCCGCCGCCGCCGCGGCGCTGCTGCCGTTGTTGCAGAACGATTATGCCAAGGCGGCGATCGTGGCCGAAAACGATCCGCGCCTGGTTGCAGAAACAGCCAGCTACGATTCCCCGCAGGGCAAAATCTCCGGCTACCTCGTGCGCCCGAAGGAAAAGGGCAAGCGCCCGGCGATCCTGGTGATCCACGAAAATCGCGGCCTCAATCCGCATATCAAGGACGTCGCGCGGCGGCTCGCCACCGAAGGCTTCCTGGTCTACGCGGTCGATCTGCTCTCGCCGCTCGGCGGCACGCCGGAGGATGAGGAAAAGGGCCGGGAGCTGTTCGGAAAGCTCAACCGCGCCGATCCGAGCGCCAATGTTGCCGCCGTTTCCTTTCTAAAGAAGCACGCAGAATCGAGCGGGAAAGTCGGCGCGGTCGGCTTCTGCGCCGGCGGCGAGATGGTCAACCAGCTGGCCGCCGCCAGTCCCGAGGTCGACGCCGTGGTGTCCTACTATGGCCGCGCAACGCCTACCGACAAGGTGCCGAACATCAAAGCTCCCCTGCTGTTGCACTACGCCGAGAACGACCAGGGCGTGAACAGCACCGTGGCGGCCTTCAAGGAAGCGCTGGAAAAGAACAACAAGAAATTCACGATGCATAACTATCCGGGCACGCAGCACGCCTTCAATAACGACACCGGCGGGCCGCGCTACAACAAGGAGCAGGCGGAAATCGCCTGGGGCCGCACCATCGCCTTCTTCAAGGAAAACCTGGGCGCGCCGCCGAAGGCCAGCTAAGCGCGCCATTCAGAAACGCCAAAGCCGCCCGGAATTCCGGGCGGCTTTTTTCATTTCGGCGTTCCCAACGCGCCGGTGTCAGCGCGCGCCTTCCTCCCCGTAGAGGACCGTGCGTACGAAATCATAGATAAGAAGGCCGCCGCACAACACGAAGATGACGATGAGCGGCAGCGCCTTGACCCACCAGACCATGATGCCGACGAAGACGAACAACATTGCAATGCCGATAGTGCCGGTGATCAGGACCGTTATCATTTCGACTTTCCTTTCCGGGCCGGCGGCTTGGGTCCGGCTTTCGCGGCTGCTCCGCGCGGGCGGCCTCTGCGGCCCAGATTGTTGACCAGCCAGGTGGCTGTGCGCAAGAGCCGCGCATCGTTGTCGCGGCGGCCGACAAGCTGGAGCCCCATGGGCAGCCCCTCCTCGGAAGCCAGCAACGGCAGCGTAACCGCCGGCATCCCGAGATAGGTCCAGATCGTGCAGAAGACCGGATTGCCGGTCCGCTTCAGATCGCGCGGCGCGGGCCCCGGTGCGGCCGGCGTCAGGATGGCGTCATATTCGTCGAAAACCGGATCGATCGCCTGCCTGATCGTATCGATCGCGGCGATGGCGCGCTGGTGCTCCACCGCCGAATGCGTGCGGCCGCGCTCGATCAGCTGGCGCAGGACTGCACTGAGCTGCTCGCCGCCCTGCTCGTAGTCGCGGTGCAGGTTGTGCGCCATTTCCGCTTCCATGATGACGCGGTGGAAGTCGATCACCCGCGCCAGGCTGCCGCTCAGGTCGACTTCGGCGGCGCTTTCACCCAGCGCCTCGACCAGCTCGGCGAAGGCCGCGTGGGTCACAGGCTCCGCCTGATCCCAGACCGGGCTGCGCACGAAGGCAAAGCGTGGCGGCAGCGGCGGCGCGGATACGGCGGTGGCGGCATAGCGCGGCACGGCCATGGGGCGCGTGTCGGGATCCTCGGCATCGTAGCCGGCCATCACTTCGGCCAGGAGACCAGCGTCCTCGACCGTGCGGGCGAAGACTCCGACGGTATCGAGCGTGCGCGACAGCAGCAGTGCGCCGCTGCGCGGGATGACGCCGTGGCTCGGCTTGAAGCCCACGACACCGCAATAAGCGGCGGGACGGATCACCGAGCCGTTGGTCTGCGAGCCGATGGCGCCGGGCACCATGAAGGCGGCAACCGCGGCGGCGGAACCGCTGGACGAACCGCCGGGCGTGCGCTCCGGGTCATGCGGATTACGGGTCTTGCCGGGACTGAAATAGGCATATTCGGTGGTGACGGTCTTGCCGAGGATGATGGCGCCGGCGGCGCGCAGCCGCGCCACCGCCGCGGCATCGCGGCGCGGCGTGCGCCCGGCCCAAAGCGGCGAGCCGAATTCGGTTCCGTAGTCGCCGGTGTCGAAAATATCCTTGATGCCGAGGGGCACGCCGTGCAGCGGGCCGGTCTGCTGGCCGCGCATGCGCTGGCCGTCGGCGGCCTCCGCCTGTCGCAGCGCATGCTCGCGATCGAGAAAGGCCCACGCCTGGATGTCGCGGTCGACCTGCTCGATACGCTCAAGGCAAGCGGTCACGAGCTCCTTCGAGGTAATCCGCCCTTCGCGAATGTCGGCCGCGGCTTCGGTCAGCGACAAGGCGGACAAGCTCATGGACGATACCGGCCGCCGCACCTTCAGCGCGGCGTGTAGAGGTAGTCAGGCAGCCACAACACGAGCTGCGGGAAGACATAGACCAGTATCATGGTCAGGAAGACCATGAAGACGAATGGCAGCGCTCCTCTGAAAATATCCGCCAGTTCGACGCTCTTCGGCGCGACCCCTTTCAGGTAAAACGCCGCCATGGCCACCGGCGGCGTGTTGAAGGCGGTCTGCGTGTTCAGCGCCACCAGGATGCCGAAGAAGATCGGGTTGATGCCGAAATCGTCCAGCAGCGGCAGGAAAATAGGCACGAAGATGATGATGATCTCAGTCCATTCCAGCGGCCAGCCCAGCAGGAAGATCAGGGCCTGCGTGAGCAGCAGGAATTGCGTCGGGCTGAGATTGAGCGCGAGGAAGAAGTCCTCGACCACTTTTTGGCCGCCCAGCACGGCAAACACGGCCGAGAAGGTCCATGAGCCGATGAACAGGAAGCAGACCATCGCCGAGGCGCGCGCGGTCAGGTAGACCGATTCCTTCAACATCTGGAAGCGCAAGGATCCGTAAGCGGCGGCCAGCACGATACTTGCCAGCGCGCCGGCGCCGGCCGCTTCCGACGGCGTGGCCAAGCCGAACAGGATGGCGCCCAGCACCGCCACGATCAGCAAAGCCAGCGGCAGGAAGGCGGTGACCAATTCCCAAACCACCGTCTTCAGCGGCACGTCGGTCTGCTCTTTCGGCAGCCTGGGGGCGAGCGCCGGATTTATCATCGTCCGGGCGATGATGTAGACGACGTAGAGGCTTGCCAGCATGAAACCCGGGATGAAGGCGGCGGCATAGAGCTTCACCGCCGAGACGCCCGCGGTTGCCGCATAGACGATGAGCAGAATGCTGGGCGGGATCAGGATGCCGAGGCAGCCGCCCGCGCAGACCACGCCGGCAGAAAGCCTCACGTCGTAGCCGGCACGCAACATGGCCGGAAAAGCCAGCAGTCCCATCAGCGTCACCACGGCGCCGACGATGCCGGTGGCCGTCGCAAACATCGCGCAGGTGACCATCGTGGCGACAGCCAGCGAGCCCGGCACGTTCTTCATCGAGATTTGCAGGGAGTGGAACAGCCGATCGAGAATATTGGCGCGCTCGATCAGGTAACCCATGAAGAGGAATAACGGAACGGCCACGAGCACGTCATTGGATGCGACCTCGAAGGCCTTCTGCACCAGCAGCGTGAAGACGCGGTTGGAGAAGAATTCCTGGCCCGCCGTGTAATAGGCGTAGTAGCCGAAGGACACGCCCATCGCCATCAGCGTGAAGGCGATCGGGAACCCGAGCATGATGATGAAAATGAACAGGCCCAGCATCAACATGCCAACTTGCGGGTCGGTCATGCGCCGGTCTCCTTATGTCCCGGCAGCGGCTCCGAATCCCCCATCGGCCGCACGCCGGCTGCTGCAGCATGTTGCTTTTCGGCGATGATGATCGACTCCGTCTCCTCGACGTCGTGCATGCGCCGTGGCCACGCGCCGGTCTGGATGCAGAGAATGCAGCGGATGATCTCGGCGATGCCCTGCAACAACAGCAACACGCCGGTGACGGGAATCAGCGCCTTGAGCGGGAATACCGGCACCCCGGCAGGGCTGAAGATGCTGACCTCCTGGAAGCGAACGGAAAAAGCCGCGTAATTCCAGCCGGAATAAATGAAAGCCAGCACCGCCGGCACAAAAAACAAAATATAGAGCACGAGATCCATGCTCGCCTGCCGGCGCGGCGGCCAGAAGCGATACAGCACGTCAGCGCGCACATGCCCGTTGCGCGCCAGCGTATAAGCGCCGGCCATGAGGAAGAGCGCGCCGTAATTGATGTAGCTGAAGTCGAAGGCCCAGGAAGTCGGCGCGCGCAGCACGTAGCGCACGAACACCTCGTAGCTGATGCCGAATGTCAGGACGAGGATGAGCCACGCAAAGGCCTTGCCGACCCAGGTGCTCAGGGAGTCAATGATAAAGACAAACCGTGTCATGGACGGACACGCGCAGATAGCGACACGAAGACCCCCCTAGAACATCCGGGTGGCGCATTTGCGCGCCACCCGCCTTTAGCATTGCACCCCGCAGGCGGACTAGCCCTTGAGCATGCCCGGGAAGTGGTGATTGAAGGCGCCGCGGTAGTCGGTCGCGTTTTGCTGGGTGTAGAACACGACGCGCTTCACCCAAGCCTTCTGCGAATCCATCACCTTCTTGTTGAACGGGTCTTTTTCGAGATCCTTGATGAGCCCGTCCCAGGCCTTGATCTGCGCGTCGAAGACGTCCTTCGGCGTGCGCACGACGTTGACCTTGTCCTTCTCCTGCAGTTCCACCAGGTCCTTCGAGTAGATGTCGTAGGCTTTCCACTCGTTGGCGGAAGAAGCGGCCTCGGCGGCGTATTGCAGGATCGCCTTATGCTCGGCGGGCAAGCCGTCGAACTTCGTGCGGTTGAACATGATCTCGAAATACTCGGTGGCCTGATGGTGGCTGCCGAGCATGTAGTTCTTCGCCACGTTCTGCGCGCCGAAGCGCTTGTCCGACGTCGGGTTATTGAACTCGAAGCCGTCGATCACGCCGCGTTCCATGGCGGGGACGATCTCGCCGCCAGGCAACTGAGCGACCGCGGCACCCAACGCCTGCATCAGATCGGCGGCGAGGCCCACGGTGCGGTACTTCATGCCCTTGAGGTCATTGACGGTGGTGATCGGCTTCTTGAACCAGCCGAGCGGCTGGGTCGGCATCGGCATGGCGAAGAAGCTCTTGATATTGACCTTCATGATCTGGGTCTGGAGCTCGTCGAACAGCTCCTTGCCGCCGCCGTTGTAGATCCAGCCGAGGCCTTCATTGGCGTTGAAGCCGAACACCGGGCCGGTGCCGAACAGCGAGGCGGCCTTGTGCTTGCCGTACCAATAGACGGTCACGGTATGCGCGGCGTCGATCTGGCCGCCATGCACGCCGTCGAAGACCTGGAACGGGTGAACGATGGCGCCGCCGGCGAGATAGTCGACCTTCAGCCGCCCGCCCGCCATCTCATTGACGCGCTTGCAGTAGTCTTGCGCCATCTCCGAGAAGATGTCGGTCGCGGGCCAAGACCCCTGCATTTTCAGGGTTACCGTCTGGGCGCGGGATACTTGCGGCATGGCAACCGCGGCGGCGCCCGCAACGCCGGCCCCAAGCAGAAATTTGCGGCGATTCGTAATCGTTTTAGATTTGTCGGACTTCATGGTTTTCCCTCCCGATCTGCTGATCGTTGGCAGAATAACGGACGATTTGAAAACGTCCGATTGGCTCGCCGTAAGCCGGCGTTGTTCGTAGTTTGGCCGGATTGCTGGTATTCCACAAGTCTTGTTCAGGCTTTGGCACCATCGACGTTAGGCTTAGGCGTCCCGGCCACCGGGTCAAATCATTCAGCGATCAGCCGATTTACGGGTCGCCGGCCGGGAAAAGCGCGCTTTGGCCGCGCCGGACAGGAGAACACCGCGTGAGAGCGATTATTTCCAAACTCGCCATCATTTGGCGGCTGGCGTCCCCTTACTTCCGTTCCGAGGACCGCTGGGCCGGTCGCGTCCTCCTGGCCGCGGTCATCGCCATCGAACTGTCGCTGGTCGCCATTGATGTGATGATCAACCACTGGAACAACCGGTTCTACAATGCGCTGCAGGACCGCGACTGGGACGCCTTCGTGAGCGAATTGCTGTTTTTCTGCATGCTCGCCGCGGCTTTTATCCTGCTGGCGGTCTACCAGCTCTATCTCAATCAATGGCTGCAGATCCGCTGGCGGCGCTGGATGACGCAGCACTATCTCGAGCGCTGGCTCGCCGGCGCCACCCACTACCGGATGCAGCTTTTGGGCGACGCCGCGGACAACCCCGACCAGCGCATCGCCGACGACATCAAGAAATTCATCGACGGCGAAAACGGAGCGGGAATCTTGCCGATCGGCATCGGTCTGCTCAGCTCGGTGGTGACGCTCGCCTCCTTTATCGTCATCCTGTGGGGGCTTTCGGAAGCAGCCCCGATCTCGCTCTTCGGCTGGCCGATTCCCGGCTATTTGGTCTGGGCCGCGCTGATCTATGCCCTGGTCGGGACGCTGTTGACCCACCTGATCGGCCGCAAGCTGGTCGGCCTGAATTTCATGCAGCAGCGCTATGAAGCGGATTTCCGTTTTAATCTGGTACGCGTGCGGGAAAATTCCGAGCAGATCGGGCTCCTGGAAGGGGAAAAGGCGGAAACCGATCGGCTGCTCGATCGCTTCGGGCGGGTGGTGACCAACTGGCATGGCATCATGATACGGACCAAGCGGCTGACCTTCTTCACCGCCGGCTACCGTCAGGCCTCCACGGTGTTTCCCTATATCGTGGTCAGCCCGGCCTATTTTTCCGGCGCCGTGCAGCTCGGCGGCCTGATGCAGACGGCCTCGGCCTTCAGCAGCGTGCAGGGCGCGCTGTCCTTCTTCATCAACACCTACTCGCAGCTGGCCGAATGGGCCTCGGTGATCGATCGCCTCGACGGCTTCGACAAGGCGACCGCTGCAAAGGCCGCGGCGGTGACGTCGCGGGTGATCGAACTGCACAGCGTGAGCGGCAAGCGCTCCCTTGATATGGATGACCTCGCCATAAGGCTGCCCGATGAGCAGCCGCTGGTCGATGCCGACGGCATCAGCATCAAGGCGGGCGACCGCGTGCTGGTGACCGGCCCGTCGGGCGCCGGCAAGTCTACGCTGTTCCGCGCCATCGCCGGCATCTGGCCGTTCGGATCGGGCAAGATCTCGGTTCCGGCCGACGCCGAGGTGATGCTGCTGCCGCAGCGGCCTTATTTTCCCGTCGCGCGGCTGAGTTCGGCGATTGCCTACCCGGCCGAGCCGGGCACCTTCGACAATGAGACCATCAAGGCGGCGCTGAATGCCGTCGGCCTGCCCGCCATGGCGGAGCGGCTGGAAGAGGAAGCGCATTGGAACCGCATGCTCTCGCTCGGTGAGCAGCAGCGCCTCGGCATAGCGCGGGCGCTGTTGCATGCGCCGGATTATCTTTTCCTCGACGAAGCGACCGCCTCGCTCGACGAGGCGGCGGAAGCGGCGGTGTATCGGCTGCTGCAGGAACGGCTGCCGCGCACGACGATCGTTTCCATCGGGCACCGTTCGACGCTCGCCGACTTCCACACCCGCCGGCTCACTTTGGTGCGGGACGGCGACCGCCATCGCCTGCGCGAGACCTTGCTGGAAGCGGCGGCGCAATAAAAAAAGCGGCGGCTTTAGCGTATGCGCTGGAGCCGCCGCCCGATTTCGATCTCTTGCGTGGCTGATGTTATTTCAGTGCAGCCAGCGTGGTGTCGAACTTGAGCGAGGCGATGAACGTATCGTCGCACCAGTCGCTCGCGCGATTCGGCGCCGACACGACCAGGAAGTTTCTGCAGTCGCGGGGGCTCTGATCCGTGCCGTGATAGCGCAAATCGAGCGTGACCGCCTTGTAGGTAAAGGCGAGGCCCACGTTGAAGTAGGTATAGCTCGGATCGGCAGCACCGACGGCCGCCGCAGCGAAGCCGGCATCATCGATCCACCAATGGCCGAGCTCGCCGGAGATGTAGGCGCCGAGGTCGCCATAGGTCCACGGGGTCACCCACTTGGCGGTCAACGAGGCGTAGAGCGCCTCCGCGTCCGCGCTCACGCCAACCGCCTTGAAGGTCTGGCTATAGTTCAACAGGTCAGGCGTGTAGAAGGCGTTCGCGCCGACGGTGAGCGCAGGCGTGATGGCATAAGAGACCTTGGCATAGACCTCGAGGAAGTCGCTGTCGCTGGTGAAGCCGTTGAAGATCTCTTGCGGGTAATAGTAGTAGATCAATCCAAGGTCGAGCGAGACGGGGCCCCAGGTGTTGCGCCATCCGCCGTAGATATCGATCTCGGCGCTCGGGTCGGTGAACCCGTAAGGGGGCTTCACGGTGCTCGGCCACTCAATCGCATAGCCGGCCAGACCGACGTAAAGCGTGCCGAAGCCGGTATTGAACTGCGGCTCGAAATAGGCGCCCGCCGACGGCCCGTTATTCGATTGCGAGATGCCGCGGAAATTATAGTCCGACATGACGACGCCGCCGAAGGCGATGTCCCATGGGCTGACCGCGGCCGGCGCTGCGACGGCGGCCGGAGCCTTTTTCACCACATCGGCCGCAACCGCCGGAGCCGCCGAGGCGGCCAGCGCCAGTACAGACAAAACAACTTTCTTCATTTCACATCCCCTCTTCCGACGCCTTGGGCCAGCGACAGACCCGAAATTCCGCCCGGCTTCGGCGAAAATTACGCACGCAGGGGACAAAAGCGGCAAGGACAAAGGATTGGCAGTTGCTGCCTTTTTAGGCGGATTCCCGCATTTGCAAATCGAAAGTGCGACGATGTGACAGAAAGGTCACAAGCTAGCGATCCGCCTCGAACGGACCGGCCAAACCCGTGTTTCCTTTTCGGTCCGGGACGGAAATAATGCCGTCCACAGCAATTGCCGGGACCGGTTCGATCATGACTGCCGTGGCCTTCACCCCTCCGAAGCAATGGGAAGACTGGTGCGACTGGGCGCTCGGCATCTATCTGCTGCTGTCGCCATGGATTCTTCTGTTCGAAGGAGATCCGGTCGCGACCCGCAACGCCGTCATCGTCGGCAGCCTTGTCGTGCTGACCGAGGCGGTGACGCTGTCGATCTTTCGCGTGTGGGAGGAATGGGTCAACCTTGCGCTCGGCGTCTGGCTCGCAGTTTCGCCCTGGGTGCTGCCGCTCGCCAGCACGTCGGCGAAAGCGAATTTCGTCATCGTGGGACTGCTGATCGCGGGGCTGGCTCTGTACGAAATCTGGGATGTGAGCCGGCGGCCGAATGGCGCGGCGGGTAATCAGGCGATCAGGCGATAAGCCGGAATCGTCAGGAAATCGACGAAATCCTTGCTCAGCGAAAGCGAGCGGAACAGCTCAATCGCTTCCGCGAAGCGGCCTTCGGCATAGACCTCGGCGCCGACTTCGTCTTCAACTTGCCGCATCTCCTCGCGCAAAGCGCGCTCAAAGAAGTCGCGCGTGACCGTCACGCCGTTCTCCAGCTTCACGGCATATTTGATCTGCTGCCAGATCTGCGCGCGGGAAATCTCGGCGGTGGCGGCGTCTTCCATCAGGTTATAGATCGGCACCGCGCCGCGTCCGCGTAGCCAGGCTTCGATATATTGCACCCCGACGCGGATATTCAGACGGAAACCTTCCTCCGTCCTGGTGCCTTCGTGGATTTTCAGGAAGTCGTCGCGCAACACGCGCACATGCAGGCGCATGCGGCTGACCTGGTTTGGTTGCGGCATCAGCCGGTCGAATACCTCCTTGGCGACCGGAACCAGATCGGGATGGGCGACCCAGGTGCCGTCATAGCCGTCGCGCACTTCGCGCTCCTTGTCGGCGCGCACCTTGGCGAAAGCGCGCTCGTTGGCCTCCGGATCGTTCTTGATCGGGATCTGCGCCGCCATCCCGCCCATCGCGAAAGCGCCGCGCCGATGGCAGGTGCGCACCAGGAGCGCCGCATAGGAGCCGAGGAAGGCCTCGCCCATCACCACCTGGCCGCGGTCGGGCAGGATGTAGTTCGGATTCTTGGCGAAGGTCTTGATGAAGGAGAAGATAAAATCCCAGCGGCCGGCATTCATGCCGGCGATATGCTCGCGCATTTCCCACAGGATTTCGTCCATCTCGAAGGCGGCGGGCAGCGTTTCGATCAGCACGGTGGCCTTGATCGTGCCCTGCGGGATGCCGAGCTTCTCCTGCGCGAACCGGAACACCTCGTTCCACAGCCGCGCCTCGCGATGGCTTTCGAGCTTGGGCAGATAGAAATAAGGCCCGGTACCTTGCGCAATCTGCGCCTTGGCGTTGTGGAAAAACGCCAGGCCGAAATCGAACAGCGCGCCGGAGATCGGCGCGCCGTCGACGAAAAGATGCGATTCGGGCAGATGCCAGCCGCGCGGGCGCACGATCAGCACGGCGGGATTTGGCCCCACCGCATAGTGCTTGCCGCTTTCCGGATCGGTGAAGGCGATCTCGCCCGCCCACAGGTCCTTCAGATTCACCTGGCCGGCGATGTTGTTGGCCCAGGTCGGCGAATTGGCGTCCTCGAAATCCGCCATGTAGTGGGTCGCGCCCGAATTCAGCGCATTGACGATCATCTTGCGGTCGACCGGACCGGTGATCTCCACCCTGCGGTCTTGCAGGTCGGCGGGTATCGGCGCGATCTGCCATTCGCGCTCGCGAATTTCCTTGGTCTCGGACAGGAAGTCCGGCAATTCGCCGGCATTGAATCGTTTCTGCCGTTCCGCGCGGACGGCAAGCAGCGCCTTGCGCTGCGGATCGAATTTGCGATGCAGCTCCGCAAGAAAAGCCAGCGCCGCCGGGGTCAGGACGTCGTCCACCCGGGGCACCCGGGGCGCCTTGATCGCAACGCCGGGCACGGCGCGGCGGCCCTTCACCACCGTGCGCAGCCGGGTGTCGCGCCGCGCGCCGCGGCGGCGAAGGCCCGCTGTGTCCTTGGCCGGCCGCGGCAAGGCGACGGCGCGGAAACGGCTTCCCGCCCGCCCGTTGCCGCGGGTCACCGGCTTAATGGCCGCATCGACGACGGATTTGGAGCCGGCCCGCGCCGTCCGGCCTTTGGCTGTGCGCGGCTTGCCGGCGGCGGATTTCGCCGCCGCGCCTTTGGCAGATTTCCGCCGGGCGCGGACGGCAGAAGTGCCGCCTGCCCGCTTGCGAGACTTTACGGCTTTGCTCTTGCTTCGGGGGCGCTTCGCCGCGGAGCGCTTGGCCCGCCCTTTGGCAGGACGTGCCTTGCGCTTTCCGCGTGATTTCTTTCCCGACTTAGTCCTTTTTGCCTTCATTTCCGTCGGTGCTGCTGCCGCCGAACGGATTCATGCCGCCGAGCATGGACCCGAATCCCATTCCCGCAGCGCCCGCTTCCGGCGCGCTCGACCTCGGCTTCGGCGCGCTACGCTTCCTCGGAGCGGCCTTGCGGGCAGTCTTCTTCGCAGCGGATTTCTTTTTGGCGCCGCCGCGCCTGGCCTTCACGGCCTTCTTGGCACCCCTGCCCTTGGCCTTACGCGCCGGGGCCTTTTTCGCCGCCTTGCGGCTCTTACTCTTGGACTTGGACTTCTTAGCTTTCTTCGCCATGGTCTTCTCTCCTGTTGGCGCTACGGTCCGGTGCTTCGTTCGACCTCAACTGCTTTTCCCGAGGCCGCCGCCGAACCCTTCCTCAGATCGCCGCTATCGGCGCGCGATGCCGGCGCGGTACTGAACTCGCTACGCAACCCTTCCGGTGCAGGGCCGCCGGTCGCCCAATCAACAAGCTCGACCGTATGCACCACCGGTATGCCCGTGCCTGTCGCAATCTGTGTGATGCAACCGATATTGCCGGCAGCGATCACGTCAGGCCTGAGCAACTCGATATTCGCGATCTTGCGATCACGCAACTTGGTCGCCAGCTTTGGCTGCAGGATGTTGTAGGTCCCCGCCGAGCCGCAACACAGATGACCTTCTGGTACATCTTTGACCACGAAGCCACACTTGGAAAGCAATTCTTTCGGTTCGTGTGTGATTTTCTGTCCGTGCTGCAACGAACAGGCGGAATGATACGCGACGACGATGCCATTTCGTGAAGCGGCGCGCGGCAGTTTCAGCGCGGTCAGATATTCCGAGATGTCCATCGCGAGCGCCGAAATCGCGGCGGCTTTTTCGGCATAGCCGGGATCGGCCCGGAGCATGAAACCGTAGTCTTTCACGGTAGTTCCGCAGCCCGACGTGGTGATCAGAACGGCGTCGAGGCTGTCCGTCATTTCCTGCGTCCAGGCGTCGATATTGGTCCGCGCCGACGCCAGCGCTTGTGCCTCGCGGCCCATGTGATGGGTGAGCGAGCCACAGCAACCCTCGCCTTCCGCCAGTACCACTTCAATGCCGTGACGGTTGAGGACGCGGATCGCCGATTCGTTGATCGAGGGAGAGAGAATCGGGTTGATGCAGCCGTCGAGCAAGGCGACGCGCCCGCGGCGCGTGCCTTGCGCCGGAAAGACGCGGCGCTTTCGTTGCGGGGGCTGCGGCGGCACCCGCAAGGGCGCGAGCCGCAGCATCGCGGCGATGCGCTTGAGCCCCAGGAACGAGAGCGCCGGCGCCAGCGGGCGGCCGATCAGCGCCAGCCCGAGGGCTAAGCGGAACCGTTCCGGATGGGGCAGCACTGCGGCGAGGATGTTGCGCAACAGGCGGTCGAGGACAGGGCGCCGGTAGGTCTTCTCGATGTGCTCGCGGGCATGGTCGACCAGGTGCATGTAATGCACCCCTGAAGGGCAGGTCGTCATGCAGGCCAGGCACGAGAGGCAACGGTCGATATGCTTCACCACCTCGGGGGTTGCCGGCTGATCCTGTTCCAGCATTTCCTTGATCAGGTAGATGCGTCCGCGCGGCGAATCGAGCTCGTCGTTCAGCAGCACATAAGTGGGGCAGGTGGCGGTGCAGAAGCCGCAATGCACGCAGGTGCGCAGGATCTTTTCGGATTCCGCCGTCTGCGGATCGGCAAGCTGGGCGAGGGAGAAATTGGTTTGCATGTTTATCTATTAGCCTGTCGTCCCGGCCGAGCCACCGGGTCCACACAAAGCGAAGCCCCGATGACAGGCTCCGCGAGGGCCGGGACGGCCGCCGTTGCTGTGACGCGGTAGAGCTTCATCACACTCCCGCCCACATGCGCCCGGGATTGAGCACGCCCTTGGGATCGAAGCTCTCCTTCACGCGCCGGGTCAATGCCGCAAGGCCGCCGTCCTGCGGCGCGAAGACGTCCACCGCGGCGCGGACCGCGGCGGGGGCACGGATCAGCATGGCATGCCCGCCCGCGGCGGCGACCGCCTGGTGCACCCATGCCGCGCCGGCATCCGCCGACGGCAAGGTTTCGACCCAGATCAACCCGCCGGCCCAGTCGTAGAACACCTGCGCGCCGGCCTGCCGCATGATGGCGGCGGCTACCTCAGCGCCCTTGCTGGGCACCGTGGAAAGCCGCCAGAGCGGGCGCTCGGCGGCGCCGGTGGCGGCGAAGGGGCAGCCATCGCGCAGGCATCGCCAGAAGGCGCGCGATTCGGATTCCGCCAGCAGATCGAGCTCGCCAAAGCGGCGCATGAGCTGCTCCAGCGCGATCTTGCGATGGGTAACCGAGGGCGCAAAGCCTTCCAGCCGAAAGGCGGTCAGGGTCGTGCGATGGATATGCCCGGGCGCGCGCAATGCCACGGTCGCCGGCAGATGCGCCGCGCCCGACACGTCGCAAGACGACCCCATCGCCGCCGTCATCGCGCCGAGCGCCGTCTGGTCGTCGAGACCGAGCACCAGCAGGGTCTCTTCGGTTTCCGCTCTCGGCAGGGTCTTGATGGTCACGTCGGTCATCGCGGCGAGCGTGCCCCATGAGCCTGCCATCAGCTTGCAAAGGTCGTAGCCGGTGACGTTCTTCACCACGCGGCCGCCGGATTTGATCGTCTCGCCGCGCCCGGTCACCGCCGAGAAACCGAGGAAATGGTCGCGCGCGGCGCCCGCCTTGATCCGGCGCGGGCCGGAGATATTGGCCGCCAGCACCCCGCCAATGGTGCCTTGCCCTGCCGCACCGCCCAGCACCGGCCCGTAGTCCATCGGCTCGAAGGCCAGCATCTGGCCTTTGGATTCGACCAGCGCCTCGATTTCGGCGATCGGCGTGCCGGCGCGGGCGGAGAGTACCAGTTCTTCCGGCTCGTAAAGCGTGACGCCGGAGAGGCCGGAGAGATCGAGCGTGAGGTCGGTCTGACTCGGCCGGCCGACCGCGCGCTTTGAGCCGCCGCCGACGATTTCCAGCGGCTTGTCGCCGTCGAGCGCCCAGCGCAGCGCGTCCTCGACCTCCTTGGCGTCGCGGGGTTTCAACGTGTCGGGCATCGATTCCTGCTCCGCCTCATCTCAAGGGGGGCGCGAAAGCGCCCGTCTCGAAGGACGGGGCCGCTCCTGCTTCGAGACGCGGCCTTCGGCCGCTCCTCAGCATGAGGCCGGGAGAGTGGAGCGCCTGCATCAAAATTAAAACCTCGGGATGTCAGGGAACGGCAGCTTGCCGCCGCTGACATGCACGCGGCCAAGCTCGGCGCAGCGGTGCAGCGTGGGGAAGACCTTGCCGGGGTTGAGCAGGCCCTTGCCGTCGAAGGCGCATTTGAGCCGCTGCTGCTGGTTGAGGTCGGTCTCGCTGAACATCGTCGGCATCAGGTCGCGTTTCTCCACCCCGACGCCGTGCTCGCCGGTGAGCACGCCGCCGACTTCCACGCAAAGCTTGAGAATGTCGGAGCCGAAGGCCTCCGCGCGCTCCAGTTCGCCCGGCTGATTGGCGTCGTAGAGAATGAGCGGATGCAGGTTGCCGTCGCCGGCGTGGAAGACATTGGCGACGCGCAGGCCGTATTGCTGCGACAATTCCTTCATGCGGTGCAGCACCGCCGGCAGCCGGGCGCGCGGGATGGTGCCGTCCATGCAGAAATAATCCGGCGACAGGCGCCCCATGGCGCCGAAGGCCGCCTTGCGCCCCGACCAGAACAGCAGCCGCTCCGCCTCGGAATTGGACACCTGGCAGGTGACCGCGCGGCATTCGCGCGCAATGGCTTCCACCCGCGCGCAGAGATGGTCGACCTCGGCCTGCGGGCCATCCAATTCCACGATCAGCAGGGCCTCCACATCGAGCGGGTACCCGGCGTGGACGAAAGCCTCCACCGCCTGGATGGCCGGAGCGTCCATCATTTCCATGCCGCTCGGGATGATGCCCGCGCCGATGACGCGGCTGACGCAAGCGCCGGCGTCTTCCGACGACGGAAAGCCGACCAGCAAGGCGCGCGCGGTCTCCGGCTTTTTCAGCAGCCGCACGGTCACCTCGGTGACGACGCCGAGCAATCCTTCCGAGCCGGTCACGATGCCGAGCAGGTCATAGCCGCCGCTGTCGAGATAGCTGCCGCCGAGCCGCACGATCTCACCGCTCATCAGCACCATCTCGCAGCCGAGCAGATTGTTGGTCGTCATGCCGTATTTCAGGCAATGCACTCCGCCGGAATTTTCCGCCACATTGCCGCCGATGGTGCAGGCGATCTGCGACGACGGATCCGGCGCGTAATAGAAGCCTTCATGCGCGACGGCGTCGCTGATGGCGAGATTGGTGACGCCGGGCTCCACCACCGCCAGCCTGTTCTCGTAATCTATCTTCCGGATGCGGTTGAACTTCGCCATGCCGAGCAGCACCCCGTCGGCCAGCGGCAGCGCGCCGCCCGAGAGCGAGGTGCCCGCCCCGCGCGGCACGACCTTGATGCCGTTCTCGTGGCAGTAACGCAGCACGGCCGACACCTGCGCCGTCGTCTCCGGCAGCACCACGACCATCGGAAGCTGGCGATAGGCGGTGAGCCCGTCCGATTCATACGGCCGCATTTCCCGCTCGGTGTTGATGACGCCCTCGCCCGGCACGATGGCGCGCAGCGCGGCGACGATGCGGTCGCGCCGCGCCAAAACCTGGGTATCAGCCTCCGGCATTTTCATCGCGCGCGATCCTCACTTCGGCTAACCATTGGCAACGGAGCAGCGAATTGAGCGTTGACATGCACCGGGGTATTTCGCCAAGAGCAGTCGTTGCCTTGAAGGGCGCCAGATTTCCCTACCCTATTCGGATTTTCACGGGAGAGACAGATATGCGGTTTTCATTGCCGGCCTGCGTTGCCGCCGCCCTCGCCTTGTTGTCAGCCGCCGCGCAGGCGCAGGACCTGGCAGCGGGCGAGCAATCCTTCAAGAAGTGCCTGCCTTGCCACTCGATCGGCGAAGGGGCCACCCACAAGGTCGGACCGCAGCTCAACGGCATCGAGGGACGGAAGGCCGGCACAATCGAGGGCTATTCCTATTCCGAGGCCAACAAGAATTCCAACCTGGTCTGGAGCGAAGCCGTATTCAAGGAATACATCAAGGACCCGATGGGCCGGGTGCCCGGCACCAAGATGGCTTTCCCCGGCATCAAGAACGAAACCGAAATTAACAGTCTCTGGGCCTATTTGAAGCAATTCGGCGCGGACGGTAAGATCAAGTAAGCTGTCTTCCGGAAGGAACGGTGCCGATGCCCAAGGACATTGTCGTCAATCTCATGGTTGCTGGCTCGCGCGACGCCGCCGCCACCTATGCCATCTCGGTTGCCAGGACTTTTGACGCGCTGCTGGCGGGCGTCGCTTTCGCCTACGAACCGGTGCTGCCGGCCATTGTCGGCGGCGGCATCCCGGAATCGGTGATCGAGGAGCAGCGCGAGGAAAACGAAAGAGCGGCGAACGGCGCGGTGGCGCAATTCGAAGCCGCGGCGAAAGACATCAAGCACGAAACGCGGATCGTGCCGGCCTCGCTGGCCGGCGCTGCCGATACCTTCGGCGAGATCGCGCGGGTCTACGACCTGGCCATTATCGGGCAATCGGAGCGCGACCGGGTCGGTCCGGAAGAGCTGATCGTGGAAGGCGCGCTGTTCGGCTCGGGACGGCCGATCCTGGTGGTGCCGGCTGATTACCAGGGCGGCATGCGGCTCGACCGCGTGTTGGTCTGCTGGAACGGCGGACGCAATGCCGCGCGCGCCACCGCCAATGCGATCCCCTTCCTGCGGCGGGCCAATGCGGTCGAGATCATCACCGTCGGCACGGAGGCGTCAGCCGCCGCGGAATCTTCGGCCGCCGACCTCAGCCGCCATCTCGCCCGCCATGGCATCAAGGCGGAAGTAAAACGGATCGAGCCCGGCAACCTGAAGGTTTCCGCTGCCATCCTGAACTATGCCGCGGCGAGCGGCGCCGGCATGCTGGTGATGGGCGGCTACGGCCATTCCCGCCTGCGCGAATTCATCCTCGGCGGCACCACGCGCGGGGTGCTTGCGGCGATGACCGTGCCGACGCTGATGTCGCATTAGCGCGCGATCGGTATCATTCCTCCGCCGGCGGCAGCGCCGTCTGCACCACCAGCCCGCGGGCGCGCGCGTCCACGATCCCGAGCGCGCGCAGCGCCAGCAGCGTCAGCGTCTGCACCGCGAGCCTCGCCTTGGCGGGTTCGTCGGCCGCCGAGGCGAGCGGGCCGATCAAGCCTTCCACCATCGCTCCGACCAGGGCCGCGGCAGACAAGGCGGCATCCTGCGCGGGCAGATGCCCGTCATTGATCGCCGCGCGGATCCGCGCCTCGAGCTCGCGGGCGATGGACTGCCGATAGACCAGCCGCACCGCATCGACCTCCGCTTCCACCGGCTCGGTCAGCATGGCCCAGGTAAGACGGCGCGTACGCAGCGCCCGCATGGCGAAGGTGGCGATGGCGGCGGGGAGCGCGGATAGCGCCCCGGGCGCCGCTTCCGCCGCCCGCCGCATGGCGGCGATTTCCTGCTCGGCCACGGCGGTGGCGAGTTCGGCGACCAGATCGGTCTTGGCCGGGAAATAACGATAGACCGTGCCGGCGGCGATGCCGGCGCGCTCGGCGACCGGTGCGATCAGCACCGCGCCCATGCCGCCCTCATTCGCTGCGGAGCGCGCCGCCGTCAGAATGGCCTCGCGCCGGGCGGCGAGCCTGCGGGTCACTTTGTCGGTGCGGCGATAGGGCATCGGAATCCGGATGGTTCGAAAATGTGAACCATGATTCACGATGGGCGGGCAAGCGGAGATAAAGAAAAAGCGCGGGTTTTACGCCCGCGCTTTTATTTCGACCGACGGAAGCCTCAGGCCTGCGGCTGCGGCTCGAGCGGGCCGGTGCCGGGCTCCGGCCGCGGACGGCCCTTGCCGGCCGGCGGCACCGCGGAAGCCCGCGGCGTCAGCGGCTCGATCACCGATTCGCGCACCGGGCGCTTGCCGTTGATCAGATCCTTGATCTCGTCGCCCGTCAGCGTTTCGAATTCGAGCAGACCCTTGGCCAGAATCTCGAGATCGGGACGTTTGTCGGTGAGGATCTTCTCGGCCTCGGCATAGCCGGCCTCGACCAGGCGCCGGATCTCGGCGTCGATCTTGCGGCTGGTCTCTTCCGAGATGTTCTGCTGGCGCGCCACGGAATAGCCGAGGAAGACCTCTTCCTGGTTCTCGCCGTAGGCGACGGTGCCGAGCTCGGACGACAGGCCCCAGCGCGTGACCATCATGCGGGCCAGCTTGGTCGCCTGCTCGATGTCGGAGGCGGCGCCGGACGTCACCTTCTCCTTGCCGAAGACGAGTTCTTCCGCCACGCGGCCGCCCATCATGATGGCGAGGCGCGAGGTCATCTGCTCGCGGCTCATCGACAGCTTGTCGCGTTCCGGCAATTGCATGACCATGCCGAGCGCGCGGCCGCGCGGGATGATCGTGGCCTTGTGCACCGGATCGGTCGCCTTGACGTTGAGCGCGACGATGGCGTGGCCGCCTTCGTGATAGGCGGTCAGCAGCTTCTCTTCCTCGGTCATCACCAGCGACTTGCGCTCGGCGCCCATCATCACCTTGTCCTTGGCGTCCTCGAACTCGGCCTGGGTGACCATGCGCTTGTTGCGGCGCGCCGCCATCAACGCCGCCTCGTTGACGAGGTTGGCGAGATCGGCGCCGGAGAATCCCGGCGTGCCGCGCGCGACGGTCTTCAGATTCACGTCGGGCGCCAGCGGCACCTTGCGGATATGGACCTTGAGGATGTGCTCGCGGCCGACGATGTCGGGATTGGGCACGACCACCTGCCGGTCGAAACGGCCGGGGCGCAGCAGCGCCGGATCCAGCACGTCGGGCCGGTTGGTGGCGGCGATGAGGATGATGCCTTCGTTGGCTTCGAAGCCGTCCATCTCGACCAGCAACTGGTTGAGCGTCTGTTCGCGCTCGTCGTTGCCGCCGCCGAGGCCGGCGCCGCGATGGCGGCCGACCGCGTCGATTTCGTCGATGAAGATGATGCAGGGCGCGTTCTTCTTCGCCTGCTCGAACATGTCGCGCACGCGCGAGGCGCCGACGCCGACGAACATCTCGACGAAGTC
>DASSPI010000061.1:0-10959 GCA_035699705.1 Xanthobacteraceae bacterium
GCCAGCCGCAGTGCAGCGTAGCTACGTATGGACGGGATAACCGCTGAAGGCATCTAAGCGGGAAACCCACCTCGAAACGAGTACTCCCTAAACAGAGCCGTGGTAGACCACCACGTTGATAGGCCGGGTGTGTAAGCGCGGCAACGCGTTCAGCTTACCGGTACTAATAGCTCGATCGGCTTAATCGCTCTTATCTTCAATGCTCATCGACAGATGACAGCTTGCTTCACCGATTTGTTTGCAGACAATGCAGCCAAGTCGGATTCCGTCTTTCGCCGGCCTGGTGGTTTCAGCGAGGAGCCTGTACCCGATCCCATCCCGAACTCGGCCGTAAAACTCCTCAGCGCCAATGGTAGTTCGTCTCAAGACGCGCGAGAGTAGGTCGCTGCCAGGCCTGCCAAAGACGGAAATCTCCTCATCACGATGACACTTCGGACAACAGCCGCCAGCAATGGCGGCTGTTTTGTTTGTGGAGCTGCCCTCCGCAAACACGGAAGCCGCCGCGGGAGACCGCGGCGGCTTTTTTTTGTCAGCATGCCGGGTTCGCCCGGGGCTCTTGCAAGCATGCGGCCGCAGGAATTCGTCGCTCGCCACCGGCCGCAACTCGCTGCTGCACCAAAATCGGTTTCGCGCCGGTCTCATTGTCCCGCCATCACATCCGCGGCAGCGACGCTGCCGCGGATGGGATGGCAGCGGCAAAAACCCGCACCCACCCTGGGGCGTCGTCCGACTGGCGTGCGACGGCATGCCCGAGTAGCATTCGTCACCATCAAGATCGGCCCCGTCGCCCTGTCCGGCGTCGGTTGCCGGCAGCAACAGCCAAGGGAGGCCACGTCCAATGCGTCATCTACTGTCCACGATCGCCGGCACCGCCGCGCTCGCACTTGCGCTCGCCGCTCCGGCGGCCGCGCAGGGCAAGCTGACCATCGTCACTTTCTCCGGCGCCACCAACCTTCCGGTCTGGATCGCGCTCGACAAGGGCTTCTTCAAGAAGGAAGGCCTCGACGTCACGCACGAAGTCACGCGCGGCTCGCAGCAGGTGATGCAGGGCATCATGTCGGGCAAGTACCAGCTCGGCTCGGCCGCGCTCGACAACACCATCGCCTATACCGAAGGCCAGGGCGACGTGAAGATCGACAATTTCGACGTGGTCGCGATCCTCGGCGTGCACTCCGGCATGAACAAGATCGTCTCGCGGCCGGAGATCAAGAACTGGCAGGATCTGAAAGGCAAGACCGTTGCGGTCGACGCCGCCAACAGCGGCTATGGCCTCGTGATGTACAAGATCATGAAGATGAACGGCCTGGAGAAGGACAAGGACTACAACGTGCTCGCTGTCGGCAGCGGCCGCGAACGCATCGCCGCGCTGAAGGAAGGCAAGGCCCACGCCGCGGCGGTATCGCCGCCGGAAGACACCCACATCAAGAAGGAAGGCTACAACATCCTGGCCGACGCGACCGAGCTCATCGGCGCCTATCAGGGCAGCGCCTATATCGTGCGCCGCTCCTGGGCGAAGGAGCATGAGAAGGAAGTGCTCGCCTTCATCCGCGCGATGGTGGCCGCCTCCGACTTTGTCTTCACCAACAAGACCGAGGCGCTCGAGGTGATGAAGAGCCGCATCAAGGGCATCTCGGACGAGGAGGCGGAGACGATCTATGCGGCTTTGACCAGCGGCAAGGGCGGGCTCAACAAGGGCGCCAAAGTTAACGACCCCGGCGTCAAGATGCTGCTCGACCTGCGCAACGAATTCTCCGGATCGGACAAGAAACTGACCGACACCAAGAAATACGTGGACACCAGCTATTACGAGAAGGCGATGAAGAAATAAGACCGCGCTGCACGCGCACGCAAAATAGCCGCGGGGCTCAGGGTCCCGCGGCTTTCTGTCGAATTGCGGCCACTCAATCGCAGATTTTCCCCGGCCTGGCCGGGAGCCTCGAGCGCAGACCTCTCGCGCAGTCCGCTTCACCTCAAAAAAATACGGAGCCGGGCAGCGCGCCCGGCTCCGATTAATGGCTCGGTCTGCTTGGCTGCTTACTTGCAGTCGACCGCGGTGGCTTCGCCACCCGGGCTGCCCGTCACGGTGCAGTCCATGCCGGCCTTGACCGCTTCGCGTGTGCCCGCGGCGCCCTTGATCGTCACTTTGGTGCGGGAGCCGGAAAGCGTGTAGTCCTTGCCGCCCACAGTGATGGACTTGCCGTCCGATTTTTCCACCTTGTCGGCGAGCGCGGGGCCAACAGCAAGCGCAAAGCTCGCGACGCCAGCCAAGATCAAAGTTTTCATCATTTTACTTTCCTCCTAGTTTATCGCTGCCTGGACGGATGCAAGATCCGCCGCAGGACAAGCAGACGTTTCCACTATGGTCGCATTATGACTGCATGCTACCTTGAGCGCAGAATTTCTGACGCAGTTCATTTCAAAGATCAAGCTGAACAGAACTTCAGAAATACAAAAAACGGAGCCGGGCTGGGCCCGACTCCGCTCAATCACCAAACTGTTATCTGTTAGTTACTTGCAGTCGACCGCGGTCGCTTCACCGCCGGCGGGGCCAGTCACCGTGCAATCCATGCCGGCCTTGACCGCCTCGCGTGTGCCCGCGGCGCCCTTGATCGTCACTTTGGTGCGGGAGCCGGAAAGCGTGTAGTCCTTGCCGCCCACGGTGATGGACTTGCCGTCCGATTTTTCCACCTTGTCGGCGAGCGCGGGACCTACAGCGAGCGCAAAGCTCGCGACGCCGGCCAAAATCAAAGCTTTCATCATAATATTTTCCTCCTTGGATTTTCGTCGCCCTCTGCAAAGGTTGACCCCGTGCAAAGGCCGGGTAGTTTTGCATCTTGTTGTTCCGAAGGCCAGCCGGAAAGAGTTAACGCGCAGCGCGCCCGGGCTCGCCGCGTCTTTTCGCCGCTGCTTCGGGGCTGCCTATTTCTTTTCCAGCGCCTGCTTGAGCATCGAAATAGTCTCCGGCGATTGGTTGAGCGCCTCCTTGATCATGTTCAGGACATCGTCGCCGTAGGCCGGATCGAGCGGGCGCCCCGCCTTGATCGCCCTCTGCTGCAGCTCGGGATCCTCCATCGCCTTGCGGAAAGCGGTGCGCAGGGCGTCCAGCCGGTCCTGCGGAATACCGGGCGGACCGGCGGTCCAGCGCTGGATGTCGCCTTGGGCGTGAATGAGCTTGATCAGCCCCAAGGCGTCTTTTTCCGTCACCAGATCGTGTAGCTGCGGGAAGTCCTTTTCCTTGCCGCCGATCTGCGCGATGTAGCGGGCGTAGCCGTTCTGCATGAATTGCTCGACGGTCGAGCGCGACGAGACGGTGCCGACAATCTCGCCACGGCGCATGGCGAGCTGGTCGTCATTGCCGCTATAGCCGGTCTGGATCTTGATCGGCAGCTTCAGCAGATTGGTCAGCATCAGGGTCTCGACATAGGCCGCGCTGCCGATGCCCGCGGTCGCAAAGTTCACCGGCTCCTTCTGTTTGCGCAGGTCGTCGAAGGTCTTGATCGGCGATTGCGCCGCGATCACGATAACGCGCGGCTCGGACGAGGCTTTGCCGATCCATGACATTTTCGTGAGATCGAACTTCACTCCGTCGAGTCCGATCAGCTGGTTGTAAATCAGCCCGGTATTGAACGTGCCGATGGTCAAGCCATCGGGTTTCGCAGCATAGATCGTGTTGGTGCCGACGAGATGTCCCGCGCCCGGTACGTTCTTCACCACGAAGGTGGAGCCCGGCAGGTATTTCTGCATGTATTCGGCGACCATGCGGCCATAGAGGTCATAGCCGCCGCCCGGGGCCGTTGCCACGATGTAGGTCACCGTCTGGCCTTTGAAAAAGTCAGCGCCGGTCTGCGCGAATGCCGGCGAAGCGGCAATGGCGGCCGCTACAAGCGCGCCCGCGATGGCGTTAGGACGCCGAAATATTTTTATCATCAGTCCTCCCCTGTGCCGATCTGGCGGCATTCATTTGTAGTAGTGACGTGCGCTAATTGCAGTCGACGCTTTTTGCCTCCCCGCCGCCTGGCCCGACGATCGCGCAGGTCATGCCAAGCTTGATGGCTTCGCGCGCGCTCTTCTGCCCAGCGACGGTCACCTCCGTGCGCGAGCCGGACACGGCGGCCTCGAAGGTCTTGCCGTCTTCGAGCCTGAGCACAATCTTGCTGCGGCCGTCCCATTCAGCAACGGCGCCCTTTGTCGCGGGCGCGGCGGCCTCCTTCGGCTGCTCCAGCGCTTGTTTCAGCAATGCGATCGTTTCCGGCGATTGGGTGAGCGCGGCCTTCACCATCCGCGCCACGTCCTCGCCGTAAGCCGGCTCGAGCGGACGTTCCAGCTTGGCGGCCTTCGCCTGCATTTCCGGATCCTCCATGGCCTTGCGGTAGGCGGTGCGCAACGCGTCGAGCCGGTCCTGCGGAATACCGGGCGGGCCGGCGGTCAGGCGCGAGATGTCGCCTTGGCTCTGCACCAGCGCGACCAGCGCCGTGGCGGCTGGGTCGGTCACCAGGCTGGCGAGCTGCGGAACGTCCGGATGATTGCCGCCGATCTGCACGACAAAGCGGCCATAGCCGTTTTTCACGAAAGCTTCCCAGGAGGAGCGTGACGAGATCGAAGCCTGCACCTCGCCGCGGCGGATGGCGAGATGGTCGTCCGTGCCTTGGTAGCCGGTGAGAATCTTGGCCGGCAGCTTCAGCGCCCGCGTCAGCATCACCGTCTCGACATAAGCGGCACTGCCGATTCCGGAGGTGGAGAAATTGAGCGTCTGCTTGTTCTCCTGCAATTCCTTATAGGATTTGATCGGCACCTGCGCGCCGATCGTCATTACCCGCGGATCGGACGACGCCTTGCCGATCCATGACATCTTCTCGAGATCGAACTGCACGCCGTCGAGCTTGACGATCTGGTTGTAAAGCAACCCGGTGGTGAATGTGCCGATCGTCAGCCCGTCCGGCTTGGAGGCATAGATCGTGTTGGCACCGATGAGGTGGCCGGCGCCGGGTATGTTCTTCACCACGAAGGTGGAGCCCGGCAGGTGCTTCTGCATGTATTCGGAAATCATCCGGCCGTAGAGATCGAAGCCGCCGCCCGGCGCCGTCGAAACGATGTAAGTGACGGTCTTGCCCTTATAGAAATCGGCGCCGCTTTGCGCCGCTGCCGGTGAAGCGGCCAAGCCGAGCGCCAGCAACGGCGCAGCGGCGTCGTTCAGAAACTTCCTCCGCATTTCATTTTCTCCTTTTTAGTCGCAGCTGACGCTCTTGGCCTCTCCGCCGTCGGGTCCCTGGATCGCGCAGCTCATGCCGGTCTTGATATTTTCACGGACGCTTTTCTGGCCGGCAATGGTGATCTCGGTGCGCGAGCCGGAAATCTCGGCCTTGAAGATCTTTCCGTCTTCCAGCCGCAGGCTGATCTTGGCGCGGCCGTCCCATTCCGCCACCGCGCCCTTGGTCGCGGGGCCCGAGGACTTGTCGCCCGCTTCCAGAGCCTGTTTCAGCAGCGCGATGGTTTCCGGCGTCTGGTTGAGCGCCACTTTGATCATCGCGAGCACGTCGTCGCCATAGGCCGGATCGATCGGACGCTCGAGCTTGGCCGCTTTCGCCTGCAACTCGGGATCTTGCATGGCCTGCTTGTAGGCCGCGCGCAACGCATCAAGCCGGTCTTGCGGAATGCCGGGCGGGCCGGCGGTGAAGCGCTGGATATCGCCCTGGCTCTGGATCAGCGCGATCAGCGCCTTGGCCTTTTCGTCGGTGACCATGTCCCGGAGCTGCGGCACGTCCTTGGTGTTGCCGCCGATCTGGGCAATGAAGCGGCCATGGCCGTTGGCCACGAACAGCTCCCAGCTGGAGCGCGAGGCGAGCGTGCCGACGATGTCGCCCCTGCGGATCGCGATCGGATCGTCCGAGCCATAATAGCCGGTTTGTATCCTGATCGGCAGCTTCAGCGCATTGGCCAGCACCACCGTCTCGACATAGCCCGAGGCGCCGATGCCGCCGGTGGAGAAATTCACCGGCTCCTTGACGGCGAGCAATTCCTGGTAGGACGTGATCGGCGATTGCGCGCCGATGGTGATGACGCGCGGGTCGGAGGCTGCCTTGCCGATCCAGGACATTTTGGTGAGATCGAAGCGCACGCCTTCGCGGTTGATGAGCTGGTTGTAAATGAGACCGGTGTTGAAGGTGCCGACGGTCAGGCCGTCGGCCTTCGAGGCATAGAGCGTGTTGGCGCCGATCAGATGTCCGGCGCCGGGAATGTTTTTGACGACGAATGCGGAGCCCGGCAGGTACCGCTGCATGTATTCGGCGACCAGCCGTCCATAAAGATCGTAGCCGCCGCCGGGAGAGGTGGCGACGATGTAGGTAACCGTCTTTCCTTTGTAGAAATCGGCACCGGTCTGCGCCGCTGCCGTCTCCGCGAAGCCGCATGCGGCGATGGCCGCGCCGACGATCCGGGCTATCTTCCGCATCGATTTCCCCGCTCAGTTGCAATTGACACTTTTGGCCTCGCCGCCGCTCGGCGCCTGGATCGAGCAGGTCATGCCGGTCTTGATGTTCTCGCGCGTGCTTTTTTGGCCGCCGATGGTGACTTCGGTGCGTGAGCCGGAAATTTCGGCACGAAACGTATCGCCTTCGTCGAGCTTGAGCGTGATCTTGGCGCGGCCGTCCCATTCGGTCACGGCGCCTTTGACCGTCGGTGGAGCAGCTCCCTCCGCCGCCGCCAGGGTCTGCTTGAGCAGGGCGATTGTCTCCGGCGGTTGCTTCAGCGCCACCTTCACCGCCTCGAGCACCTCATCGCCATAGGCCGGATCGACCGGTCGATCGAGCTTGGCGGCCTTGGCTTGCAATTCCGGATCTTCCAGCGCCTTACGATAGGCGGTGCGCAGCGCGTCGAGCCGGTCTTGCGGAATGCCGGGCGGACCGGCGGTGAAGCGCTGCAGATCGCCCTGACTCTGCACCAGCGCGATCAATGCCTTGGCCTTGTCGTCCGCATCCGGGACCAGATCCCGCAACTGCGGGACGTCCTTGGTGGTGCCGCCGATCTGCGCGATGAAACGCGCATAGCCGTTGGAGACAAACTGCTCCCAGGTGGAACGCGAAGAGATGGTGCCCATGACCTCGCCGCGGCGCATCGCGGCGTAATCGTCGCCGCCGTAATATCCGCTGAGCATCCTGATCGGCAGCTTCAGCGCCTGGGTCAGCATCATCGTCTCGATATAGGCGGAACCGCCGATGCCGCCGGTGGAGAAATTCAGCGGCTGCTTCACTGCCATGAAGTCGGCGAAAGACCTGACCGGCGATTGCGCGTTGATGGTGATGACGCGTGGATCGGACGAGGCCTTGCCGATCCATGACATCTTGGTGAGGTCGAAACGGATGCCTTCGCGGCCGATCATCTGGGCGTAGATCAGCCCGGTGTTGAAGGTGCCGATGGTCAAGCCGTCCGGCCTGGAGGCATAGAGCAGATTGGTGCCAACCAGATTTCCCGCCCCAGGCACGTTCTTTACGATAAAGGTGGAGCCCGGCAGATGCCGCTGCATGTATTCGCAGATCAGCCGGCCGTAGAGGTCGTAGCCGCCGCCGGCAGCCGTGGCGACGATATAAGTGACCGTCTTGCCCTTGAAAAAATCGGCGCCGGTCTGCGCGAGCGAAGGAGAGGAAAGGAGCCCTGTCACGATCAAAGCTCCGGCGGATGACAGACAGCGCGCGATCACAGGCATGCACTTCCCCCCCTGCATTATCTTCCCTGACCGGCCGCCCATCGGCCGACCGGGCGCAGCGAACTCATTCATCGCTCACTTGGGATTGTCCTTTCCCGACATGGCCTCTTTGAGCAGGGCGATTGTCTCCGGCGTCTGGTTGAGCGCGGCCTGCACCAGTCTGAGGACATCCTCGCCAAAGGCGGGATCGACCGGACGCTCGAGCTTTTCGGCTTTCGCCTGAAGCTCGGGATCCTGCATGGCTTGCTTGTAGGCGTCGCGCAGCGCGGCAAGGCGATCGGCGGGAATATCCGGCGGGCCGGCGGTCAGGCGCGCGATATCGCCCTGGCTCTGCACCAGCGCAATCAGGGCGCTGGCGCCGGGATCGGAAACCTGCGCGGCAAGCTGCGGCAGATCTTTCTGCGTGCCGCCGATCTGCACGATGAAACGGCCGTAGCCGTTCTTCACGAACTGTTCCCAGGACGAGCGGGAGGCGATCGAGCCCTTCACTTCGCCGCGGCGCATCGCCATGGAATCTTCTGTGCCGTTGTAGCCGGTCACGATTTTGACCGGAAGCTTTAGCGCCTTGCTCAGCATCACCGTTTCGACATAAGCCGCGCTGCCGACACCGGCGGTGGAGAAGTTGATCGGCTCGCCTTTCCACGCCTGCAGGTCCTTGAAGCTTTTGATCGGCAGATCCGGGTGCAGGGTGAAAACCCGCGGATCGGACGCGGCCTTGCCGATCCACGACATCTTGTTGAGGTCGAACTTTACGCCATCGAGCCCGATCAGCTGATTGTAGATCAGGCCGGTGTTGAAGGTGCCGATGGTCAAGCCGTCCGGTTTGGACGCATAGATCGTGTTGGTGCCAACGAGGTGACCCGCGCCCGGGAGGTTCTTCACCACGAAGGTGGAGCCGGGCAGATATTTCTGCATGAACTCCGCGACCAGCCGGCCATAAAGGTCGTAGCCGCCGCCGGGCGCCGTAGAGACGATGTAGGTTACGGTTTTTCCTTTGTAGAAATCGGCGCCGGTTTGCGCCATAGCGGGCGCGACGGACATGCCTGTCGCGGCCAGAGCACCGGCGGTGAACAACAGATTGCGCAGCAGTCCGCGCATGACCGTCCTCCCTCGGTTTCGACCCTTGCCCTCGCTGACCGGTGGTGCGCTGGGTGGTTCAGGAAGGCTGGCTTTTCTTATTTCTTGCGGCTTCTTTGGCCGTCGTTAGCAGTGGGGCCGGATTTTACTCCGGCCCCATGCGTTCGTCGATGTTAGTTGCAGGCCACCTTGGTGGCCTCGCCGCCGGGCGGCCCGGAGACTTCACAGCTCATGCCAACCTTGAGCTTCTCGCGCTCAGCCTTCTGGCCGGCGATCACGATCTCGGTGCGCGATCCGGATACTCCCGCCTCGACTTCCTTGCCATCCGTCAGCTTCAGCTTCAGCTTGGAGCGGCCGTCCCATTCGGCGATCGTGCCTTTGGCTGCCGGGCTGTCGTCTTTCTTTTCCAGCGCGGACTTCAGCACCGCGATGACTTCGGGCTTCTGGTTGAGCGCTTCCTTGACCAGCCGCAAGACGTCGTCGCCATAGGCCGGCTCGATCGGGCGGTCGAGCTTCTCGGCCTTGGCTTGCAGCTCCTTGTCTTCTAGCGCCTTCTTGTAGGCATCGCGCAGGGCGGCGAGACGGTCGGCCGGAATATCAGGCGGGCCGGCCGTCAGGCGGGCGATATCGCCCTGCGACTGGATCAGCGCGACGATAGCTTGGCCGTCCGGATCCTTGATCTGATCCCTGAGCTGCGGGACGTCCGTCTCCTTGCCGCCGATCTGGGCGATGAAGCGGCCATAGCCGTTCTTCACGAACTGCTCGAAGGAGGAGCGCGAGCCCATGCCGCCGGTGGTTTCACCGCGCCGCATGGCGAGCTGGTCGTCGTTGCCGTTGTAGCCGGTCAGCACCTTGACCGGCAGCTTCAGGATGTTGGTCAGAGAATTGATCTCGACATAGTTCGAGCTGCCGATGCCGGAGGTGGCGAAGTTCACCGGCTCCTTCTGATTGCGCAGGTCATCGAAGCTCTTGATCTTCGATTGCGCCCCGACCACGAACACGCGCGGCTCGGAGGCGGCCTTGCCGATCCAGGACATCTTGGTGAGATCGAACTTCACGCCGTCGGTCTTGATGAGCTGGTTATAGATCAGACCGGTATTGAAGGTGCCGATCGTCAACCCGTCCGGCCTCGATGCGTAGATCGTGTTGGCGCCGATCATATGTCCGGCGCCCGGCATGTTCTTCACCACGAAGGTGGAGCCCGGCAGGTATTTCTGCATGTATTCGGCGATCAGCCGGCCATAGAGATCGTAGCCGCCGCCGGGCGCGGTGGAGACGATGTAAGTGACTGTCTTGCCTTTATAGAAATCCGCTCCCGTTTGCGCCTGTGCGGCACCGGCAGCCAAGACCGCGGCCGCCACGAGCCCTGCGCCGAGGGGTAAGCGTTTCCCATAGTTGAACATCATTTCCTCCTACGTTTGGACCAGTTTGGGTGAAGCAGCCGTCGCTACCCCTCTGGAAACATCAGCTACCGGTCCATCTGTGATGTTTCGAATTTAGGTGATGGAAGGTTGTCCGCAAGAAGGCAATTAGCCGCTGATGCGGTCCAGCAGATACTCCGTGACGAAGCCGATATGCAGCGTCATTCGGAATACGTATCCCAGCAATACGTAGAGAAAGGCGCAGACAGCCGCCGGAAGCAGGATCGTCATGCGCCAGCTGGCTTCCGCGTAAAAGCGCAGGAAGACCACCAGGAATATCGGCACGGTGATGTAGAAGCCGAAAAACAGGATCGATCCGATCAGGGCAAGGATATAGCCCCAGACAATCAGCTCCTTGCGGACCGTTTCCGGATTGTAAGCGTCTACGGCAAGCCCACCTGCATTCATCTGCATCTGCAGCGAGACATCGGCTGGCACCCCAGGGGCACCGGCCGGCGCCGCTGGCATCCCGCCGACTGCCGCGCGGGGGGTCTCGTTCCGGAATTCACGCAGATCCAGGACCAATTGCAAAAGGCACAGCGCGATCGCCGGAAAGCCGACCACGAAAGTCATGAAGCGGGCGCCTGCCGGATACTGGCTGGATATCGCCACCATCACCGTAAAGATGGTGAGCATCAGAATGGTCATCACGAAGCGGGAATATCTCACGAGGACACCCCCACTTGTTCGGCATAGCGCGGCGGCGGCGTACGCCCCCGATAAATTGCGAAGGCAATCGTCGCCACGATCAAGCCGATCAGG
>DASSPI010000062.1:0-35333 GCA_035699705.1 Xanthobacteraceae bacterium
GGGCTGAGCCGGCACGGGATCGCGCCGCTTGATCGCGGCATAATAGGCCCACAGCAAATGCGCTGCCACCCCGCGCCACGGCCGCCAGGCCTCCGCGCGCGCGATCATTTTCTTCGGATCGGGGCGCGACTTCAGGCCGAAGGCGATGCGCGCGGCTTCCTGCAGCGCCAAGTCGCCTGCCGGAAAGGCATCGGCATGGCCCAGGCAGAACAGCAGATAAATGTCGGCGGTCCAGGGGCCGATGCCATGCAGCGCGACCAGTGCGTTATGCGCGTCGTCGGCTTGCATGCCGCCCAGGGCTTCAAGGTCGATTGCGCCCTTTGACGCCGCGGTGGCTATCGCCTTGAGCGTCTTGATCTTCGGCCTGGAGAGGCCGAGCCGCGCGAGCTTTGGTGCGCGGGCGCGGCGCAGCTCGTCATGGTGGAAAGGATCGTAAGCGGCTTCCAGCCGGCCCCAGATCGCCCGTGCGCTGCTGGTGGAAAGCTGCTGCGAGACCACGATGGCGCAGAGTCCGGGAAAGCCTGCGGGCCGCCGCCGCAGGCTCGGCCGCCCGGCTTTCTCCAGCACGGGCTGCAGGCACGGGTCAGCCTTGACCAGCCGGTTGAGGGCCTTGTGCAGATCGGCGTCGGTGTGGAGGAAGTGGGCGGGCATTGCAGCTGCGTTGTCATGCCCCGCGCCGGCGGGGCATCCAGTAAACTGGATGGTCGCGGATCAATGCGCAAGCGCTGCGGCGTACTGGATCATCCGCTTTCGCGGATGATGTCGAATGAGAGTGAGGCATGCCACCCGTTTTCCGCTTCGCGCCAAGCCCGAACGGCTATCTGCATCTCGGCCATGCGCTGTCCGCGCTGCTCGACTTCGAAATGGCGCGCGCGGCAGGCGGACGCTTTCTTCTGCGCATCGAGGACATCGATGCGACGCGCTGCCGGCCGGAATACGAGGCCGCGATTTATCAGGACCTCGCTTGGCTCGGCATCGCGTGGGAAGAGCCGGTGCGGCGGCAATCGGAGCATCTCGACGATTACCGCGCCGCCATCGCGAGACTTTCCGGCATGGGTCTGGTCTATCCGAGCTTCGAAAGCCGTTCCGAGATCGCCATGCTGGTGGCGGAGCGCGCGGCGCAGGACGGCTGGCCGCGCGATCCCGACGGCGCGCCGATCTATCCCGGCACCTCCAAGCATCTCGCGCCGGAAGAACGCGCGCGGCGGATGGCGAGCGAGCCCTATGCCCTGCGGCTCGATATGGAGGCGGCGGCCGCCCGCGCGGGCGCCCTGCAATGGATTGAAACCGGCAACGGCCCGCATGGCGAAAGCGGGAGCATCGCCGCCGCGCCGGAAGCCTGGGGCGACGTGGTGCTGGCGCGTCGGCAGACGCCGACGAGTTATCACCTATCCGTGGTAATCGACGACGCGGCCCAGGGCGTGACGCATGTAGTGCGCGGCCAGGACCTGTTCTGGGCGACCAGCGTGCACCGGCTGCTGCTGGCGCTGCTCGGCCTGCCCGTGCCGGCCTATCATCATCACCGGCTGCTGCTGGATCAGGAGGGTCGCAAGCTGTCGAAAACGACGCGGGCCACGGGGCTGCGCGAACTGCGCGCCCAGGGCCTGACCCCCCGTGACGTCCGGCGCATGATCGGGCTCGATTGACGGTGGTCCGCCGGGCGGCTCCGTGCCATGTTATGGCCAAGGCGGGGCCGGGGGGCTTCATTGCCGAGCAAGTCGAAGAAAACAGCGGCCAGGCGGCGGGCCAAGTCGCCGCGCAGGCGGCGCCTGGGCAAGCCGAACGAGGCTGAGCTCACGCTCGCTGCCTTCGCGCATGAAATCCGCACCTCGCTCACCGGCATTCTGGCGCTGGGCGAGTTGCTGGTCACCGCCGGCCTGGGAGAGCGCGAGGCGCGCTGGGCAGGGAGCGTCAAAAGCACGGCCGAACATCTCGCCGCCTTGATCAATCTCACCATCGATTCGGTGCGCGCGGACGCCGAGGAGCTGACGTTGCGGCGCGAGTCTTTTCGCCTGCGCCGCCTGGCAGAGATGCTCGCGGCATCGCTCGCAGCGCGGACGGAAGCCAAAGGCTTGCGCAGCAAGGTGGTGATTCCCGCCAGCCTGCCGGACCAGGTGACCGGCGACGTGGTGCGGCTGCGGGCTGCATTGGAGAATCTGATCGACAATGCGGTGAAGTTCACCGACAGCGGCAGCGTTACGCTGGAGGTTGCGGCCAAGCCGCAGCCGCACAGCCGTCTCAGGCTCGTCTTCACCGTCAGCGACAGCGGCATCGGCTTAAAGCCGGCCGAAATCAAACGCCTGTTCCGGCCTTTTGCTCAAGGCAGCGAGCGCATCGCCCGGCGCTATGGCGGCGCCGGCCTGGGTCTGGTCTTCGTCCAGCGCGTGGCACGCGCGATGGGCGGCGACCTCAAAGTCAGCAGCACGGCCGGCAAAGGCAGCCGGTTTGTTCTGACTGCTTTGGTGGAAAAGGGCACAGCCTCGGCGGAACAAGGCTCCGGCGCCGCCGCGCCGCTTGGCGGCATCAACGGCAAGGCGCTGAAGATCCTCTGTGCCGAGGACAATCCCTACGGTCGGGTCGTGCTCAACACGATATTGGGCGAGCTCGGCCACCGCGCCGATTTCGTCGGCAGCAGTGAAGCGGCGGTGCAGGCGGTGGCAGACGGCAGCTATGACCTCGTGTTGATGGACGTGCTGCTGGCGGGCACCAATGGGATCGAGGCGACGCGGTCCATCCGTGCCTTGCCGGCGCCGCGCGGGCGCGTGCCGATCATCGGCATTTCCGGCCGCAACACGCCGGGCGATGAAGCCAAAGGCCGCGCCGCCGGCATGGACGGCTATGTGACCAAGCCGGTGAGCCCGCGCATTTTGGCTGAGGTGATCGCCGGCGTCGCGGCGAAATAGACGTCTCAGAGCTCTTTGCCTTCGCGGCGCTTGCGGGCGCGGCAGATCGCTTCATTCAGCTCCCCGCCATAAATGAAGATCGTGGCGTTCACATAAAGATAGATCAGCGCGATGAACGCGGAAGTGAGCCCGGCATACATGCTGACATAATTGCCGGCGAAGTCTGCCAGATAGCGGCCGAACAGCGCGCCGCTGGCGAGCCACAGCAGCAGCGTCACGATGATGCCGGGCGTGATTTCCAGCAGCGTGCGCTTTCCGGCCGGCAGCCACAAATGCACGAGGATCAGTGCGACGATCAAAATCGCCGACGCCGTTCCATAACGCAGCATCGTCGTCGCCCATTCCTCCAGCCAGGGAAGATACTTCGCGGTCTTGGCGAAGATCAGCGGCGCCAGCACCACGAGAAAGGCGAGCGCCAGAAGAGCGACCGCGCCCACCAGCACGTAACCGATGGATTCCAGCCGCAGCAGCCACCAGGCGCGCTGCTCGCCGATCCGATACGCGCGGTTAAGCCCGATCCGGACGCTCTCGATCCCACTGGATGCGAAATAGATCGCCAGCGCGACACCGATCGTGAGCACGTCGCCGCGTGTAACCGTGAGCACGCTGTGAATTTCGTATGCGATCGGCTCCGACACCTCGGCGGGCCAGGCGTCCAGCAACATTTTCGCGACCTGGTCGGCGAGTTCCTTGGAGCCCAAAAATCCGGCGAGCGCGGTCACCACGATCAGGAAAGGAAACAGCGCCATCAGGGTCGAGAGCGCAATATGGCTTGCGATCGCCCAGCCGTCAGCGGCGAGGAAATGGTCGTAGGCGTCAAGCGCTATGCGGTAATATCGACGAAGAAGCCTCAAGGCCTTCCCCGCTAGGAATGTGTCGTAAACTGAGATTGGCGATTAGGCGCCGCTTGGCAAGGGATAATCGCGCAGGCAGCGAACGAAAGTTATGCGGCCTGCACATCGTCGAGAAAGCGCCTGACCTCGGATTCCAGGTTTTCGGCTTCCTGCGCCAGAGTGTCGGCCAAGGCCTGCACGTCGGACGCGGTGGCGCGGGCATCGGTGGTGGCGCCCGCCACCCGGCTCATCGCTTCCGATCCGGTGCGCGCCTCGGACGATGCACGACTGACCCCTTCGGATATCAAGCTGACCGCGATGTTCTGCTCCTCCACGGTGGCGGAAACGGTGGCGGCGATGCCGGACATTTCGCTGATGATGCCATTGACCTGCTCGATCGCCTGCGCCGCGTCGGCGGCCGCCGACTGGATCGCGCCGATCTGGCCGGCGATCTCTTCGGTCGCCCGCGCGGTTTGCCCGGCGAGCGATTTCACTTCCGAAGCGACCACCGAGAAGCCGCGTCCGGCTTCGCCCGCGCGCGCGGCCTCAATGGTGGCGTTGAGCGCCAGAAGATTGGTCTGGCCGGCAATCGCCTGGATCAGTCCAACCACTTCGCCGATGCGGGTGGCGGCATTGCCGAGTTCCGTCATGGTCTGGGCGGTGCGCCCGGCTTCCGAAACCGCGCGGTTGGCGACTTCGGTGGACTTGGTCGCCTGCGCGGCGATTTCCGCGATGGAAGCGGCCAATTCCTCGACGGAAGTCGCCGCCGCGCTGACATTGCCCGATGCGTTGCCAACGCGCTCTCGCGCCAGGTCGGCTTCCGACGACACGGCATCCGCTGCGCTGTTGAGCCGGCCCGAGGTGGATTCCAGCCGGTCGGCGGCTGCGCGCACTTTGCCGAGCGCCGCATGCACCGAGTCTTCAAAACGCGCTATGGTCTGGGCGATGACTTCGCTGCGCTTCTCGCGCGCGCGGCTCATCTCTTCCTCGGTCGTCGCCAGCCGTTGCCGCTCGGTCATCGTGTCGCGAAAGACGATCACGGTCCGGGCCATCGCGCCGATCTCGTCCTTCAACCTGGTCGCGGGGATGCGCCCGGTGGTGTCGCCATTCGCCAGCCGCTTCATTGCCGCGCCGAGGCCGTTCAGAGGCTGCGTGATGCTGCGCCCGATCAGCCAGCTGAATCCGAGACCGAGCAGCACGGCGGTGATGCCGACCCAGATGATGAAGTTCCGGGTGCGGCTCTGGGAGACGGTCAAAGCTTCCGAGGAGCGGGCCGCGCTCTTCTGCACCATCTGATTGATGCGACCGGCGGCAGGAAGCATTTGCTCGATCTGGATGTTGATGAGCGTGACATAGGGCTCGATCTTGTCGACCGCCTCGCCCCAATCGCGCAAGCTTTGGGCATAGGTTCTCACCTCGCTCAGCATCCGTTCTTTCAGTCCCGCCGGCATGTTCACCGTGGCTGCGATCTTGCCGAATTTGCTGAATTCGGAGGCGAATAGCTGGCCGAGATATTCCTTGCGCAACAGCCGGTAGTCGGCCTCATGGCGCCGCATCGTCAACAGCGAGGCGAGCAGTTTTTGCGCCTCGGGCTCGCGCTGCCAGTCGGCTTCCACCCTGGTCATGTCGATGTTGATAAAGCGGTCGATGGCCTGCCCGGCATCCTGCAACTCCTTGCGGATGCCGTCCTCGCTGGTGAAGCCTAGCCGCTGCTGCTCCTTGACCAGATTGCCGAACGAATGCGCGACTTCATTCAGCCGCTCGCGCAGGCCGACCACTTCCTTGCGCTCGGGCCCGGAAAGCAAACCCTCCAGCGAGTCGAGGCTTGCCGCGGCAAGCCCGCGGTTGTCGTCGAAGGTCTGCACCAAAAAGCTGTCCGGCTTGGAGGCGAAATCCCGGACGGTGAGCCGCATGACGGCGAGCGCGGCCTTGAAATCGTAGCCGGCATCGGACAACGCGGCAGCGCGATTGACGCTGCCGAAAGCGGCCTGCACGTCGGCTTCGCCGGATGTGAAGGCGATGCCATTGGCCAGGAAGCCGCCAAGCGGAATCAGCGCCAGCGCCACAATGCGCGCGCGGACGGAGAAAGCCGACAGAAAAAATCGTTTGGCTTCAACCATTTCCTGGCACGCGAAAAAGCGCGGGCGATCGTGATCGGCCCGCTTGATGAACTCGCATGCTTAAAGAAGCGCAAAATGGTTAAAATGGAGGAAAATTGTACCTCCCGGTTGTAGAACCCTCCAAGGTTCGCACAATCGCTGCAACTTGCATTCGTGAGTTGCAGGCGTAGTGTCCGCGCCCTTATCCGCTACAGCCATCCACCGGAGCGCGCGAAATGATGCCTTCCCCCCGCGAGCCGGGGCATGACCTCCTGGCCATGACGGATGGCGCCGTCGGGGCCATGGAAGGCCTGCTGGCGGACGCGGTGGCCAAGCTGCGCGGGCGCGTAACCGTGGAAGGCCGTATCGTGGCGCGGCTATTCGAGCGCGAACAGCGCGCCACCCATGGCCTCGCCTGGCTCGCCACTTACGTCGAGGCGATTCGTCAGCTCGCCGCTTATGCCGACCGCCTCAGCACGAGCGGCCATCTGGGTGAAATCGAGGAACTGGTCGTCCGCATCGGTTTTGGCGAATACCTTGCCCAGATCTTCGGTGGCATTCCGATGAGCCAGGGCGAGATTGCGCGTCTCGCCGACATGGGCCTGACCCGCCACGATGTCTCCGCCCGGATGACCGCTTTTGTCGAAGCGCTGATTGCATCGGGCAACACGGCGCAGCGGCGCGCGCGTCTGGTCGAGCTGCTGCATGCTCAGCATGACGCAACGCCCGGCGCCGGCGGCCTCGACGACACGCTGGAATCGATCCGCGACGAGATGCGCAAATTTGTCATCGCCGAGGTCCGCCAGCAGGCACAGCGCTGGCATTTATCCGACGGTTACATTCCGATCGAAGTGGTCGCCCACATGGCGGAACTCGGCGTCTTCGGTCTGACTATCCCGGAAGAATTCGGCGGCATGGGTCTCGGCAAGCAGGCGATGTGCGTGGTGTCCGAGGAGCTGTCGCGCGGCTATATCGGCGTCGGCTCGCTCGGCACCCGGACCGAGATCGCCGCCGACCTCATCTTGTGTCACGGCACGGAAGAGCAGAAACGCCAGTGGCTGCCGAGGATCGCGGCCGGCGAAGTGCTGCCGGCGGTGGCCTTCACCGAACCGAACAGCGGCTCGGATCTCGGCTCCATTCGCACCCGTGCCGCGGCCGACGACCGTTTCTACCGGCTCCGCGGCAGTAAGAGCTGGATCACGCATGCCGCGCGCGCGGATTTGATGCTGATCCTGGCGCGCACCAATCAAAGAGAAATGAACCACCGCGGCCTTTCCATCCTCTTGGCGGAAAAGCCGCGCGGCAGCGTTGAGCGGCCGTTTCCCGTCGCCGGCCTGACCGGCAGCGAAATCCCGGCGATCGGCTATCGCGGGATGAAGGAATACGAGCTGACCTTCGATGATTTCCAGGTTCCGGTTTCCGGGCTGCTGGGCGGCATCGAAGGCATCGGTTTCAAACAGGCCATGCAGACCTTCGAAAGCGCGCGCATCCAGACCGCCGCGCGGGCGGTAGGCGTCGCGCAATCCGCGCTCGACCAGGCCATCGGTTATTCCGGCCAGCGGCAGCAGTTCGGCAAGGCGATCATCGGCTTTCCGCGCATTGCCGACAAAATTGCGATGATGGCGACCGAAATCGCCATCACCCGCCAGCTCAGCTATTTCGCGGCCCGCAAAAGGGATTCCGGCGAACGGTCGGATGTGCAAGCGGCCATGGCGAAACTGTTGGCCGCGCGCGTGGCCTGGGCGGCGGCCGATACCGCCGTGCAGGTGCATGGCGCCAATGGCGTCGCCGTGGAATTCCCCGTCTCCCGCATCCTAGCGGATGCGCGCGTGCTCAGCATCCTGGAGGGATCGGCCGAGATTTTGGCGCAGGTGGTCGCGCGACGCTTGCTGGAAGCTTCAAATTAAAGCGCCGTGGCCGCGGCAACGGAATGCCGTCTGCAGCGTTGACTTATGCGCGTGATCCTGCGAAAGCCCATCCCGAATTTGATCCGGGATGGAAATTGGTTCGCCGATAAGATCATGCGCTGGATTAAGTAGTTGCCGTGCGATCGGCGCGTTAAACGGGACCATCTGCTGATCGCACGCTTGGCGCACGGATCCGCTGCGCTCTCAGGAGGTCTTATGTCCAAGTTTAAGCTTCATCGGGGTCAATGGGTCGTGGTCTGCGACGGCACCAAGGCACTGGTGCTGGAAAATGTCGGCGACGAGATGTTTCCCAATCTGAGGACCAAAGAAGTCTATCAACAGGAGGCCCCGCCCACCCGCGAACAGGGCACCGACGCGCCCGGCCGCGCTTTCTCCTCGGTCGGGGAGGGCCGCTCCTCGGTGGGCCAGACCGACTGGCATTCGCAGGGCGAGCGCCGTTTCCTGGAAAAGCTCGCGGCCCGGCTTGATGCGGCGGTGCAGGCGGGCGAGGTCAAATCGCTGATCATCGCCGCGCCGCCGCGAGCGCTCGGTGCGCTCCGTCAGGTCTATAGCCAAGGCCTGCGCGGCGCGCTGGCGGCCGAAATCGACAAGGATCTGGTAAAGATGCCCGTGCACGAGATCGAGAAACATCTGGCCGCCTAGCGGCCCCGGCGCTATGTAGGCGCCATGTCCACCTTGCTGAATAATCTCGTGCCCATCGCCATTGGCGCGGTCGCCATCGTGCTGGTGCTTGGCCTGATCAACATGATGCGCGGCGGTTCGCCCAATACCTCGCAACGGCTGATGCGGATGCGGGTGCTGCTTCAATTCATTGCCATCATCGTTATCATGGCGGCGGTCTGGGCCATGAAGCGCTGATCGCGTGCGCGCGGCGAGAAGGTAACGGCGATGGTTGTTCTCAACCGCATCTATACCCGCACCGGCGACGACGGCACCACCGCGCTCGGCAGCGGCGCGCGGCGCAAAAAATACGACCTGCGCGTCGCCGCCTATGGCACGCTGGACGAAGTCAATGCGGTGCTCGGGCTGGTGCGGCTCCACACCAGCGAGGACAAGACTTTTGACGCCGCGCTTTCGCGCATCCAGAACGATCTGTTTGATGTCGAAGCCGAGCTATGCCTGTCGGAAAAAGGTCCGGGCGGCGCGCGCCTGACGGTGACCGACGCGCAGGTCGACTGGATCGAGCAAGAGATCGACCGGCTGAACGCCGACCTGCAGCCGCTGCGCTCGTTCATTCTGCCGGGTGGCAGCCCCGCCGCGGCCTATCTGCATCTGGCCCGCACGGTGTGTCGCCGCGCCGAGCGCATGATGGTCGAGCTCAAGGACAAGCCGGCCGAAGGCGTCGGCGCGCCCGCGCTGAAATACGTCAACCGGCTTTCCGATTTCCTCTTTGTCGCCGGCCGTTACGCGAATGATAAAGGCGCTCGCGACGTGCTCTGGGCGCCCGGGCAGAACCGGTGACCGGCGTTGACCGTAAAACAGGCGGCGATTAGCGTGCGGACTGGGGATTCGAATAAATGAAAATCCTGGTGCCCGTAAAGCGGGTCGTCGACTTCAATGTCAAAATTCGCGTCAAGGCGGACGGCTCGGGCGTCGAGCTCGCCAACGTGAAGATGTCGATGAATCCGTTCGACGAGATCGCGGTGGAAGAAGCGATCCGGCTGAAGGAAGCCGGCAAGGCCACCGAGATCGTCGCCATTTCCATCGGACCGGCGCAGGCCGCGGAAACCATCCGCACCGCACTGGCCATGGGCGCCGACCGCGGCATCCTGGTGAAGACCGACGCCCCGGTGGAGCCGCTGGCGGTTGCAAAAATCCTCAAGGCCATCGTCGAAGCGGAACAGCCCGGCCTTGTCATCATGGGCAAGCAGGCGATCGACGATGACTGCAATCAAACCGGTCAGATGCTGGCGGCCTTGCTCGGCTGGCCGCAGGGCACTTTCGCTTCCAAACTGGTGCTGGAAGGCGCCGACGTCGTGGTCACGCGCGAGATCGACGGCGGCTTGCAGACCGTGAAGCTTGCCGGCCCCGCGATCGTGACCACCGACCTTCGTTTGAACGAGCCGCGTTACGCCAGCCTGCCGAACATCATGAAGGCGAAGAAGAAGCCGATCGAGGAGAAGACGCCGGAAGCCTACTGCGTCGACGTCAAGCCGCGCCTGCAAGTGCTCAAGACGGTGGAGCCGGAAAAGCGCAAGGCCGGCGTCAAGGTCGCCAATGTCGCGGACCTCGTCGGCAAGCTGAAAAACGAGGCGGGGGTGCTGTGATGCCTTCTCGCCGTACCCTCTCCGCCGTTATGGCCCGGCGCAAGGCCGGGCATGACGAGTCAATGCGTGGAGCTGGCGTATGACGACTCTCTTGCTCGCCGAGCACGACAACAACACGCTGCGCGACACCACGGCCAAGGCGCTCACCGCGGCGAAGCAACTCGGCTCCGAGGTGCATGTGCTGGTGGCGGGCCAGGGCTGCAAGGCGGTTGCGGACGCGGCGGCGAAACTCGAGGGTGTCAGCAAGGTGCTGCTCGCGGACGCGGCGCCTTATGCCCATATGCTGGCGGAGCCGGTCGCCGCGCTGATGGTCGCGCTGGCGGCGCCCTATGATGCGATCCTCGCGCCGGCGACCACGATGGGAAAGAACATCCTGCCGCGCGTCGCTGCGCTGCTCGACGTCATGCAGATTTCCGATGTGACCAAGGTGGTTGCGCCCGATACATTCGAGCGGCCGATCTATGCCGGCAACGCCATCCAGACCGTCAAATCCTCCGAGGCCAAAAAGGTCATCACTATCCGTACCGCGGGTTTCAGCGCATCGGGCGAGGGCGGCAGCGCGCCGGTGGAAACGGTCGCCGCGGCGGCTGATCCGGCCAAATCGTCGTTCGTCGGCGAGGAATTGTCGAAACTCGACCGTCCGGAACTGACCTCCGCCAAGATCATCATTTCCGGCGGACGGGCGATGCAGAACCGGGAGAATTTTACCAAATATATCGAGCCGGTGGCCGACAAGCTGGGCGCGGCGGTGGGCGCCTCGCGCGCGGCGGTGGATGCCGGTTACGCGCCGAACGACTGGCAGGTGGGGCAGACCGGCAAGATCGTGGCGCCTGAGCTTTACATCGCGGTCGGCATTTCCGGCGCGATCCAGCATCTCGCCGGGATGAAGGATTCCAAGGTTATCGTGGCGATCAACAAGGATGAGGAAGCGCCGATCTTCCAGGTTGCCGACTATGGTCTGGTGGCCGACCTATTCCAGGCACTGCCGGAACTTGCAGAAGAGCTTGGCAAAAGCGGCCGTTGACCATTTCGCGGAATGCGACTTTTCTCTGCTGTCGTTCACGCAAGGTTCAGCGTAAACAGCGTCTCTGGTAAGTGTCTTGCCGCTGTCTGCGCGGCATGGATCGGAAAAAGGCTATGGCGCTCTCTCTCAGGAAAGTCGGCGTGATCGGTGCCGGACAGATGGGCAACGGCATCGCCCATGTCTGCGCGCTCGCCGGGTTCGATGTGTACCTCTATGACGTCGCGCCGGACCGCATCAAGGCCGGTCTCGCCACGATCAACGGCAACATGGCGCGCCAGGTCGGCAAGCACATGATCAGCGAGGACGACAGGAAGGCTGCGCTCGCCCGCATTCGGCCCACTGACAACATCGACGGCTTGGCTAATTGCGACATCGTCATCGAGACGGCGACCGAGCAGGAACAGGTCAAGCGGCAGATTTTTTCTCAAATCTGCGCGGTGCTGAAGCCGGAGGCGATTGTCGCCACCAATACTTCGTCGATCTCGATCACCCGCCTGGCGTCCTCGACCGACCGGCCGGAGCGTTTCATCGGCATCCACTTCATGAATCCGGTGCCGCTGATGGAATTGGTGGAGGTGATCCGCGGCATCGCCACCGACGACGCGACTTTCGAGACCAGCAAAGAATTCGTCACCAAGCTGGGGAAGACCATTGCGGTGTCGGAGGACTTCCCCGCCTTCATCGTCAACCGCGTGCTGCTGCCGATGATCAACGAGGCGATCTACACGCTCTATGAAGGCGTCGGCAACGTCGAGGCGATCGACACCGCCATGCGGCTCGGCGCGCATCATCCGATGGGCCCGCTCGAGCTCGCCGACTTCATCGGCCTCGATACCGTGCTGTCGGTGATGCAGGTGCTGCACGAAGGCCTGGCGGACTCCAAATACCGGCCGTGCCCGCTGCTGGTGAAATATGTCGAGGCCGGCTGGCTCGGTCGCAAGACGCAACGCGGCTTCTACGATTACCGCGGCGAAAAGCCGGTGCCGACGCGCTGAACTTGCGTTTTACGCCACATTAAGCCCGTCCGCCTACCATCCGGCGGCATGACGGCGATCAGGAAATTCAATTGGCTGCCGCAGCCGAGCGCCTGGAAACAGGCGCAAGCCTGGCGCGCCCGCCGCGCGGCCATGGCCGCCGATCAGGTCAACGCGAGCGACACTTTCAATTCGATGTTTGCAAAGGCCAACACCGACAGAATCGCCGGCATGGCAAAGCTCGCGGGCGAGGCTGCATTGAAGCGGATCAATCAGGCAGCGAAAGCCAAATTCGACGAAATTGCCAACACCAAGGTCGACGGCATCGACGACGCCAAGGTCGACAAAACGGTTTAAGCGCGCGCTTACGGCGTTTTCGCCGCCTGCACGAATTTCACCGCGTCATCGCTCGCCCATTCCGCCGGGCCGGCCAGCGTGGCGATCTCGCATCCTTGCGGATCGATCAGGAGCGTGGTCGGCATGCCGAAGGCGCGGCCGGCGGCTTTCAGGTCCTGAAACACCTTGGCCTGCGGATCGGCGAAATAAGCCAGGCGATTGATGCCGACCTCTTTCAGCCAGGCCTTCGGCTTGTCGGGATCACGGGTGTCGATATTCACCGCCACCACCTGGAAATCCTGCCCGCCGAGCTTGCCTTCCAGCGCATCGAGCGCCGGCATTTCCTCCCGGCAGGGCACGCACCAGGTGGCCCATAGGTTCAACAGCACGAAGCGGCCGCGCCACTCCTTCAGCATATGCTGGCGGCCTTCCGCGTCCTGGAAGCTCAGCTCCGGCACGCGCAGGGGCTTTTCCGCTACGGTTAATGCCGCCACTTCCCCGCGCGCCAGCGGCGCAATCCGCTTGGCGATGTCCACCGCAGCCTGGCAGCCGGCATCGGTGCCCGCATTGCGCTGCAACCCGCCGATCCCGTATACCCCCGCGAGCCCGGCCAAGAGGGCTGCGACCGCAGCGCCGGCAATCAGCCTGCGGCGGCGCCGGAATGGGCTGCTTGCTGGGGGGTCGGAAGGTTCTTTCATGGCCGGCGAAACCTGGGTTTACGTGCCTTTGGACGTGTCATGACCAACAAGATGTGGGGTGGACGCTTTGCCTCCGGCCCCGACGCCATCATGGAGGAAATCAACGCCTCCATCGACTTTGATCGGCACCTTTTCCGGGAGGATATCCTGGCGTCCAAGGCGCATGCCGCCATGCTCGCCAAGCAAGGCATTATCACGGCGGAGGACGCCGGCAAGCTGGCGCAGGGTCTCGACACGATCCTGGCTGAGATGGATGCCGGCAAATTCGAGTTCAAACGCGCGCTCGAAGACATCCACATGAATGTCGAGAGCCGGCTGGCCGAGCTGGTCGGTCCGGCGGCTGGGCGGCTGCATACCGCGCGCTCGCGCAACGACCAGGTTGCCACCGATTTCAAATTATGGGTGCGCGGCGCCATCGATGACGTCGATCGCGCCCTCGCGGCCTTTCAGCACGCGCTGGCCAAGAAGGCTTTGGAGCACGCGGCCACGGTGATGCCGGGCCTGACGCATTTGCAGACCGCGCAACCGGTGACCTTCGGTCATCATCTGCTCGCCTATGTCGAGATGGCCGCGCGCGACCGCGGCCGCTTCGCCGACGCGCGCAAGCGGCTCAACGAGTGCCCGCTCGGCGCTGCCGCGCTCGCCGGCACGTCTTTCCCGATCGACCGGGAGATGACGGCGCAGGCCCTTGGCTTCGACCGGCCCGCCGCCAATTCGCTCGACGCGGTCTCCGACCGCGATTTCGTGCTGGAGACGCTGGCGGCTGCTTCGATCGCGGCGGTGCACCTGTCGCGGCTGGCCGAAGAGATCGTGATCTGGACCTCGCCGCTCACCGGGCTGGCGAAGATGTCGGACAAATTCACCACCGGCTCTTCGATCATGCCACAAAAGCGCAACCCGGACGCCGCCGAGCTGGTGCGCGCCAAAACTGGCCGCATCATCGGCGCGCTCAGCGGACTCCTGCTGGTGATGAAGGGATTGCCGCTCGCCTATCAGAAGGACATGCAGGAGGACAAGGAGGGCAGCATGGCTGCGCTCTCCGCGCTCACGCTCTCGCTCGCGGCCATGGCCGGCATGGTGACCGACCTCGAGCCGGATACCGCGCGCATGAAGAAGGCGGCGGGCGAAGGCTATGCCACCGCCACCGATCTCGCCGACTGGCTGGTGCGAACGCTGAAGCTGCCGTTCCGCGAGGCGCATCACATCACCGGCCGCATCGTTGCCGCGGCCTCGGAAAACAATCTTCCGCTGCACCGGCTGCCGCTCGAAACCATGCAGACGGTCGAACCGCGCATTACCAACGACGTATTCGAGGTGCTGGCGGTGAGCAATTCAGTCAAGAGCCGCACCAGCTTTGGCGGCACCGCGCCGAAGAATGTGCGCAGTGCTGCGAGACGCTGGCTGCGGCAACTCGATAAGGACGTAAAATGAGCGGCGTCGGGCGGCGAGGGCTGTCGCCTCAGTGTCTCGATCTGCTATCTTTGCCGCCGATTCAGGAGCGCCATGCCGTGACCTCGCGTTTTGCCCATATCGCCGTGATCGGCGCAGTTGCTGCCGCCTTTGCCCTTGGCGGCTGCGGCCGCAAGGGGCCGCTCGATCCGCCGCCGTCGGCGGGGGCCGCTCCGCCGGCACAGGCAGCAAGCCCGAATGTCGGGCTTAGTCCGGTCGCGGAGCAGCCAGCGGCTGCGCCCGCCGCGTTCGACTCCCAGGGCCGCCCGATTGCGCCCAGCAACGCGCCGAAAAAACGCCTGCCCATGGATTGGCTTCTCGACTAAAGCCGCCGCGTCTGGTCCAGTTCGCCGCGTGCGGTGCGTTGCGGACGCCGCATACGGTTTCTTTAATGTCACGGTACGATTGAATTGAAATGCATCACTTCGCCTATCGCGACGGCGTGCTGCACGCGGAGGCGGTAAGCCTCGCCGCGCTGGCCGATGCCGTCGGCACGCCGTTCTATTGCTATTCCACCGCGACGCTCGAGCGTCACTACAAGGTATTCGCCGGCGCCTTCGCCGATGTGCCGTCGCTGGTCTGCTACGCCATGAAGGCGAACTCCAACCAGGCGGTGCTGAAGACGCTGGCGAAGCTTGGCTGCGGCGCCGACGTGGTGTCCGGCGGCGAATTGCAGCGCGCGCGGGCAGCCGGTATTGCGGCGAACAAGATCATGTTCTCCGGCATCGGCAAGAGCGAGCGCGAGCTGGCGCTGGCGCTCGATGAAGACATTCTCTGCATCAACGTGGAGTCCGAGCCGGAGCTCGATCTGCTCTCCTCCATCGGCGCCGCCAAGGGGCGCGTCGCACCGATTTCGATCCGGGTCAATCCAGACGTCGACGCGAAGACGCATGCCAAGATCGCCACCGGCCGAGCGGAGAATAAGTTCGGTATTCCGCTCAGCCGCGCGCGCGCCGTTTATGCCCACGCGGCGAAGCTGCCGGGGATCGAGGTGACTGGCGTCGACATGCATATCGGCAGCCAGATCACCCATCTCGACCCCTTCGGCAACGCCTTCACGCTGCTCGCGGAGTTCGTGCGCGAATTGCGCGCCGACGGACACAAGATTTCCCATGTCGATCTCGGCGGCGGGCTCGGTATTCCCTATCGCGACGACAACGAGCCGCCGCCGGATCCCGCCGCTTACGCCGAGGTGGTCAAGCGTGCGACGCGTGATCTGGATTGCACGCTGATCTTCGAGCCCGGCCGGCTGATCGTCGGTAATGCCGGGATCCTGGTCACACGGGTGCAATATGTGAAGCACGGCGAAGCCAAGACCTTCGTGGTGGTGGATGCCGGCATGAATGATCTGATCCGTCCCACGCTCTACGAGGCGCATCACGAAATCTGGCCGGTGAAGGAAGCACCGGTTTCGGCCAAGCGCCTGGTGGCGGACGTCGTCGGGCCGGTGTGCGAATCGGGCGATTTCCTGGCGCTCCAGCGTGACATTGCGGAAGCCAAGCCGGGCGACCTGCTCGCCGTGATGTCCGCCGGCGCCTATGGCGCGGTGCAGGCCGGCACCTACAACACGCGGCCTCTGGTTCCGGAGGTGCTGGTGCGCGATAACGAATGGGCTGTGGTGCGGCCCCGCCTCGAAGTGGACGCATTGATCGCGCTCGATCGCGTGCCGCCCTGGTTGTGAGCAAAAATGGCGGAAATGGCCGGATTTTTGTTAGCGTGATCGGGAAAGTGGGAACCGGGTTTCTGTGATCGCGCGCTAACGTATTAATCTGGCGCATGATCTTGTCGGCGAACCGGGTTCCACTTCTCCCGGATCATGCGCTGCTAGCGGGACCCATTGCCCGTGCTAAGGTGTTGTAACCACGATTCCTTCAGGAGAGCCCGGTGACGGACCAGCCGTCGCGCAGCCAAGGCATTCCCGAACCGGCGGGCCAAGCCGTGCTCGCGAGCCCGCTCACGCGCGCGCGCTGGGCAATTCTCTGGGAACGGCTCTGGCCCGCGCTGGCGAGCCTGGGCACCGCCGTTGGCTTGTTCCTCGTCGTTTCATGGTTGGGCGTGTGGTTGTGGCTGCCGCCGGTCGGCCGCATCATCGGCATGCTGATTCTGTTCGTGATCACGGCGGCGGCCAGCGTTCCGCTGCTGCGCCTGCGCATCCCGACAATCCAGGAAGGCTTGCAGCGGCTCGACCGCGTCAGCGGCCTGCCGCATCGTCCCGCGACCGCCGTCAGCGACAACATGGCGACCACGGCCGGCGATCCCTTCTCGATCGCGCTGTGGCGCGCTCATCTCCAGCGCGCCGCCGATGCCGCCCGCGGGCTGAAGGCGGGTTCGCCCTCGCCGCGGCTCGCAGCGCGCGACCCCTATGCATTGCGCGGCCTCGTGCTTGTGCTGTTGGTCGCGACCTTCTTCGGCGCAAGCGGCGATCGCCTGCGGCGCATCGGTGCCGCCTTTGATTTCCGCGGCGTCGTGACGCCGGCGAATTTCCGTGTCGATGCCTGGGTTACGCCGCCGCTTTATACCGGCAAGTCGCCGCTCTTGCTGCCGGGCCTGCGCCCCGGCGAGCCGCTGCCGACGGCGGCGTCGCATGCCGTGCCGATCGGCAGCATCCTGGTGGTGCGCGCGAGCGGCAAGTCGGGGCTCGACATCGTCACCCGCGGCGAGTTGAACGAAGCGCCTGCCGCCGCCAAGCCGCCCGCCGGGGCCGAAGAGCGGCGCTACGCGATCGACGGCAGCGGCGCCGCCACCATCCGCGGCTACGGCGATGACGTCACCTTCAGCTTTACCGCGATTCCCGACCGGCCGCCGACCATCACGCTCTCGAAGGATCCGGAAGCCCGTCCGCAGGGCGCCATGCAGCTCAGCTACAAGATCGAGGACGATTACGGCGCCACCGAAGGACAGGCGGTTTTCAAGCGCAAGGAAATGCCCGAGGCGGCGGAACAGAAGACGCGTCCGCTCTATGGCGCGCCGGAATTCCCGCTGGTGATGCCGCAGGCGCGCACCCGCAATGCCGTCGGCCAAACCGTGAAGGACCTGACCGAACATCCGTTCGCCGGCTCCGACATGGTGATGACGCTGGTGGCCAAGGATCAGGCCGGCAACGAAGGCCGCAGCGAGCCGTTCGAAATGAGGCTGCCGGAGCGGCCCTTCTTCAATCCGATCGCCAAATCGCTGATCGAGCAACGGCGCATGATCGCGCTCGATGCCGAGAGCAAGCCGCGCGTACTGATCGGCCTTGATGCGCTTTCCATTGCGCCGGAGCGCTTTACCCCCGACACCAGCATCTATCTCGGGCTGCGCGCGCTCTACTGGAATCTCACCAATGCGCGCAGCGACGACGATCTGCGCGAGGTGGTCTCGCGCATGTGGGCGATGGCGGTGCTGATCGAAGACGGCACCATGGGCGATGCCGCCGCGCAGCTGCGTGCTGCCCAGGAAGCGCTGCGCCAGGCGCTCGATCGCAATGCCGGCGACGAAGAAATCAAAAAGCTGATGGATCAGCTGCGGGCGGCGCTCAACAACTTCCTGCAAGCGCTGGCGCAGGAGATGCGGCGCAACCCCGATCAGCTCGCGCGCCCGCTGCCGCCCAATTCGCGCATCCTGCGGCAGCAGGATTTGCAGAATATGCTTGACCGGATGGAGCAGATGGCGCGTTCCGGCAACAAGGATGCCGCGCGTCAGATGTTGCAGGAATTGCAGGCCATGCTGGAAGGCCTGCAGATGGCGCGGCCCGGGCAGGGCGGCGACGAGGATATGCAGGCGCTCAATGATCTCGCGGAGATGATCCAGCGCCAGCGCGAACTGCGCGACAAAACCTTCAAGGAAGGGCAAAACGCGCGCCGCGACCGCCAACGCGGTCAGCAGGGCGAGCAAAACCAGATGGGCCAGCTGCGCGGCGATCAGCAGGGGCTGCGCGAGCGGCTCAACAAGATGCTGGAGGAATTGCGCAAGCGCGGACACGGCCCGCAGCCCGGAGACCAGCCGACGCAGGACGGTCCCGGCGACGGGCTCGATCAGCTCGGACGCGCGGGCGAGGCGATGGGCGACGCGGAGGGCCAGCTCGGCCAGGGTAATGCTGATTCCGCCGTCGATTCACAAGGCAAGGCTCTCGACGCCATGCGCCGGGGCGCACAAAACCTGGCGCAATCGATGCAGCAGCAGCGCGGCGAAGGCCAGGGCCGCGGCCCGGGCATGGGGCGGCCTGGCCGTCTCGGCCAGGCGCGGGCGGGCGAAGAAACCGATCCGCTCGGGCGGCCGTTGCGCGGCCGCGACTATCAGGACGACACCTCGGTCAAGGTGCCGGGCGAGATCGACGTGCAGCGTGCCCGCCGCATCCTGGAAGAGCTGCGCAAGCGCCTCGGCGAAAGCGCACGTCCGCAGTTCGAGCTCGACTATATCGAGCGGCTGCTGAAGGATTTCTGATCTGGTCATGCCCCGCGCAGGCGGGGCATCCAGTTGACAGAAGCCGATCGATCAAAGTTTCAGGCATCTGCGATTACTGGATCATCCGCCTTCGCGGATCGCGGATGATGACGGCGAAGGTCACCGCCGCGTGGTGGCCAGCGCCTCGTCCACCGCGGCACGGATGGTGGCCACTGACAGCGGCTTGGTGATCACGTCATGGATCAGGGCGTCGAGACCATGCGCGCGCTCGCGCTGGTCGGCATATCCGGTCATCAGCAGGATCGTCACGTCAGGGTGGTCGCGCGCCGTGGCCAGCGCCAGCGCGATGCCATCCATCACCGGCATCTTGATATCGGCGAGCAACAGGTCGAAGCGGCCATGCGCCCGCGCCAGGACCTCCAGCGCGGCGCCGCCGTCGGCGGCCGTCACCACGTCATGGCCGTTTTCCAGCAGCGCGCGCGCCACCAGGGCGCGTACCGGTTCATCGTCCTCGGCGATCAGGATGCGCGGCATGTCAGTTCAATCCTGCGACCAGGTCCCGCCGGCTGAAGAAACGGACCTGTACCTCGCGCGCATCCGCCGGTGGCGACGCGAGACGGGAGCGGAAAGGCAGCGTGTCGCCCGGGCCGAGGACCGAGCGGGGCGGCTGCATCGTCCAGGCATAGATCTCGTTCTTGGCATCGTTGCGCACGGCAAGGCGCAGCCGCGGTACCTCGAGCGGCCGCGCGGTGACATTGACGATCGAGCCTTCCACGATCAATACGCCGACGCCCTCATGCTCCGAGCGGGACATGCGGACATTCTCAAAGGAAAGGCCGCGCAGATTCACCGGCAGCCCGACTGCGGCATAAAGCGACGCGGTCTGCGGCAGCAGCCGCACAATGTCCGCGCGCCAGCCGACGATGCCGGCGTTGAGCGCCAGCAAGACCAGGATCGCCGCACGCCAGCCGGGTTTAAGCCGGCGGCGGCGCAAGGCGTCGCGCCGCGCCCGGCGCGCGGCAAAAGTTTCGATGTCCGGCACAGCGGCGGACGGCTGGGCTTCCGTGGATGCCGCGGCTTGGGCAGGAACGAGCGAAGGCGAATCCGCCACCGCATTTTCCTGCGTCACCTCGGCCAGCACGGCATCCGCTTCGGCCTCCTGCTCGGCACGCTCGGTGGCTATTTCGACGCTCAGGCCGGCGACGTCGATGTCTTCGGGCGCTGCAAAATTCGCCGGCATTCCTGCGCCGGAAGCCGCGGATTGCCCCGGGTTGTCCACCGAGGGCACCCGCGGGCCGGTATCGATCACGTCCCAATCGTCCGGTCCGCCGAGAGCGGATACCAGGGTGGGGATGGTGGCAAACCAGACGTTCCGGCAGCGCGCGCAGCGCACGGAACGCCCGTCCCGGCCGAGCGAATCCGGCTCAACCTGGTAGGATGTTGCGCAGCTCGGGCAGACGATCAGCATGACGAATCGGGGCAGACGGACCAGAGGTCCTTCGACCCTAGCGGCGATCCGTTAACGAATTGGAAACCATGCTAGACCTGCCAACGCTGCCCGGGCACGGGGGGCCGGCGCCCGTGGGAGGAGTCATGGCGCAGGCCCGCTGGTGTAAGCGGGTTTGATACCTCCGATCCTGCCGCGAGCGTGAGAGGATGCTTCAAATAACTTCGAATTCGAGACACTGGTATAAAGCCGAATCGGGGTTGTCGGAGGGGGATAGTGGTTCGATTCGAAAATGTGGGCTTGCGTTATGGGCTGGGTCCTGAGGTGTTGCGCGACCTGTCCTTCCGCATCGAGCCGCATTCGTTCCAGTTTCTCACCGGGCCGTCCGGCGCGGGCAAGACCTCGCTGCTGCGCTTGTTGTTCCTGACGCTGCGGCCCACGCGGGGGCTGGTTACTTTGTTCGGCCACGATGTTGCGACGCTCGACAAGGACTCTCTTTCCGCGCTGCGGCGGCGGATCGGTATCGTGTTCCAGGACTTCCGCCTGCTCGACCACATGACAACTTACGAGAATGTCGCGCTGCCGTTTCGCGTCGCCGGCCGCGACGAAGCCAGCTTTCGCGACGAAGTCATCGAACTCCTGCACTGGGTCGGCCTCGGCGACCGCATGGGCGCGCTGCCGCCGGTGCTTTCGGGCGGCGAGAAGCAACGTGCCGCGATCGCGCGGGCGGTGATCGGGCGGCCGCAGTTGCTGCTCGCGGACGAGCCGACCGGCAATGTCGATCCCAGCCTGGCGCAGCGGTTGCTGCGGCTGTTCATCGAGCTCAACAAATCGGGCACCTCGGTCGTCATCGCCACCCACGACATCGCCCTGATGGATCAATACGACGCGCGCCGTCTCGTCCTGCATGACGGCCGCCTGCACGTCTACGAATAGCCATGGCAGACCCGCGCACCAGAGAATTGGAAGTGACGCCGCGCACGCCGGAAGCATTGCCGCGCCTGCGCACGCCGATCGTCCCGCGCAATTCCATCGCCGGACGCTCGCTGGCAGCGGTCGTCGCCATCATGACCTTTCTGGCCTCGATGACCACCGGAGCTGTCGTGCTGGTACAGGCGGCCGCCAGCGATTGGCAGGCGGAAGTCGGGCGCGAAATCACGATCCAGGTCAGGCCGCAAAGCGGGCGCGACATTGAAGCGGAAGTGCGCAAGGCAGCGGAGATCGCCCGCGCCGCCCCGAGCGTCGCGGAGGTGCGGCCATACACCAGGGAGGAGTCGAGCCGGTTACTGGAGCCATGGCTCGGCAGCGGATTGGCGTTGGATGACCTGCCGGTGCCGCGCATGATCGTGGTCAAGGTCGCCCCTGACGCCAAGCCCGACCTCGCCAGCCTGCGCAAGGCGCTCAGCGACCAGGTCGCCGGCGCCAGCATCGACGATCACCGCGGCTGGATCGAGCAGATGCGCGCCATGAGCCGCACGGCGGTGGTGGGCGGCATCGTCATTCTGCTGCTGGTTTTCGCTGCAACCGTGCTCTCCGTCACTTTCGCCACGCGCGGCGCCATCGCCACCAACCGGCCGGTGGTCGAGGTGCTGCATTTCATCGGCGCGCCCGATAGCTTCATCGCCGGGCATTTCCAGCGGCATTTTCTTTGGCTGGGGCTGAAAGGCGGCGCGATCGGCGGCGGCGCAGCGATATTGCTCTTCGCCTTCGCCGAAATCGTGAGCAGTTGGCTGGCCGGCGGTACGGGTGCCGACCGTGTTTCCGCCTTGTTCGGTACTTTCTCTATCGGCACTGCCGGCTACGTCGCCGTCGGCGTCCAGGTGGTTGTGATCGCCGTGCTGATTGCGGCAACCTCGCGTCAAACCGTTAACCGCACGCTGCAATCCCTCGATTAGCTTGACCTGCGTGCAATTGGAATCCGCTTCGGGCTTTGCTGTATGATGGGACGCGATGAACGGGAGATGTCGGTCATTCGGTCTAAAGACAGCGAAGGCGCGCCGGTGCAGCCGCTAAAGGCGCCCGCCCGGCGGAGCTTTGCTGCGCGTGCTTTCGGACGGCTCGGGCGCGCGGTGGTATTGATTGCGCTGCTCGTCACGGTTGCTTTGGCGCTCGGTTTTATCTGGTTCGCCTCGCAGATATCGACCCGCGAGGTCACGCTCACCCGCAATGCAGACGGCATCGTGGTGCTGACCGGCGGCTCATCGCGGGTGAACGACGCCTTCGAGCTGTTGGCCTCCAAGCGCGGAAAGCGGCTGCTCATCACCGGCGTTTATCCCGCCACCAATCAAGGCGAGATTTCGCGGGTCCTGCCGGAATATGAGCGGCTGTTCGCCTGCTGTGTGGATCTTGATCGCACCGCGGTCAATACCCTCGGGAACGCGATCGGAGCCAGGCGCTGGGCGGAGGCGCTGGGATTTCAGTCGCTGATCGTGGTGACTTCCGGCTATCACATGCCGCGTGCCCTCGCGGAATTGGCGCATCAGCTTCCCGGCGTCGAGCTCGTGCCTTATCCCGTCGTCTCGGAAAGACTGCGCTCGGAACCCTGGTGGTCGCATCTGGCCACGGCCAAGCTGTTATTTTCCGAGTACCTAAAGTACATCGTGGCGGCTATCCGCATGCGGCTCGATCCTGCGTCGGACGCCATCGCGCCCAGCCGCTTCTCCGATCTGCGCCTTCGCTTGCCCCCCAGGGGGCGATAGGATTTTCCGTGTCGGTCATCGTCCGATCCGTTCTTTTCAACCTGCTTTTTTATCTGAATCTCGTCGTCTATCTGCTGGCGGCGATGCCCACTTTGCTGTTGCCCTATCGCTATTTGCTCGCCGTCGCCCGCGCCTGGGCCATGACCAATCTGTGGCTGCTTCGGGTGATCTGCGGCATCAAGGCGGATTTCCGCGGCTTGGAGAAAATGCCGCGTGGCGGAAGCATCGTCGCGTCAAAGCATCAGTCGGTATGGGAAACTTTCGCGCTGCTGCCTTACGTCGAAGATCCCACTTTCATTCTCAAGCGCGAGCTGATGTGGATTCCGCTGTTCGGCTGGTGCTTGTGGAAGGCGCAGATGATCCCGGTCAACCGCGGCGCGCGCGGGCCGGCGCTGGCGGCGATGACCGAGCGGGCGAAAGTTGAAGTGCGCCGCGGCCGGCAGATCGTGATCTTTCCTGAAGGCACGCGCCGGCCGCCCGGCGCCGAGCCGCAATACAAGTTCGGCGTGGCGCATCTTTATGCGCAGACTGACGTGCCTTGTGTACCGGTGGCGCTTAATTCGGGGTTGTTCTGGCCGCGCCGCTCGTTCCGCCGCTTCCCCGGGACCGTGGTGGTGCAGGTTTGCGATCCGATCGCGCCGGGACTGGACAAGTCGGATTTCATCGTGCGCCTGCGCGACGTTATTGAAAGCGCGACAGCCAAGCTGGTCGAGGAAGGACAGCGCGAGCTCGGACCTTATGCGGCCGAAGTCATGGCGCGGGCGGAGTCTCGTGCGCGCCCTTGAGGCGCTCTGCCAGCAGATGCAGGTTGGCGTCACGGAAGCCGAGCGCTTCCAGCTCCTGCACGGTTGAAAGCACATAGTCGCGGTTCGCGCCGGAATGGCCGTGGCCCTGCCGCACATGATGCAGCTGATCGTCGAGCGACATCCGTCCGGCATATTGCGGATGCCCGCGGTCCACCACGTAGCAAAGCGCCTCCACCTGCCGTTGCGGATCTCCCAGGAGCCAGATCGCCCGCATGCTTTCGCGATAAACGTTGGTGACCTGCTCGCGCTCGCGCAGATAGGCCAGCGTCGCAGGGCGTTTGGATTTCGCGACCCGGTAGGCGATGCCGCGGCAGGTGCCGCCGCGGTCGAGCCCGAGCACCAGCCCCGGGCGTTCCGGTGTGCCGCGATGCCGGTAGGACAGCACGCAGAGCGCACGATGGGCGCCGATCACCCGCGCCGGCACCCGCTCGATGAAGTCAAAGCCCGGCCGCCACATGAGCGAGCCATAGGCGAAGACCCAAAGGTCGCCCGCGGCATGATCCAGATTGCGTTGTTCCATCGCGCGATCGTTACGGAGGCTTGTTGGCCGGCCTGACGGAAGCCAGCGACAGGCATTCGCCTAACAGGCACTATTAGCCAAGGCAACGCTCTGGACTTCTGGCTGCTTTCGCCGGAAAAGAGCCCTGATGGCAAACCCGAGATCGGGATTTTTGATGGACCGCCCCGTCCGCCTACGGCGCCGCCGGATCTGGCCGCTCTACGCCCCCTTTATCGGGCTGATCGTGCTTGCCGTTCTGTGGTCGGCGATGTGGTTCCGCGCCTCCAACGTGACGCAGGAGACGCTGCAAGGCTGGTTCGATCGGGAGGCCAGGGCGGGCCGCATCTATAGCTGCGGATCGCCGGAGATCGGCGGCTTCCCGTTCCGCATCGAGGTGCATTGCGCCCCGGCCGCGATGGAATGGCGCAGCACGCAGCCGACGGTCTTCGGACGGACCGCGGGCCTGCTGGTCGCGGCGCAGGTCTATCAGCCCAGCCTGCTGATCAGCGAATTCGAGGGCCCGCTTACTTTGGCCGACAGCCTCGGCCGGCCGGCTTTCACCGCGAACTGGAAGCTTCTGCAAAGCAGCGTGCGCGGCGCGCCGGCGCTGCCCGAGCGCGTTTCCATTGCCATCGACCAGCCGACCTTCGAGCGCGTCACGCCGTCGGGCAACGAAAAGCTGTTCGAGGCCGCGCATGCGGAATTGCACGGCCGCATCGTCGAAGGCACCGCCGCCGGCAATCCGGTGATCGATCTGGTGCTGCGGTTGAACGGCGCCACGGCGCCGACGATCAACCCGCTCACAAGCAAGCCGTTCGACGCCGATATCACCTTCGTGCTGCGGGGATTGAAAGATTTTTCGCCAAAACCCTGGCCGGATCGTTTCCGCGAAATGCATGCCGCCGGCGGGCGCATCGACATCACCCATGCGCGCGCGCAGCAGGGAGAGTCGATCGCACTGGCCACCGGCTCGCTGGCGCTCACCGACAATGGCCATCTCGACGGCCAGTTGCTCATCACCGTGGCGGGGCTGGATCGGCTGTTGCCGGCACTCGGGATGGACAAACTGGTGGCGCCCGGCGGCAAGATCGATCGCCTTGCCAGCTCGCTCGACCGCCTGTCGCCCGGTCTCGGCAATATCGCGCGCGAACATGCCGGAGCCGGCATCGCCGCCGGCATCGGATTGCTTGGCGAACAGACACAACTGGAAGGCCGGCGCGCGGTCGTGCTTCCGCTCCGGATCGACAACGGTTCGATGTTCCTCGGCAATCTGCCGGTCGGAACGATCAATCCGTTGTTCTAATTTTCTTCTCGGTCTCTTCCGTCAGATGCGGATGCGGCCGGCCGAAATCCGGCACCGGTGAATCCTGGCCGATCTCCACGATGCCCTTGCGGATCGCGCGGGTGCGCGTGAAGTGATCGAACAGCGCCTGACCGTCGCCGCTGCGCATGGCGCGGGTAAGCGCCGACAGGTCCTCGTTGAAGCGGCCGAGCATTTCCAGCACCGCGTCCTTGTTGGCGATGAAGATGTCGCGCCACATGGTCGGATCGGACGAGGCGATGCGGGTGAAGTCGCGGAAGCCGCCGGCGGAGAATTTCAGCACCTCCGAGCGCGTAACCTCCGAAAGCTCGTCGGCGGTGCCGACGATGGTATAGGCGATCAGATGCGGCAGATGGCTGGTAATGCCGAGCACCAGATCGTGGTGATCCGCCGGCATGGTCTCGACATTGGCCCCGAGCGCGCGCCAGAAGGCGGAGAGCCGGTCCACCGCGCCCGCGTCGGCATTCTCCGGCGGCGTCAAAATGCACCAGCGATTGACGAAGAGTTCGGCGAAACCGGCATCCGGACCGGAATATTCGGTGCCGGCCACCGGGTGGCCCGGAACGAAATGCACTCCCGCGGGCAGGTGCGGGGCCATGTCGCGCAGCACCGCACCCTTGACCGAGCCGACATCGGAGACGACGGCGCCGGGTTTCAGATGCGGCCCGATTTCCTTTGCCGCCGGCCCGCTCTGGCCGACGGGGATGCAGACGATCACCAGGTCGGCGCCTTTCACCGCGGCGGCGTTGCTGTCCACCACCTCGTCGGCGATGCCGAGCTCTTGCACGCGCTGACGGGTTTGCGGCGTGCGCGCGGTGGCGACGATCGTCTTCACGACGCCTTGCTCGCGCGCCGCCCGCGCGATGGAGGAACCGATCAACCCCATGCCGATCAGCGCGAGCCGGTTGAACAAAATCGCGCTCACGCTTTTTGCCCCATGAATTCCGCCAGCGCCGTCACCACCAGGCGGTTGGCTTCCTCGGTGCCGACGGTGAGCCGCAGCGCGTCAGGCAGGCCATAGCTGGAGACCTCGCGCAGGACCAGTCCGCGCTTGGTGAGAAAAGCGTCGGCCTCGCGTGACGTGCGCCCCTTGGTCTTGGGGAAATGGATCAGGATGAAATTGGCCACGCTCGGCGTCACTTCCAGCCCAAGCTTGCCGATCTCCTCCGTCAGCCACGGCAGCCAGCGCGCGTTATGCGCGCGCGAGGTTTCCAGATGCGCGGCGTCCTCGATGGATGCGATGCCCGCCCACATTGCCGGCGTGTTGACATTGAACGGCCCGCGGATGCGGTTGACCGCGTCCACCACATGCGCGGGACCGTACATCCAGCCGAGCCGCAGCGCGGCAAGCCCGTGGATCTTGGAGAAGGTCCGCGTCATCACGACGTTGTCGCTGGTGGCGACCAGCTCAATGCCAGATTCGTAATCGTTGCGGCGCACGTATTCGGCATAGGCGGCATCGAGCACCAGCAGCACATGCGGCGGCAGCGCGCGGTGCATGCGCTTGACCTCGTCGAAGGACATGTAAGTGCCGGTCGGATTATTCGGATTGGCCAGGAAAACGATGCGCGTCTTCTCGGTCACCTTGGCCAGGATCGAATCCGCGTCGGCGGTGTAATTCCTCTCCGCCGCCACGACCGGCTTGCCGCCGGCGGCCAAGGTGAAGATCGGGTAGATGCGGAAACCGTGCGCGGTGTAAATCGCCTCATCGCCCGGCGCGAGATACGCCTGCGCCAGCAGGTTCAGGAGGTCGTCGGAGCCGGCACCGCAGACGATGCGCGCAGGGTCGAGCCCGAAGCTGCGCCCGATCGCCTCGCGCAATCTGCGCGCCGTGCCCTCCGGGTAATCGTGCAGATGCTCCGCCGCGCCGCGAAAGGCTTCGATCGCGCGCGGGCTCGGCCCGAGCGGCGTTTCGTTGGCGGACAACTTGAAAACCCGCGCAGCCCCCGGCGCCGCGCTTTTACCGGGCACATAGGCCTCGATCGAAAGCACGCCGGGGCGCGGTTGCGGGCGCTGCAACGTGGACATCGCGAATTCTACCTTCTGTCATGCCCGCACAGGCGGGACATCCAGTATGCCGTGCCGTTTCCAGATTGACGGCGCGTCAGCCGGTTACTGGATCGCCCGCCTTCGCGGGCGATGACACTGAATGTTTACGATCAGCGCCCGGTCTGGACAGGCCGGGTGCCGGCGGCCGGGAGGGTATAGCGGGTTGCGTGGCTTCCGACGAGGGCAGAGGAGCGGATCGAGGCGCCTGCGTTAACGACAGCCTCGGAGATCCTCTCAAAACTTGAGCCCTGCGGCACCGATACCAGCAGGGCCGCGCCGTCGAAGGCACTGTCCGGCACGGCGATCACGTCGGCCAGATGCGTTACCGCCTTGGCTGCCTTCGCCCCCCAGCCGGACACTCGCAGGCTCCAGACCGCGACCTCCGGCACCATGGCATCGGCCGCGACCCGGGAAATCACGAATACCGGCAGCGCGGCCGGATGGTTCTCGCGGTCGACGAAAGGCAGCCGCGCGATGATCTTCGGCGCGCTGTCGAATTCCAGCGCCGTCCACCAGGCGCCGCCGCCGCCCTGCGCGTTGACCAGGCCGAGATCGCCTCGCGATTCCGACACCGCGGCGACCACGCCGGCCGCACCCGTATGCGCGACGAAGGGCACGGTGAAGCCGAAGTGGAAGCGCGCGGAATCGCGCATGGCTGCCGGGTTGTCCGTCAGGTCGGCGTGAATCGAGAAGGGCGCCTGTACATAGGTGAAAGTGGAAATGATGACCCGCCAGATGCTCTCGGCAGTTTCGAGCGGCAAGATCCCGTGGTGCCGGCCGACCAGCCGGCGCATCATCTCGGCCTCGCGGGCGGGCCGGAACGCGGAGCCGCTTTCCTGGGTCTGTTTCACGGCGATCAGGCGGTCGATGATCTCGCCCCGCTGCATCAGCAGCCCGTGCATGGTCTCGTCTATCTGATCGATCTCGGCCCGCAGTGCGGCGAGGGAGAAGTCGGTGGGAGGCTTGTCCGGCATTGTCGTGGCCTGTTTTCCGCAATCGGCCGTCCAGCCTCCGGGCGGCCTTTCTGATCGATGATTGAGAGCTTCCAAGACATGCATGCCCGGCGCGTTGCCGGGCATAAGAGCAAGCATAACAGCATGGACAGGATAGGTTTTCGCAGTTACGAAATCAAAGAAAACATTGACACATTCGGCGGGCGATCCCTAGCTAAAGCCGCGCCGCGGGGCGTTCCACCCGGATAGCCCAGCCGGCGCGAAGCCGCTATTTCAGGAAGGTCGATGGTCGACGCCCAGCTCAACCCGGCACGCAAGGCCGAGGCAAGTCCGCGCGAAGCGGATTTCCCTCGGGATTCACTTGTCGCGCGCTTCGGGCCCGACAAGCCTCTGAAGCTGGATGCCGGGGTCGAACTCTCGCCGTTCCAGATCGCCTACAAGACCTATGGCGCGCTCAATGCGCAGCGTTCGAACGCGGTGATGATCTGCCATGCGCTCACGGGCGATCAGCACGTCGCGTCCATCCATCCTGTCACCGGCAAGCCGGGCTGGTGGGAAACCATGGTCGGCCCGGGACGGCCGATCGACACCGAGCGCTATTTCGTCATCTGCGCGAACGTGATGGGCGCCTGCATGGGTACCAGCGGGCCGTCTTCCATCAATCCGGTCACCGGCGATCCCTGGGGTCTGGATTTTCCGGTCATCACCATCCGCGACATGGTGCGCGCGCAGGCGATGCTGCTCGACGCGATGGGCATCGAGACGCTGTTCGCGGTGGCGGGCGGCTCCATGGGCGGAATGCAGGTGCTGCAATGGGCGGCGAGCTACCCGCAACGGGTCTTCGCGGCGCTGCCGCTCGCCTGCGCCACGCGTCACTCGGCGCAGAACATCGCCTTCCACGAGGTCGGCCGCCAGGCCGTGATGGCCGATCCGGAATGGCGGCAGGGACGCTATCTTCTGGAAGGCACCAATCCGCGCCGCGGCCTGGCGGTGGCGCGCATGGGCGCGCATATCACCTATCTCTCGGACGCGGCCTTGCACCGCAAATTCGGCCGGCGGCTGCAGGATCGTTCCAATCCGACCTTCTCCTTCGATGCCGATTTCGAGGTGGAGTCCTATCTGCGCCATCAGGGCAGCTCTTTCGTCGAGCGATTCGATGCCAACAGCTATCTTTATCTGACGCGGGCGATGGATTATTTCGATCTCGCGGCGGATTACGGCGGCGTGCTGGCCAATGCTTTCAGAGGCGCCCAGACGCGCTTCTGCGTGGTCTCCTTCACCAGCGACTGGCTATTCCCAACCTCGGATTCGCGGGCGATCGTGCATGCGCTCAACGCCGGCGGGGCGCGCGTTTCCTTCGCCGAGATCACCACCGATAAAGGCCACGACGCATTTTTGCTGGACGAGCCGGAGCTGTTCGCGATCGTGCGCGGCTTCCTTGATTCCGCGGCCAAGGCGCGCGGATTGACGGCGAACGGTTGACCCATGCTCACCCGTTTGCAGCGCGACCTTGTCGAAGCCGATGCCGCCCGCTCGCCGGGCAGCAGCCGCGTCGATCTTTTGGTGGTGGCGCAGATGATCGATCCTGGCGCCAAGGTGCTGGACGTCGGCTGTGGTGACGGCGAGCTGTTGCGCCTGCTGGCCGAGACGCGCGGCGTCGACGGCCGCGGCATCGAGCTGTCACGCGAGGGCGTGAACGAAAGCGTGGCCAAGGGACTGGCGGTGGTGCAGGGCGACGCCGACACCGATCTTGCCGACTATCCGGACGATGCCTTCGATTACGTGATCCTGTCGCAGACGCTGCAGGCTACCCGCCATCCCCGCCAGGTGCTGGAGCACATGCTCCGCATCGGGCGCCACGCGGTGGTGTCGTTCCCGAATTTCGGCCATTGGCGCATCCGGCTGCAACTGATGTTCGGCGGTCACATGCCGCAAACCGACAACCTGCCCTATAGCTGGTACGACACGCCCAACATCCATTTCTGCACCATCAAGGACTTCCGGCAATTGTGCGAGCAGTCGGGTGCCAAAATGGAAAGGGCGGTCGCCCTCAATGCTTGGGGCAAGCGGCTGCGCCTGAACGCTCCCTGGTGGTTCTGGAACCTGTTCGGAGAGCAGGCGGTGTTCCTGCTGAGCCGGAAGAGCTGACGACCCCTCCTAACCCGGAAGACCACGTCGCGCGCGCTGGACGCGCCTACCTGCTTGCGCGCTTGACGCGCCGGCTTCCGTCTGTCTTATTGCACCGCAACAACACAGTATAGATCATATATAAGGACAAGGACTACCAAGTATAGCGTCGGACGGGGCACCTATCTGATAGAGTTGCCTTTATGTCCGGTAGCTGACGGGAAATGTTAGGGCCACACCGTCGCAGGCCATCATCACGAAAATACTACATGACTGCCCAGATACGGTCATACTTTATTGGCCTTAGAGCCTGGGCTCGCGGTCTGATTACTAATGCTACCTGGGTTCTACGCTCACTATTGAGGGGACCAAATCACATCGAGGGCGATCACATCGAGGGGACAATCAACATGCTCAATTTCCAACGCAAAACGCTGGCAGTTTGTTCAATTGCATTTTCAGTTGTCGCTACCTCCGCCGCTGCGGACATCTCAGGGTCATCCGAAAATTACCGAGCGGAGCCCACCTACGGCGCGAGCCGGCACGCCAAGGCAACCGTGCAGTCGAACCGCAAGGCACGGACCGTAACGACACGGGTGAAGGCGGCTGCCGCGAGCCGGCAGGCCGGGGCAACCGTGCGGTCGAACCGCAGGGGCCGCAGCGTCACCGCGCAGGCGGAGGCCTATGCCGCGGCTTCCGGATCGTATTCTCCGGTCGTGACGGAGGCCCGGCGCTATCTCGGCACCAACCCGACCAAACGGCGCAGTTTGTGGTGCGGGGCTTTCATGAACCTGGTGCTCGAGCGCAGCGGTCACAAGCGCGGGCCTTCCGACCTGGCGAAGTCCTTCGCCTCCTATGGTCAGAGGATCCCCGGTCCGCAGGTCGGCGCTCTCGCGATTTTGTCGCGCGGACCTCGCGGCGGCCATGTCGGTGTCATCAGCGGCATCGACCCGGAAGGCAACGTGATCCTCGTTTCGGGCAATCACAACAATACGGTTGCGGAAGCGGTTTATCCGCGCAGGCGCATTCTGGCTTATGTGATGCCCCGCGCCTGAATAACGCAGCGTTGGTATGTAAGCGTTGCGTAGCGTTAAGTAACAAACGCCATGGCCATGCCCGGCCATGGCGTTTTATCTATCCGACGACAGTCTCGCCCACGGCGATTTCTCCGCCGGCCACCACCTCGGTATAGATTCCGCAATCGGCATGGCCGAAGCTCTTCATGAGAGTCTGCGGAATGTTGAGGTCGCGGATGCCGGTGTCCGGCTCCACATTGGTGGCGGCGCAGCGCTTGATGCGGCGGACCACTTTCAGCCGCGCGGGGCCGATCGCGATCTCCTGCCCCAGCAGCTCGAACTCGCGCCAGGCCGGCCAGCCGCTGACATAGAGATTGCCGCGAAATCGCAGCGGATCGACCGGCGCTCCCACCGCTGCCTCCACGGCGGCGACGGAGGCGAGGTTGATGATTGAAACCGCCCTCTGCGCCACATCGGAAAAGCTGTGTGGCGGCTTCATATTGGAAAAGCTGTGGCCGCCCGTGCCGGCGAGGATTTTCGGCGGACCTTGCAATTCGTCCGCGCAATAGGCCGCGAAGAACCGCTCGATCTGCGCTCGCCCTTGCTGCGTCCGCAGATCGCCTTGCGCCGCCAGACGGCCGTCGGTCCGCACGCTCAGCACATGGGTTTGCTCATCGAAATCCGTGCGCAGCCCCGCCAGCCGCTCGTTCCGCATCAGCATCAGGAAGCGGTGTTTGGGAAAATAGGCGGGGGCGGCCGGATCGAAACCGGAGGGGCCGTTTTCGATTGCATAGAGCCGGTCGGCCGGGAGGGTCGAACCGGCGGAAAGCTGCACGCGCGCGAGCGCCTGGGCCGAGAGCCCCTTCACCGGGTAGCGGTAGATGGCCTGGATTTTTGAGCCCTGCATGGCTTCCTTGCTAACCATCAGGACGCCTTGTGGCTAGGGCCCGCTTCCCAAGTTTCGTGAGATATCGCGGCATCCTTTGACGCGAACTTCGGAAGCAAAGGGGCCCTGGCAACGTTATGATTCTAGTGCCGCTTTTCGATTTGAAGTCCTAACTGAGCTTGTTGTGGGCGCTGTAGGAACTCCAAATCGGCGGCACGAGACTTGAAGTGATTTTAGGGGGCGCCTCTACCGTCCGGTGATGGCCCACCCATATTTTGTGAGCAGGAATAGCTGCACGCTCGCCACTCTGGGAGCGTCGGAAGCAACGACACGCTTGCCGCTGCGGGAGCGTTAAGGAGCAACGAATGGACATTGAGAAATACACGGACCGTTCCAAGGGATTCATCCAATCCGCCCAGTCGCTTGCCTTGCGCGAGGGGCACCAGCAATTCACCGCCGAGCACCTGCTCAAGGTGCTGCTTGACGATCCCGAAGGTCTGGCCGCCGGGCTGATCGACCGCGCCGGCGGCCGTTCACGCGAAGCGCTGCGGGAAACCGAAGTGGCGCTCGGCAAGCTGCCAAAGGTATCGGGCGCGGGCGCCGGGCAGATTTATTTGCAGGCCGCGCTCGCCCGCATTTTCGACCAGGCCGAGAAGATCGCGCAAAAGGCGGGCGACAGCTTTGTCACCGCCGAGCGGCTGCTGCTCGCCATTGCCATGGACAAGGAGAGCGAGGCGGGAAAAATCCTCGCCCGCGCCGGCGCCACGCCGCAGACGCTCAATGCCGCAATCGAGAGCCTGCGCAAGGGCCGCACCGCCGACAGCGCCTCGGCGGAAAACGCCTATGATGCGCTGAAGAAATATTCCCGCGATCTCACCCAGGCCGCGCGCGACGGCAAGCTCGACCCGGTGATCGGCCGCGACGAGGAGATCCGCCGCACGGTGCAGGTGCTATCCCGCCGCACCAAGAACAATCCGGTGCTGATCGGCGAGCCGGGGGTCGGCAAGACCGCGATCGTGGAAGGCCTCGCGCTGCGCATCGTCAACGGGGACGTGCCGGACAGTTTGAAGGACAAGAAACTGCTGGCGCTCGACATGGGCTCGCTGATCGCCGGCGCAAAATACCGCGGCGAGTTCGAGGAGCGGCTGAAGGCCGTGCTGCAGGAAGTGACCGCTTCCGCCGGCGGGATCATTCTCTTCATCGATGAGATGCACACGATCGTCGGCGCCGGCAAGGCGGACGGCGCAATGGATGCTTCCAACCTGCTGAAGCCCGCATTGGCGCGCGGCGAGCTGCATTGCATCGGCGCCACCACGCTCGATGAATACCGCAAGCATGTGGAAAAGGACGCCGCGCTGGCGCGGCGCTTTCAGGCGGTCTTCGTCAACGAGCCGAGCGTGGAGGACACCGTGTCCATCCTGCGCGGCTTGAAGGAAAAATACGAACTTCACCACGGCGTGCGGATCACCGATTCCGCGCTGGTGGCGGCGGCGACGCTGTCGCACCGCTACATCACCGACCGCTTCCTGCCCGACAAGGCGATCGATCTGGTCGACGAGTCGGCGGCGCGGCTGAAGATGCAGATCGATTCCAAGCCGGAGGAGCTCGACAATCTCGACCGCGACATCATGCGGCTGAAGATCGAGCAGGAGGCGCTGAAGAAGGAATCCGATCCCGGCTCCAAGGACCGGCTGAAGCGGCTGGAAAAGGAATTGGCCGACCTGCAGGAACAGGCGGATGGGCTTAGCGCCAAGTGGAAGGCGGAGCGCGACAAGCTGTCCGAAGCGCAGAAGGTGAAGAGCGACCTGGAACAGGCACGCAACGAATTGGCGATCGCGCAGCGCAACGGCGACTATCAGCGCGCCGGCGAACTGGCCTATGGAAAGATCCCCGAGCTGGAAAAGAAACTGAAGGCGGTGGAGGAAGTCTCCGTCGGAGCCGTCGTCTCGGAAGCCGTGACGGCCGACCACGTCGCGCAGATCGTCTCGCGCTGGACCGGCATTCCAGTCGACCGCATGCTGGAAGGCGAGCGCGAGAAGCTGCTCAAGATGGAAGACCAGCAGCAGCAGCGCGTCGTCGGCCAGCAGGAGGCGGTTCGCGCCGTCTCGACGGCGGCGCGGCGCGCCCGCGCGGGCTTGCAGGATCCCAACCGGCCGCTCGGCTCCTTCATGTTCCTGGGCCCGACCGGCGTGGGCAAGACCGAGCTGACCAAGGCGCTGGCCGAATTCCTGTTCGACGATGAGCATGCGCTCATCCGCATCGACATGTCGGAGTACATGGAGAAGCATTCGGTCGCGCGGCTGATCGGCGCGCCTCCTGGTTATGTCGGCTATGACGAAGGCGGCGCGCTCACCGAAGCGGTGCGGCGGCGGCCCTATCAGGTCGTGCTGTTTGATGAGATCGAGAAGGCACATCCCGACGTCTTCAATATTCTCCTGCAGGTGCTCGACGACGGCCGGCTCACCGATGGCCACGGCAGAACCGTGGACTTCCGCAACACGCTGATCGTGATGACCTCCAACCTCGGCGCCGAATATCTCGTCGCACAGCCGGAGGGCCAGGATACCGAAGCCGTGCGCGATCTCGTGATGGCCGAAGTGCGGGCGCGCTTTCGTCCCGAATTCCTCAACCGCGTC
>DASSPI010000063.1:0-8467 GCA_035699705.1 Xanthobacteraceae bacterium
CCTTCATTGAACGGGTGTCCGGCGTTGTCGTAGAGCGGCAGCAGGATCTGGATGAGTTGCATGGACCCTCTTTTTTATCCCTCCCCTGAAAGGGGAGGGTCGCTGCGAACGACAGTGAGCAGCGGGGTGGGGACTGCACTCACCCCACCCAGCTCGCGCTTCGCGCTCGCCACCCTCCCCGAAGACGGGGAGGGATTAGAAGAATCACAGCGGCGTCAGCCCGGCCTCGATCTCCTGGCGGCGCGGTTCGAGGAAAGGCGGCAGGGCCAGACTCTCGCCCAGCCTGTCGGCCGGCTCGTCGGCGGCAAAACCGGGACCGTCGGTGGCGATCTCGAACAGCACCCCGTTCGGCTCGCGGAAATACAGGCTGCGGAAATAGAAACGGTCGATCTTGCCGCTGTTGGGCACGCGCAGTTCGTTGAGCCGCTCGGCCCAGGCGTCGTATTGCGCATTGTCGGGCGTGCGGAAGGCGACATGATGCACCGCGCCCGCGCCCTGCACCGCGACCGGCAGGCCGGCGTCCACCGCCACATGCAGCTCCGCCGCCGGGCCGCCCTCGCCCATCTCATAGACATGCACCGGCGTGTCGCCGTTTGTGTATTCGCGCGCGTGGCGCATGTTGGTCACGGCGGTGAGCAGGATGTCGGTCCGGCGGAGATCCGGAACGGTCATCACGATGGGACCCAGCCCGCGGATCTGGTGCTCCGCCGGCACCGGGCTTTTGTCCCAGGGATTGGCCGGCCCTCTGCCGCCGTCGTCGATCAGCGCCAGACGCTGGCCTTCGGGGTCCTCGAAATCCAGCGTGAGGCGGCCGTCGCGGGTGACGATGTCGCCGGCGCGCAGGCCGGCCTGGTCCAGCCGCTGCTTCCACCAGCGCAAAGTCTTCTCGCCGTCCACCCGCAAGCCGGTGCGCGTGATGCTGTGCGCCCCGCGCTGCTCGCGCGGGACACGCCAATCGAAGAATGTGAGATCGCTGCCGGGCGAGGCTTTGCCGTCGGCGTAAAACAGATGATAGGCGCTGACGTCGTCCTGGTTGACAGTCTTCTTCACCAGCCGCATGCCGAGCGTGCCGGTATAGAAGGCCACATTGCCGGGCGCATCGGCGGAAACGGCGGTGAGGTGGTGAATGCCGGTGAGTTGCATGCAATAGTCCTTGAGCGAGGTGACGCTCATGTAGGTATGCGGGCCGGGTTGCGGTAGCCGCCGTCATCCCCGCGAAGGCGGGGACCCATACTCCGCAGTTTATCGAGAGCGCTCGGCGTATGGATCCCCGCCTTCCCGGGGATGACAACAAAAAGCCGTGGCCCGGCGTGACAATTGCCGTATCACCAAGTTAGAAGTCCATATGCCGACACTCTTTGTCACCCACCCCGCCTGCCTCGACCACCTGACGCCGCTAGGCCATCCCGAGCGCCCGGACCGGCTGCGCGCGATCAACGAGGTGTTGGGCGGGCAGGAATTTTCCGCGCTCAGCCGCGCCGAAGCGCCGGCGGCGCCGCTCGAGATCATCGCGCTCTGTCATCCGATGGATTACATCCAGCAGATCCGCGATGCCACGCCGCAACAGGGCATGACGCGGATCGACGCCGATACCAATCTGTCTCCCGGCAGCTTCGAGGCAGCGCTGCGCGCCACCGGCGGCGCGCTGCATGCGGTGGACGAAGTGGTGGCGCGGCGCGCCGACAACGCCTTTGTCGCCGTACGACCGCCCGGCCATCATGCCGAGACCGCGCACGCCATGGGATTCTGCCTGTTCAACAGCGCCGCCATCGCCGCGCGCTATGCGCAGGACCGTCACGGCCTGGCGCGCGCCGCGATCGTGGATTTCGACGTGCATCACGGCAACGGCTCGCAGGATATCTTCTGGTCGGACGCCAGCGTGATGTATTGCTCCACCCACGAGATGCCGCTTTATCCCGGCACCGGCGCGCGCGACGAGCGCGGCGAGCACGACAATATCGTCAACGCGCCGTTGCGCAGCGGCAATGGCGGGCCGCAGTTCCGCGAGGCTTTCGAGAATACGATTCTGCCGCGGCTGCGGGCTTTTGCGCCGGACATCATCGTGGTCTCCGCCGGCTTCGACGCGCATATGCGCGACCCGCTGGCCAACCTCAACCTGCTGGAGCCGGATTTCGCCTGGGTGACACAGAAGATCATGGAGGTGGCGGACGCCTCCGCGCAGGGCCGGATCGTCTCGGTGCTGGAAGGCGGCTATGACCTGGAAGGGCTGTCGCAGTCCGCGGCGGCGCATGTCACCGCCTTGATGCGCGGCTAGAGAACTGGCACGGTCCCGACCATGGCCGAGGACAAGAACAGCGACGTCGCAAAACTGCCGTTCGAACGGGCGATCGAGGAATTGGAATCGATCGTCAAGCGGCTGGAGGAAGGCAAGGTGCCGCTGGAGGAATCGGTGGCGATCTACGAGCGCGGCGAGGTGCTCAAGCGCCGCTGCGAGGAGCTGCTGGCGCAGGCCGAGGCCAGGGTCAATAAACTCGTGCTCGATGCCTCCGGCAAACCCGCCGGAATCGAGCCGCTCGACGTCAAATAGGGCGCAAATCCGCCGCCTTTTCCTGCTTCGTTGCACGCTCGCCCCATTCGGTGTAAGCCTCGGGAAATGGGCTAGATTTCGGCCGTGGGGCGGCCGTGCAGGCGCGTAAGGAAACCCCGTGGCGGAAACACCTCTTCTCGACCAGGTTCAGACACCGGAAGACCTGCGCAAGCTCGACATTGAGCAGTTGCCGCAGCTCGCCGCCGAATTGCGCCAGGAGACGATCGACGCGGTCGCCGTCACCGGCGGGCATCTCGGCGCCGGCCTTGGCGTGATCGAGCTTACCGTCGCGCTGCATTACGTCTTCGACACGCCCCGCGACCGGCTGATCTGGGACGTCGGCCATCAATCTTATCCGCACAAGATCCTGACAGGGCGGCGCGACCGCATCCGCACCCTGCGGCAGGCGGGCGGGCTTTCCGGCTTCACCAAGCGCAGCGAGAGCGAATACGACCCTTTCGGCGCGGCGCATTCTTCCACCTCGATTTCCGCCGCGCTCGGCATGGCCGTCGCGCGCGATCTGCAGGACGAGCCGCATAACGTCGTGGCGGTGATCGGCGACGGCGCGATGTCCGCCGGCATGGCCTATGAGGCGATGAACAACGCCGGCGCGATGAATTCGCGGCTGATCGTGGTGCTCAACGACAATGACATGTCGATCGCCCCGCCGGTGGGGGCGATGTCGGCCTATCTGGCGCGGCTGATCTCCGGCAAAGCCTATCGCTCGCTGCGCGAGATCGGCAAGCACCTGCTGCACAAGCTGCCGAAATTCTTCGAGGACAGCGCGGCCAAGGCGGAGGAATTCGCCCGCAGCTTCTGGACCGGCGGCACGCTGTTCGAGGAGATGGGTTTCTTCTATGTCGGACCGCTCGACGGTCACAATCTCGATCATCTCCTGCCCGTGCTGCAGAACGTGCGCGACAGCGAAACCGGGCCGATCCTGGTGCATGTCGTCACCCAGAAGGGCAAGGGTTATCCGCCGGCGGAAACTTCCGCCGACAAATATCACGGCGTGGTCAAGTTCGACGTGGCGACCGGCGCGCAGAGCAAATCGAAATCGCACGCGCCGGTTTACACCAAGGTTTTCGCCGAGAGCCTGATCAAGGAAGCGCGCAAGGACAAGAAGATCGTCGCCATCACCGGCGCGATGCCTTCGGGCACCGGGCTGGACCGTTTCGCCGAGGAATTCCCCGACCGCATGTTCGACGTCGGCATCGCCGAGCAGCATGCGGTGACCTTTGCCGGCGGGCTGGCGAGCGAGGGCTTCAAGCCCTTCACAGCGATCTATTCCACCTTCCTGCAGCGCGCCTATGACCAGGTGGTGCATGACATCGCGATCCAGTCGCTGCCGGTGCGCTTCGCCATCGACCGCGCGGGCCTGGTCGGCGCCGACGGCGCGACCCACGCGGGCGCCTTCGACGTGGCTTATCTCGGCTGCCTGCCCGGTTTCGTGGTGATGGCCGCCGCCGATGAGGCCGAGCTGGTGCACATGGTCGCGACCGCCGCCGCCATCGACGACCGGCCCTCCGCCTTCCGCTATCCGCGCGGCGAAGGGTTCGGCGTGCCGCTGCCGCAAGAAGGCAAGCCGCTGGAGATCGGCAGGGGCCGGATTCTGCGCGAGGGATCCAAGGTGGCGCTGCTTTCCTTCGGCGCCCGGCTGCATGAATGTCTTACCGCCGCCGACGAGCTGGCCGCCTACGGCCTTTCCACCACGGTCGCCGACGCGCGCTTTGCGAAGCCGCTCGACACCGATCTGGTGCTGCGGCTCGCGCGCGAGCACGAGGTGCTGGTGACGATCGAGGAAGGCTCGATCGGCGGCTTTGGCTCTTACGTGCTGCAGACGCTGGCGGAATACGGCGTGCTCGACACCGGGCTGAAGGTCCGCGCCATGGTGCTGCCGGATATCTTCATCGATCAGGATTCGCCGGCGGCGCAATATGCGACCGCCGGACTCGATGCGCGCGGCATCGTCACCAAGGTATTCGAAGCCTTGGGCAAGGATGTCGGCGTGGAGACGGTGAAGCTGGCCTGAAGCCGGCTTTCAGCGCAGACCATGCAGGAACACACCAGCGCTGGCGCCGTCATAACGCCCGCGCGACCATCGATTTGGCGCACGGAAGTTGCCGACACGGTCAAGCTCAGCTGGCCGATGGCGCTGACGCAGCTTGGCCAGATCGCGATGATGACCAGCGACCTTGCGCTGCTTGGCCGTCTCGGCGAGCCCGTCGTCGCCGCGGTCGCTCTGGCACATACCATGCTGTTTGCCGCTTTTGTGATCGGCATGGGCGTGGTGTCGGCGGTCGCGCCGCTGGCGGCACAGGCTTTCGGCGCCAGGGAGCCGCGCATGGTGCGGCGCGCGCTCCGGGTCGGATTTTGGGCCGCGACGCTGCTCGGGGTGCCGCTCAGCTTTGCGCAGATCTACGGCGAGGACATGCTGGTGTCGCTCGGCCAGAGCCCGGAAGCCGCGCATCTCGCGTCCGATTATCTCTACGGTCTTGCCTGGTGCCTGGTGCCGGCCTGGTGGTTCATCGCCATCCGCGGCTTCATGGGCGCGGTGAACCGGCCGGAACCCGCGCTCTGGATCACCGTCGCCGCCATTCCCGCCAACCTGTTGCTGGCTTATGCGCTGATCTACGGCGCCTTCGGCTTGCCGCGCCTGGAGCTGTTCGGGGCCGGGCTTGCGACCACGTTTGTGAATATCGGCATGTGCACGGCCGCGATCTGGATCGCCTATGCATCGCGGCCGTTCAAGAAATACCAGATCCTCGGACGCTGCTGGCGCTGCGACTGGACGCTGCTCGGCCGCCTGTTCTGGGTCGGAATGCCGATCTCAGGCTCCTTCCTGCTGGAATACGGTTTGTTCGCAGCCGCCGCCCTGCTCATGGGCTGGCTCGGCACGGTTGAACTCGCCGCCCATCAGATCGCGCTGCAGATCGCCTCCATCCTGTTCATGGTGCCGTTTGGGATCTCGATGGCGGCCACGGTTCGCGTCGGGCATGCCGCCGGACGCATCGATTCCGCCGGCACGCGGCGCGCCGGTCTGGCGGCGCTGGCGCTTGCCGCCGCTTTCATGGCCGCGATGACCGTGCTGGTCGGTGTTGGCCGCGAGCAGGTTCCGGCGCTGTTTCTCGGAGACGCGGCGAGCGATGCCGGCGCGACCGCTGCGCTTGCCGCCACGCTGCTGCTGGTGGGCGCAACCTTCTTCATCGCCGACGGCGTCCAGGCGGTTGCCGCCGGCGCGCTGCGCGGTCTGAACGACACCCGCGTGCCGCTGTTATTTGCCGCGATCTGTTTCTGGGCGATCGGCTTCGCCGCCTGTTACATTCTGGGCTTCACGCTCGGCTTTGGCGCGATCGGCATCTGGATCGGGCTCTCGCTGGCGGTCATGCTCTATGCGGCGCTGCTGGTCTGGCGCTTTCACCTGCTGACCAAACGCGGTTATCTGCCGGTGCTCAGCACCGCTTGAGTAACTTACCGGCTCTTTTTCTTCCGTCCGCCGGCCTTCTTCTTGCGGCCGCCGCCCTTGCGCCCGGTCTTCTTTTTCGGGACCTTCTTGCCTTTCTGGCGCGCTTCCGAAAGGCCGATGGCGATGGCTTGTTTACGGCTCTTTACTTTCTTGCCGCTGCGCCCGCTTTTGAGAGTCCCCTTTTTGCGCTTGCGCATCGCGCTCTCGACATCCTTCGAAGCGCTGCGTGAATATTTGCGTGCCATGATCTATTCCCCCGTTCGCTACCGAGAATGGCCGGCCCTCATGATCGACCATCCTGCAAAACAAGCTTTGCGCTAAATTTGTTCCATTCGAGGTCCGCATGACAGAGCGCCGACGCGCCGATCGCCTGCTGGTGGAGCGCGGTTTGTTTGAAAGCCGCGCCAAGGCGCAGGCCGCCATTGCGGCCGGGCTGGTGACCGCGAATGGCGTGCCGGTCGGCAAAGCATCGGATGAAATTGCTGCCGATGCGGTGGTGCAGGCGAGACCGGAGCATCCCTGGGTCTCGCGCGGCGGCGTGAAGCTCGCGGCGGCGCTGGATCATTTTCGGATCGATCCGAAAGGCCGGGTCTGTCTCGACATCGGGGCTTCCACCGGCGGCTTTGCCCATGTGCTGCTCGAACGCGGCGCCAAGCGCATCTATGCGGTCGATGTCGGACGCGGGCAATTGCATCAAAGCCTGCGCGCAAAGCCGCAAATCGTTTCGCTGGAAGAAACCGATATCCGCGCCCTCAGTCCTGCCCAAATACCGGAGCCGCCGGATCTGGTCGTGGCTGACGTCAGCTTCATTTCGCTCAAGCTCGTGCTGCCGCCGGCGCTGGCTTTGGCGCGGCCGCCGGCGCAGCTGATCGCACTGATCAAGCCGCAATTCGAGGCAGGCCGCGCGCACCTGAAGAAAGGCGTCGTCCGCGACCCGCAGGTGCATCAGGCCGTTTGCGATGACATCTCGGCTTTTGTTGCCGGGCTGGGCTGGACCGTGCTGGGCGTCATTCCCTCGCCGGTGACGGGCGGCGACGGCAACCGGGAATTTTTGCTCGGAGCGGCGCGTGACTGAAAAGCTCGTCATCGCCCGCATTGGTCATCGCGGCGACGGCGTGGCCGACACGCCGGACGGCCCGGTCTTCGTGCCCTACGCGTTGCCGGGCGAAACCGTCGAAGTGGAGCCGGTAGCAGGCCATCCCGACCGGCGGCATCTTCTGCGGGTCGGGCAGCCAAGTCCGGAGCGCATCGCGCCGATTTGTCCGCATTTCGGCGTCTGCGGCGGCTGCGCCGTACAGCATTGGAGCGAAGCGCAATACCGAGCGTGGAAGCGCGGTTTGATCATTGAGGCCTTGAGCCAAGCCGGCATCGACGTTCCGGTCGGCGAGGTGATCGACGCCCATGGCGCAGGCCGGCGGCGCGTGGTGCTGCATGCCAGGCGCGGCGCGCATGACGTGCTGCAGGTCGGTTTCGCCGCGCTGCGCGCGCATGAGATCGTCGGAATCGACCAATGCCCGATCGTCGTTCCTGCCCTGAGCAGTGCCATTCCGACGGCGTGGAGCATCGCCGAGGTGTTGAAAGATGCCCGCAAGCCGCTCGACATCCAGATCACCGCGACCGACAGCGGACTCGATGTCGACGTGCGCGGCTCCGGCGCGCTCAACACTAGGCGAACGACGCAGCTTGCCGCCGTTGCCGAGAAGCATCGGCTGGCGCGGCTGACGCGGCACGGCGAACTGGTCATCCAGCGCGCACCACCAACGATGAAGATCGGCCGCGCCACGGTAACGCTGCCGCCCGGCGCCTTCCTGCAGGCGACCGCCGAAGGCGAAGCCGCGCTGGCACGGCTGGTGGATGCGGCGGCAGCAAAGGCGAAAGCCGTCGCCGATCTGTTCTGCGGCGTCGGACCTTTCGCACTGCGCCTGGCCGAGCGCGCGCGCATCACCGCCGCCGACAGCGACGCCGGCGCGGTGGCCGCGCTCGCCAAGGCCGCCGGCACGGCGAGCGGGCTGAAGCCGATCGATGCGCAGGTCCGCGACCTCTTCCGCCGGCCTTTCACGGCGAAGGAGCTTTCGCAATTCGATGCCGTGGTATTCGATCCGCCGCGCCAGGGCGCACAGGCGCAGGCGCGCGAGCTCGCCGCCAGCAAGGTGCCGGTCGTGGTCGCGGTGTCCTGCAATCCGGCCACCCTCGCCCGCGACGCCCGCATTCTGATCGACGGCGGCTATCGGCTGACGCAGGTCACGCCGGTGGACCAGTTCCGCTACTCAGCGCATGTGGAGCTGGTGGGAGCATTTACAAGATGATCATCGCGAAGGTCCATGGTCCAGACTCCTCGTCATGCCCGGCGTTATGCCGGGCATCCACGTCTTGCAAACGCTAAGAACGTGGATGGCCGGGACAAGCCCGGCCATGCCAAATACTGGACTTCGCGTCAGTTCCCCCAGCGCTGC
>DASSPI010000064.1:0-27003 GCA_035699705.1 Xanthobacteraceae bacterium
CGTCTCAGTAGCCCTCGGCGTTTTCCAGCTGCTCGAACCAGTCGAAGCCCATCGGCTTCACGATCCGGCTATTGACCACGATGATGCGCGCTTCGTTCTTCGGGTCGGAGTTGAAGTGCTTGTGCGTGCAATAGGGCGGGACGTAGACGAAATCGCCCATCTTCCACTCGAACTTCTGCGGCTCCTTCTCCCACTCGAATTCCATCTTGTCGTGGCAGTCGAACTTCACGTCCCAGTGCAGGTCATAACCGCTGCCTTCGACGACATAGAACACTTCCTCCGACAGATGGCGGTGCTTGCCGGAGGCCTTACCGGGCGGCAGGAACTGCATATAGATGTCGAGGCAGCACTCCTTGGTATCCATCTTCTCGTTGATGATCCACTTGATGAGGCCGTCGGGCGAACGCTCCATCGGCATCTGGTTGGCCTTCACGACGTTCATCCGGCCGTCGTATTCCTTGCGGAATTCCTGCGAGGCTTTCAGCGCCTCGGCGTAGAAGTCCACATACTCGCTCGAGCGGGAACGTTCGCGCTCGCGGGGATCGATAACGCTGCTCATCAAATTACTCCTTAGAGATCGGCCGGGGGCACATACGCCATCTGCTTCTCGTTACCCGTCTTTGGCGGGTAATCGACGACGCGCTGGAACAGCATGTGCATGAAGAGGAACAGCGGCTTGGCTTTCATCACGATGGTGATGGCTTCGTCGTCGGGATCGTCGTTGAAGTGCTGGTGCACGCAGCCGTTCTCGACGATGAGGGCGTCGCCGGCTTCCCACGGAAGCGTGCGGCCGTCGTGCACGTCGTGGCCCTTGCCCTTGAGCACGAAAAACACCGCGCTGTTCATGTGACCGTGTTTCTGGCCGTAACCACCGGGGGCAAAGCACTCGATATGGGTTTCGATCGACTGCGCAACCTTCGCGACTTGCGGGTTGATGATCTTCTTTCCGTAGGTGGTCGGGCCGCCTTTCCACTTGTGATCTTTCGTGGGGTAAACCCGCGGCTGGGTGAACAGCTCGCTTACGAGCTCGCCGTAGGTGCCTTCGAGCGCGCGCACGAAGACGCGCTTCTTGGTCCAACGCTCCCACACCGCCTCTTCGCGCGGCGCGTGGGTCTCGATGTTATGACCGGGGCCTGGCTCCGCCGGTTTCCGCCGGGTCTCGGTTTTGCTCTCTGCCAATGTCGTTCTCCATGGCTGGCCGGGCCGGTGCCCGGCGATTACGCATTTCTGAAGTGCTGGCATGTCTTTTGGCGCAAAGCCCGCTCTGGATCAAGCAGCGCCAGCCCGCGGGTTTCCCGACACGGTCAGATTCGCGGCGCTTTGCGGTCCCTGCCAGCAGGAAGCGCCCGCTTAGGCCACCTGGGACTTGGGCGGCAGCGTCTCAAGCTCCGCCTTATAGGCCTCGTCCATTTTCGGCTTCAGGCCGTGCCGCGCCAGGGCGTCGATATACATCTTGCGCACAGCCGGAGACTCGTCGGCGTAGTCGATCTGGTAGCCGCCCAGCCGGCGGCTGATCCAGCTCATCGGCACGCCCTGTGCGTTGCGCGGCGACCAATGCTTGAAAGCCAGATAGCGCGCGGGCGTCGGACCGGTGTTGAAATGCTGATGGAAGGTCTTGTTGGGCGGCACGATCAAGGTGCCGACTTCCCAGTCATAGCGCTTGGGCTCCTCGCCTTCCGTCCACATCAGCGAATAGCCTTCGCCATTCAGCAGGATGACATGCGCCCCCGGACCATGCGCATGGCCCTTCTTGTAGGTGCCGACGCCGAACTGCGAAATATGGCTGGCGAGCGAGCCCTTGGCCATGTTGAAGCGAATATGTCCGCCGCCCGCACCGCGTTCCTTGGCGCTGATCAGTGGAATGTTCACCGCATCCGGCACAAAGTTGGTAGTCAGCAGAAAGCCCTTCTGCTCGCCCTTGGCGCTGAAATAATCCGGCTCGCCGTTGAAGCGGCTTTTGAAATCGTGCGGCGTGTTGAAGACGAAGAAGGGATCGCCGTAGAGATTCATCACCGACGGGCAACTCGTGACGCCGACGTAGCGCGCCGTCTCCTGCCCCGAGCCGTTGAAATGCTGATGCCAGCAATTGAGCGGGATGGCGAAGATGGCGCCCGCTTTCCACTCGAAGGTGATGCGCTGGCCCGCGTCGTTCCACACCGTGGTGGAGCCGCGGCCGCCGAGGATCAGGATCATCTCCTCGTAAAGCTGGCGCTGCGGCGCCAGCTTCCCGCCCGGCGCGATCTCGCACACATAGCAATCGTTCGACGTGCGCGAGGCTTCGTGGTTGATGAAGACGCCCTTCCCGCCGCGGCGCGGCCAGGGCTTCAGCTCGACGTGACGCAGATTGCGCACGTAATGCCCGCTGATGATATCGAGGCCTTGCTCGGCCACCCAGCGGGTATACGGCGAATCCTTCTCCGTCTCGAACTTCTGGGCTAGTTCATTCGAGACGACCGCGTCTTCCTTGACCATTCATCACTCTCAGGCGGCGAGATTGCCGTATTTGATCAGGTTTTCTTTTTGCTTCTCGTTACGCGGCGGCAGATTGAACAGGCGCGCCGCGGTGCCGCCGAGGATGTTGTGCTTGGCCTTTTCCGACAGGAACGGCAGATCGTAAATCGTGCTCGGCAAGTCGAAGTCCCAGTGCGGATAGTCGGAAGAGTAAAGCAACTGGGTTTCCGCATTCATCATGCGGAAGGTCGTCTCCAGCGCCTGCATGTCCTGCACTTCCATCGGCTGAGACGAGTAGTACATGTCGCGCATGTAGTCGCTCGGCTTCTTCTTCAGCAGCGGGCATTCCGACGAGCGCAGCATGTATTCGTGATCGAGGCGCTGCATCAGGAAAGGAATCCAGGCGAGGCCGCCCTCCACCCAGATCACCGGCAGCTTGGGGAAGCGCTCGCCCATGCCGTTGATCACCCAGTTGGTGCAGTGGAGGATGTTATAGAAGGAGAAGCCGAGTGCGTGTACCGACAGGAAGCGGTTGCAAGCACGGAACACCGGCTCGCCCCAGTTCGGGCCGGAATGGAAGGCCAGCGCCAGGCCGCGCTCCTCCATCGCCCGGTAGACCTTCATATAAGCGTTGTCGTTGACCTGCAGCGTGCGCACGGTGGTCACCATGAAGCCGGTCACGCCATGGCATTCGCCGAATTTCTCGACTTGCCGCAGGCAGGCATCGGGATCGGAGAACGGCAGCGACAGCATGGAGTACATGCGGTTGTCGCATTCGGTCAGCACGTTCTCGGTGAGCCAGCGGTTATAGGCCCAGCACAGCTCCACCTCCATTTCCTTCTGCGGATGCAGACCGACGTTGAGCATGCCGGTGGGGAACAGGCAGGAATAGTCGACGCTCATCGCGTCCATCCAGCGTTGACCGAGCTGGATGTCGCGCAGCTTGCCAGGCTCCACCTTTTCCGAGGCGCGCATGGGATAGCGCGTCACGCGGCCGCCCATGTCCTGATAGCCCATCTGCCCGGGCACGATGCTGTGGCGCGCCTTGGCGCGGCCGGAGATCGTGAGCTGCCGCAGCACGTCGTTTTCCATATACGGCAGGATCTCGCCGAAATTCTCGTTCTCATAATGATGCGCGTCGACGTCGACGATCAGGATGTCATCGAACTTGCGCTGCTGCGCCTGTTTGCGCGCATGCGCGAGCAGCCGGCTGGTGTTGAGCTCTTCTACCGAAACCCGGCGGCCGCGATCGGCGATCAAGTCCATGATTCTTCCCTCCTCGATATTTCTGATGAAGCCGCCGGGTCAGCGCCCGGTCCAGCTCTGCCACATTCCCAATTCGAAGACTTGCAGGTCGGCCGCCTTCAAAAGACCGCTTGCCGTGATCATCACGTCGGTCGGGCTTACACCGCTACGCGCATCGAATGCAGGTTCCGGCACTCCGGCCTGTATCTGCTGCGAATAGATTTTACATAATACCGCCATCAGCCTCTGCCGGGCCTCTTCCGAAACAATGGCGCGGCCGGATTCGATGCCCCGCTCCATCTCGGCAGCGAGTTGCAGGGCCTGGGCCGAAGCCGACGGCCCGCTCTCCGCCTTGGCTTTCCGCGCCGGCGCAGAAATCGCTTTCACCTTGCCGCGCGCCGTCTTTACGGCGGCTTTAGGCGACGACATAAATATCTTCCCCCTTTTGCACGACCTTGTATTTCCGCAACTTCAGCTTGCGGTCGGCCACGCATTCGCCGGTGAGCATGTCGTATTCGTAGCCGTGCCACGGGCAAACGAAATGCATCTCGGTATCGGAGAAATAGAGACCACGCGAGGTCATGTCCGGCATGAGCTTTTCCTCGACCTTGGCAATCGTCAGTCCTTCGCAGGCCGGACCGCCCTGGTGCAGGCAGTAATTGCTGTAGGCGTGGAACTCGCCGTCATGGCGGAAGATGCCGATCTCGCGATCGCCAAGAAAGACAATACGGCGGTCGCCGTCCTTAAAATCTGATGCTTTACCGACAAGTTGTTCGGCCATGCTCGCAACACCTCCAGTGTAAGCCGCTGAGCGCCCCTCCCAGCCGCCATACGGGGCCGGAAGTATGGGCGCGGCGGCACTTTGCACGTTGGAATGCGCGAAAGCAACACATGCGCGGGAATGCGCCCCCGGTGGCGGAAAAATGGCGAAAATTCGTTGCCCGGCCGGAGCTTTTGTGGCCTCTGTCCGGCGGGGGCGGGCCGCTCCCCAAGCACGATTCGCAGTTTGAAACACAGGAATTGCCATGCGTTCGGTTCTTTCCGGGGGAATTCTTCCGGTCGCTGTCCTGGGTCTTGCCGTGTCGGCCTGCGTTCCGCAGCAGACCAGCACAATGTCGCGCCAGCAAATAGAGGCCAATGCACGGCTGGTGAATAGCAGCTCGTTTTTGTCTATGGCCCAGATCGCCCGCGTTCCGCGCGAGATCATAAGCTTCCCGGAAAAGCACAAGCCCGGCACGATTATCATCAAGACCAATGAGCGACGGCTTTACCTGGTGCTGGGAGACGGCAAGGCTTTGCGCTACGGCATCGGCGTCGGCCGCGACGGCTTCCGCTGGGCCGGCGTCCACAACGTTACCATGAAAAAGGAGTGGCCGGACTGGACGCCGCCGCCGCAAATGCTGAAACGCGAGCCCGCACTACCGCGCCACATGGAAGGCGGTCCGGAAAATCCGCTTGGCGCGCGCGCCATGTATCTCGGCTCCACGCTCTATCGCATTCACGGTTCGAACGAGGAAGAGACGATCGGCGGGGCCAACTCGTCGGGCTGTTTCCGCATGACCAATACCGACGTCATCGACCTCTATGATCGCGTCAGGGTCGGCGCCACGGTAATCGTCAAGCTGTAGCCGGCCGTCCTCAAGCAAGCCCTCTTCGTCATGGCCGCACTTGTTGCGGCCATCTCGCTTGGGGATACGGGCTACGCCCGGCATGACGGGGAAATTGGAATGGCGTCAGCGACGGCCCGTCGGCTCGCGCGACATGCCCTTCTGCGCCAGCTCGTCGAGGTAATCCTGCCAGTAACGCGGATATTCGCGGCCGAGCTCATGCAGATAGGCCCAGCTGAAAATCCCGGTCGAGTGCAGATCGTCGAAAACGAGCCGCACGGCGTAATTTCCGACCGGCTGCACTTCAAGAATCATCACGCTCTTCTTGCCGGGCACGGTTTTGCGCTCGTCCGGCGAATGGCCCTGCACTTCCGCGCTGGGGCTTTTAACCCGCAGATACTCCGCCGGCAGGTCAAAGCTCTGGCCATTCTCAAAACTGACCGTCAGGGTCTTGCGGTCCTTGTGCAGGCGCAGCTCCGTCGGCCACATGCTGGCATCCGTCATCGTCATTCTGCCCGGCTGATAGATTTTGCATATTGTTACGTATTGCGGCGCGCCACAATGGCGGTCCCGAGAAGATTGAAGCCGCGGTCGCCGCCGGCGACAACGGTGCAGCAAGGAGAAGCTTCGTGACCCGAGTCCCCCTCACTTTGGCCGTCAGCGAATACGACCATGTCACCGATCTGGTCACCGGCCGGGTGCCGGTGGAAGGCGTCGATCTCACCTGCCTCACTTTGCAGATCGAAGAGATCTTCTTCCGCGCTTTCGTTTACCGCGATTTCGATGCCTCGGAAGTTTCCATGGCCAAGCTTTGCTCAACGATCTCGCAGGACGACAATTCGCTGGCGGCAATCCCGGTATTTCCCTCGCGTGTGCCGCGGCATTCCTCGATCTATATCCGCCGCGACGGAGCGGTAAAGAAACCGTCCGATCTTGCGGGGCGCAAGGTCGGCCTGCCGGAATGGGCGCAAACGGCATCGGTCTATTCGCGCGGCCTGCTTGTGCATCAGTACGGCATTCCGCTCACCGCCATCGAATGGGTGCAGGCCGGCGTCGATCAGCCGGGCCGCACCGAGAAGGTGAAACTGAATCTCCCGCCCGGCGTGAAGCTGACGCCGCGGCCGGACAAGAGCCTGAACGAGATGCTGCTCGCGGGCGAGATCGACGCCATGCTCAGCGCGCACGCGCCCTCCTCCTTCGATGAGGGTCATCCTAATATCGGCCGGATGTTCGAGGATTTCCTCGATGTGGAAATGAATTACGTCAAGGAGACCGGGATATTTCCGATCATGCATGCGGTCGCGATCCGCCGCGAGGTGGTCGAACGCCATCCCTGGATCGCGATGAATCTGTTCAAGGCGTTTGAGGAAGCGAAGAACCGCAGCGTAGCGCGCGTGCAGGCCATCACCTCGACGACGGTGCCGATTCCCTGGTGCTACGAATACGCGCGGCGGGCGAAGGCAGTCTTCGGCGATGACCCCTGGCCCTACGGCATCGAAGCCAACCGCAAAACGCTCGACGCCTTCCTGCAATACGCGCACGAGCAGGGCGTGTGCCACCGCCGGCTCGCGCCGGAGGACTTGTTCTTGCCGCAGGTGCAGAAAAGCTTCCGGGTCTGAGCGGAATATTCAGGAAGCATTCACGTTGGACCTAGCATTTCAGGTCGCACGGGTTGCGATATGCCCGCTGAAAATCAAGTCGGCATGGTCTTGATGAACTACCTTGGTGCAGTCATGCTGCACGCGAAGCATTTCTATTGGATCATTGGAGATAATTCATGTCCTGCAAGCATTTCCTCGCTGCGGCGCTTTTCCTGCTGACGATCCTTCCAGCCTCCACCGCCGCGCAGGCGCAGCAATGGGTGCAGCTCGGCTGCCGCGACGTGGACCTCAATGTCGACCGCGACGTGATCCAGGTCGGCGCCCGGGATGGGCGCTTCAGCGCCGTCCGCCTGCGCGCTGCCGGTAACGCTGTGCAGATGCTCGATCTCAAGGTGGTTTATGCCAACGGCAATGCGGACGATATTCCGGTACGGGCGCGGATTCGGGAAGGCGGGACCAGCGGCGTACTCGACCTGCGCGGCGCCGACCGCGCAATTGATCGGATCGAGATGATCTATGCGCGGGTGCCGAACTTCCGCGGCCGCGCCCGCATCTGTGTTGACGGGCGTCAAGCGCAGGCAGCAGCGGCCGGCTGGGTGCAACTCGGCTGCCGCGACGTCGACCTCAATGTCGATCGCGACGTCGTTCAGGTGGATCGCCGCGATGGCCGCTTTTCAGCCATCCGGCTGCGCGCGGCCGGCAACGCCGTGCAAATGTTCGATCTCAAGGTGATCTACGGCAACGGCGAGCCGGACGATATTCCGGTGCGGGCGAGGATCCCCGAGGGCGGGACCAGCGGCCCTCTCGACCTGCGCGGGCGTGATCGTGCGATCGACCGGATCCAGATGATTTATGCGCGGGTGCCGAACTTCCGCGGCCGCGCGCGCATCTGCGTGGATGGCAGAGCGGCTTAGCGGCAGAGCACCGGGGCGGCCTAGCGGATCGGCGGCGCGTATTGGATGCCGCCGGCGCTCCACAACTGGTTCATGCCGCGCGGAATGCCGAGCTTCGATCCGGCGCCGAGATTGCGCTCGTAGACCTCGCCATAATTTCCGACGTGGCGGATGATGCGCGCCGCCCAGTCTCCGGTGAGCCCAAGCTGCTCGCCGTAGGAGCCTTCGGTGCCGACCAGCCGCATGACCTCCGGCTTGGTGGATTTCATCGCCTGGTCGATATTCTTTGAGGTGATGCCGAGCTCCTCCGCATTGAGCATGGCGTAAACGGTCCATTTCACGATCAGGAGCCAGTCGTCGTCCTTGTGCCGCACGACCGGCGCCAGCGGCTCTTTCGAGATCACATCCGCCAGGATGACGTGGTCTTCCGGCTTGGAAAGCTTGATCCGCTGCGAATAGAGCTGCGACACGTCCGCGGTAAAGACATCGCAACCGCCCGATTCGTAGGCTTTGACGACATCGTCGGCCCGCGGGAATTTCACCTCCTGGTATTTGATATTGTTGGCGCGGAAATAATCGGAGAGATTGAGCTGGGTCGTGGTGCTCTCCTGCACGCAGACCTTGCTGCCATCAAGTTCGAGGCCGGAGTCGATGTTGCGCGATTTCCGCAGCATGAAACCCTGACCGTCGTAATAGGAAACCGCCGCGAAATTCAGCGCATAATTGGTTTCGCGCGACATGCTCCAGGTCGAATTGCGCGACAGCACGTCGATCTTGCGCTTCTGCAGCTCGGTGAAACGCTCGTTGGCGTCAAGCGGCACGAACCTCACCTTGCCGGGGTCGTTGAAAATGGCGGCCGCGATGGCGCGGCAGATATCCACATCGAAGCCGGACCAGTTGCCCTTGTCGTCGGGCATCGAGAAGCCCGGTAGGCCGGTGCTGACGCCGCACAAGACTTCGCCGCGCCTGACGGTGCGCTTTAGCGTCTGCGTGTCGTAGCGCTCGTAAGTGATGGCGGCGGCCGCGACCACGACCGCGAGCGCCGCGCCGGCCAAAAGGCCCGACCGGAATGTGCGAGGGAAGAATTTGAGCATGCTGGCCTCGCTGACTGACGATATCGATGCGCGATTACAACTGTGGGGTCTGGCGGACGATCACCTTGGTGCCGACCGGCACCCGCTCATAAAGATCCATGACTTCCGGATTGACCAGGCGGAAACATCCGGAGGAAACGGCGCTGCCGATGGTCTGCGGCTGATTGGTGCCGTGGATGCGATAGATCGTATTGCCGAGATAGAGGGCGCGCGCGCCGAGCGGATTGCCGGGCCCGCCCGCCATCCAGCGCGGCAAGTAGGGCTGGCGTTCGATCATTTCCGGCGGCGGCGTCCAGTCTGGCCATTCCTGTTTGCGGGTGATGCGCAGCAGCCCCTGCCACTGAAAACCGTCGCGGCCGACGCCGATGCCGTAGCGCAGCGCTCGCCCGTTGCCCTGAACGACATAGAGGAACCGCTCCGAGGTATGAACGACGATGGTCCCGGGCGCCTCATTGGAGCGGAAGAAGACGATCTGTCTGCGGAGCGCCGGAGGCAATTCTTCGTCGGCGGCATTGGGCAGCGCCCCGGGTTCGTCACCGATCGACGTGTCGATGGGCTGTGCGGTTGCGGCCGTGCTTGTGGCCGCGACCATGACGGTAAAGACAATGCAAATGAGACGAAGCATCGAAACGGATTTTTCCAAAACCAAATCGCCTGCCATGTTACAGGCACCGCGAACCCATTCAAGCCTCAGGTTTGGCGAACGCAACGCCGGTCCAGCCCGTGTGCTTTTGCCATCGTCAATCTCCGGGTCAGCGTCAGCAAAGCCGGCTATACGGCGCGCGAAGAGCTGCCAATCCTTTTGATCGCGTTCGCACTGCCGGCCGCCGCAGCGGGCGCTTGGAGTCTGGCAGTTCAGCCGCTCCTGAGGCGACGTCTTTCGTGAGTGATCAGCAGCACCCTTTCCTGCGGCGGCCGGCACTGCGAGCAAGGACGCAATCGCGACGATCAGCGCCGTTTGCCGTTCGCGAGCGGATGATTTCGCTACAAGTTTACTACCAATGTGCGGGGTAGTGTTAATCCAATCCTTTATCCCCGATTTGCAGGCAAGCCACTCGCTTTGACGCCGACTTATGGTTAGCTGGCGGCGGCATCAACGGCATAACAAAAAAGGACCGCGTGATGAATTCAATCGTCGCAGAGCTTCTTCATTTCGTCAGTTTCGGCCAGCGCAAACTCACGCCGCGGGTTTGCATCATCGACGCCAAGCCGCACATCCGAAAATTTCTCGCAGAATCTGTTGAAGAACTCGGGTTCATCACGCGCGAATGCACCGGCATCGCGGAGTTGAGCACGCTGCCAGCAGGTCCCACGCCGGATTTATTTGTCCTGGGGCCATCGGCGGGCGAGATCGAGGCTGCTGCAACGCTGCAAGCCCTCGCAGCAAGAGCATTCGACGGCAAGGTCCTTCTGCTCGGCCCGCCCGACTCGGTGAGCATGACGGCACTTGTGGAAGTCGGTGAGCGGATCGGGATCGCGATGCTGCCGCCACTCGCCACGCCTTTTGATAGCGCAAGTTTGCGCAACAGCGTGGACGTCCTGCTGCCCAACTGATGCACGTCGTTGATGATCGTGCTGTTTTTGCAGGAAAGGTCGGGTCGGAATGCTGGAGAGTTATGCTGCGTGGTTTGCAGAATATTGTGCTGATGGAAAATTCTACCACAAAATCATCGACAATATTATTCAGTGCTTCGTACGTCCCGGAGACGTAGCGATAGACTGCGGAGCTCACTCCGGGAGGCATACCTTTCCTTTGTGCGAGAGAGTTGGGGCGGCAGGCCGCGTTTACGCAATAGAGCCCATCCCCTCTCTGGCAGCGCAGTTGAAGGAGGGAGCGCCCCCGCAGTTGCGTGTGATCGAAGCAGCCATCACGGACTTTCAAGGTGAGACGAACTTCTATTATTGGAAGGATGAGGAGGCTTTAAGCGCGCTCGTGCCCTATGTGCATCCTATTGAGGCAGAACTGGAAGTGATCAGCGTGGCGGCCCGGACTCTTGATGGCATAGTTCCGGAAGACGAAACCGTTCGTTTCCTCAACCTCGACATCGAAGGAGCGGAATTTGATGCTCTGCGGGGGGCCAGGCGGATTTTGGAAAAAGACCATCCGCTTGTCGTCTTTGAGCATGGCTCCGTCGAAAGCGCCTCGCGTTACAACTATCGCATTTCCGAGTTCAGAGACCTTTGGGACGAACTCGGCTACGTGGTGGTCGATTTATTCGGCCGCCCCCGGCAAGGCATGCAGTTTGAAGACGTCTCGGCCCGGTACTTGGTAGCTGGTGCGGATGAAGAATCTCTGGAACTAATCGACAACTTGCATATCCCCGTCATATTGGCGGCGCAACAACTCACAAGAAGCAACTACTGATACCAGTGGTCCGAACCGCGGTTCCCACCGGAGTTGCGGCATTCCGCGGCGCGATCCGAAGCGCAGTTGGCGCCAATGAGCCTGCGATCAGACGGCCACGCCCAAAGTTGGACATGAACCCGTCCCCGATCTACCATCGTCATTACCGCCGGCAAGAACATTTCAGGCACTAATCCGGTCGACGGGAGGACCAGTTTACTCCCCGCCTGCGCTCACAACGGGGGGTGTGCTGTGGCGATTTACCGGTTGCTTGAAAACTCTGCGTTTGATCCCGACAAGGTCCGCATAATGGTGGAAGCCTATGAATGCGCTTGCCGGGAACTGGAACTCTCCGGCAGCCGCACCGATCAGCTGACCGAGCTTGTCGCCCAAAAGATCGTCGAGATCGCGCAGACGGAGGTCGAAGCCGATCCTGAATTTATCTGCCGGCGGTCGCTGCACGAGCTTGGCATTGCCAAGCATTAAGCAGAAGCGGCTGATTTCAATGGCGCTCCCTACGGGAATCGAACCCGTGTTTCAGCCTTGAGAGGGCCGCGTCCTGGACCGCTAGACGAAGGGAGCGAAGGCCAGAGGAATTAAACAAGATCAGGGGTTAATGCAAGCGCGCGGGCGCGCGCTCGCATTGCCGCGCGGGCTATTTCTGCTTGGCGATGATCTGTCCCTTGATGTCGTCATAGACGCTCTGCGGAACGATCTTTTTTTCCACCAGCTCATCCTTGCCCTTGTAGGGCCGGCCCTTGATGATCGCCTCGGCGCGCGCGGGACCGATCCCCTTCAGCGGCTCAAGCTGCTCCTTGCTGGCGGTGTTGATATCGATGAGTTCGCCGGCCGGCGCCGTCGCGGCCGGCCTTGTGCCGCTCGTACCGGGCTGCATGGCACCGCTTTGGGCCAGCGCCGGGACAGCGGCGAAGATGGGAAGAAGCAAGCCAAGGGTCAGACCGTGAATGCGCATGATAGACCTCCGGTGTGAAAGCAGCACTCACTAACGACGCAGGATGCCCCCCAGAGTTCCACGCACGATGGCGCGGCCGATCGATCCCCCCATTGAGCCGCCCAGCGATTTGCCGATATCGGCCGCGATCTTGCCGGCGACACGGTTGGTGACCGTGCGGGTGACTTCGCGCGTCACCAGCTGCCCGGTCGACAGCCGCTTTCCGCGCGGCCGGTTGGTGCCAAAAATTCCGCCAAACACGTCGCCGAGCTGGCCCAGGAAGCCGCCCTCCCCGGCCTCCGCCGCGGCGGTCTCGCCGGCCACCCGCTTTTGCAGCATCTCGTAAGCGGATTCCTGGTCGACCGCGGTGTCGTATTTGCCCTTCAGCGGGCTCGATGCGATGACCGCGTTGCGTTCCGCGGGAGTGATGAGGCCGAGCCGCGCCGAAGGCGGGCGGATCATCGTGCGCTCCACCATCGAGGGCACGCCGTTGCCTTCGAGGAAGGAAACCAGCGCTTCACCCTTGCCCAATTCGGTGATGACCTGTGCGGTGTCGAGCTTCTTGTTTGGGCGGAACGTGTCCGCGGCGGCCTTGACGGCCTTCTGATCGCGCGGCGTGAACGCACGCAAGGCGTGCTGCACGCGGTTGCCGAGCTGCGCGAGCACCGTCTCCGGCACGTCGAGCGGATTCTGCGTGACGAAGAAAACGCCCACGCCCTTCGACCGGATCAGGCGGACCACCTGCTCGATCCTTGCCAGCAAGGGTTTCGGCGCATCGTTGAACAGCAGATGCGCCTCGTCGAAGAAGAAGACCAGCTTCGGCTTGTCGAGATCGCCGACTTCCGGCAGTTCCTCGAACAGCTCCGACAGCAGCCACAGCAGGAAAGTCGCATAGAGCTGGGGATTTTCCACCAGCTTGTCCGCCGCCAGGATATTGATGATACCGCGCCCGTCGCGGTCGGTGCGCATGAAGTCCCTGAGGTCGAGCGCGGGCTCGCCGAAGAAGGCATTGGCGCCCTGGTTCTCCAGAACCAGAAGCTGCCGCTGGATCGTGCCCACCGTCGCGGGCGATACATTGCCGTAGACTTTTTGCAGTTCCGCGGCGTTGTCGGCCGCCAGGCTCAGAATCGCGCGCAAATCCTTCAGATCAAGCAGGGCAAGCCCCTGCTCGTCTGCGAGACGAAAGGCGATGTTGAGCACGCCTTCCTGCGTGTCGTTGAGCTGCAACATGCGGGACAGCAGCAGCGGCCCCATTTCGGAGACGGTGGCGCGGATCGGGTGGCCCTGTTGGCCAAAGACGTCCCAGAAGACGACGGGAAATTGGTCGGGCTGGTACGGCAGGCCGATCGATTGGGCTCTCTGCACCAGCGCTTCCTTGGCCTCCCCCACGGCGCTGACGCCGGACAGATCGCCCTTGATATCGGCGGCGAATATCGGCACGCCGGCTTGCGAGAGGCCTTCCGCCAGCACCTGCAAGGTGACGGTTTTGCCGGTGCCGGTCGCTCCGGTGATCAGCCCGTGACGGTTGCCGAACCTGAGATCGAGCACTTCATACTTGGCGCTCTTGCCGACAACGATCCCGTCGGCGGGAGCCGCGCCGTCGGCTGGACGTTTTTTAGAGGCTTTGGCTGGGGCCTTCGACATGATTCCTCTCTTTTGCCATGAAATTAGCACCGCCCGGTTTAACTGAACACCGGCACATCGGCAGGCGGGGTGGTTTACGGCTCGGCCAAAAACCGCAATCGCCCGGTGGCCTGCAAAGTTTTTGCATCAAAACTGCGGATCTCGACCCGATCTGCGATCTGGATCGTGACGATAATGCGGTCGCCGGCCGCAACCGTGCTGATAATGCGTGCATCCTTCGGCAAAGTCGCCGTTACCTCGACGATGCCCGCGCTTCCTTCGGCCTTGAAAACGCGATAGCCGATAACGGCCAGCACCGCGCCGACGGCCACGACCGTGGTCAAGGCCGAAACCAGCATCAGCCACCGCACTTTTGCGGCGAGGCGCGCGGCTTCAGGGTCGAGCGGCTCTTCGGATCCGGGTAATGAACTGCTCATGACGATTTCGCAGGGTTCCAGTGAGGAAGTTGTCGTCGCCGGCGAGGAAGCCGGCGAACGGCTCGACCGCGTGCTCGCCGCCCGTATCGAGGCGCTGTCGCGCTCGCGTCTCAAGGCCCTGATCCTCGATGGCGCGGTGGCGATCGGCGGCCGCACGATCCTTGATCCTGGCTACCGCGTCAAATCCGGCGAGGTCGTCAGCGTCGCGGTCCCGCCGCCGGAGCCGGCCGAGCCGCAAGGCGAGGACATTCCGCTCAAGGTGGTCTACGAGGACAACGATCTCATCGTCATCGACAAGCCGCGCGGGCTGGTGGTGCATCCGGCGGCGGGCAACTGGACCGGCACGCTGGTCAATGCGCTGATCGCCCATTGCGGCGACAGCCTGTCCGGCGTCGGCGGAGTGCGGCGGCCCGGCATCGTGCACCGGCTCGACAAGGACACCACCGGCCTGATGGTGGTCGCCAAGAACGACGCCGCCCATCGCTCGCTCGCCGACCAATTCGCCGACCATGGCCGCACCGGTCAGCTCCGGCGCGGCTATCTGGCTTTCGTCTGGGGCGCGCCGGACCGCCCGAAAGGCACCATCGACGCCCCGCTTGACCGTCATCCGCATGCCCGCGACAAGCGCGCGGTGCGGGAAGGCGGCCGGGAGGCGGTGACGCATTGGGAGGTGCTGCAACGCTATACCGGCACCGACGGCAAGCCGGTGGCGAGCCTTCTCGCCTGCCGGCTGGAGACCGGACGGACCCACCAGATCAGGGTGCATCTGGCGCATATCGGCCATCCCCTGCTGGGCGACGACACCTATGGCCCGGGCTTCCGGACCAAGGCCGCGCACCTGTCCCCTCCCGCCCGGGAAGCTCTGGCGGCCCTTGGAAGACAGGCTTTGCATGCTTATTTTTTGGTTCTCGAACACCCCTCTTCGGGGGAGGTGCTGGAGTTCCGCTCGGAACTACCGGCTGATCTCGCTCGTTTATCTAGCGTCCTGACCGCAAATGGCGGGACGCGGGCAGAGCCTTAATCCGGCGAAATCCGTAACCCATCAAAGGCTTGCAGCGAATAAGCTGTCAGCTGACATTTTTGTCGGCGCAGGGCCTATTTCTTTGGCCCCTCTGGTCCTGTATGCTGCGGATGCGATCGGTTTTTCGCGGTCGCAGCATTGGATGCGCCGTCGGCTCCTGAAGCGGCGGCGCGACTCGCCCGCCGATCCCGGGGGCAACAACTTGGAGGGCGCTATTATGGCCCGTTCCTCGGCCTTGCCGATCCTGACGGCCGAATCCGGTCTTACCCGCTATCTGGAAGAGATCCGGCGGTTTCCGATGCTGGAACCGCAGCAGGAATACATGTTGGCCAAGCGCTGGCGCGAGCACGGCGACCGCGAGGCCGCGCACAAGCTCGTCACCAGCCATCTGCGTCTCGTCGCGAAAATCGCGATGGGCTATCGCGGCTATGGCCTGCCGATCGCCGAAGTCATCTCCGAAGGCAATGTCGGGCTGATGCAGGCGGTGAAGCGGTTTGAGCCGGAGAAGGGATTCCGCCTCGCCACCTACGCCATGTGGTGGATCAAGGCGGCGATCCAGGAATACATCCTGCGCTCCTGGTCGCTGGTGAAGATGGGCACCACGGCCAACCAGAAGAAATTGTTCTTCAACCTGCGCAAGGCCAAGAGCAAGATTTCCGCGCTCGACGAGGGCGACATGCGGCCGGATCAGGTCAAGCTGATCGCGCAGCGCCTTGGCGTGACCGAGCAGGACGTGATCGACATGAACCGCCGTCTCGGCGGCGATGCCTCGCTGAATGCGCCGATCCGCGAGGAAGGCGACGCCGGCGAATGGCAGGACTGGCTGGTCGACGACGCGCCGACCCAGGAACGCATCCTGGCCGAGAGCGAGGAAGCGGATAACCGCCATGCCGCCTTGGTGCAGGCGCTCGACGTGCTCAACGATCGCGAGCGTCGTATCTTCGAGGCGCGGCGCCTGGCCGAAGACCCGATTACGCTGGAGGAATTGGCAACGGAATTCGGCGTGTCGCGCGAGCGTGTCCGGCAGATCGAGGTGCGCGCTTTCGAGAAGGTGCAAAAGGCGGTGAAGAACCGCGTCGCCACCATGGAGGCGCCGGAGGCGCGTCCCGCCGTCCCCGCGCAGTAACGCCACTCGACAGCTTTTCCTCCGTGATGGCCGCACTTGTTGCGGCCATCTCTTTAGAGAGGCAATGCGTCTCTCATCGGGTGGCACCGGAACTCGGGCTTGCCCGGGTGCCGCGCTAAAATCACATGCCGCAAGTCGGGCAGACCCGACTGGCGGTGACAAGCCCGGCCATGACAAAGGAAAAGCTACAGCTTCAGCGCTGGCTCTGCGGCGGCGGAGTCTGACCCCAGGCGTTCAAGGCCTCCTCGAAAACGCGGTCGCCTGGAACGCCTTTTTCTATCGCCAGCAGCGCGCGCTGCCCGTTGTTATAGGCCATGCGCAGGTGCAGCCAGGCGCGCTCCTTCAGCAGTTGTACATTGCGCCGCACGTCGTTCTCCACCGAGGAAAGGCCGACCAGGAAGAAGCCGCTGGTGACTTTCACCCGCAGCCCGGTCAGCGGCGTGCCGCTTCGCTGCTCGGTATCTTCCATCAGCACGCCCGGCACGTCGGCAATGCCGCCGGGCTGAAAATCCGCGGGCGTGCTGAACAGGATCTCGATGGTGTGGCTCGCCGGGAGCGACTGGTCCAGATTGCGCCGCATGGTGAAGCTCATGCGCATGTGGCGTTCCGGGATTTCCACTTCAGCCTTCACCGCGAGGTCTGCGGGCTGGCCGGGTCCGGGCGAGGACGTTTCCGTGCGCCAGATCACCGAGCCGACATATTGCTTCCGCTCCTGCGGATCCGCTTGCTGCTCATAGAGCACCGCACGCTGCGCCACCGCGGCGCCGGCATTGCGCGCGGGACGCGCGGAATCCTGCTGCGCGCCGCCGATCCGGTCGGAAATTTTCGGCCGTGCCTGCGGCGCTTCCTTCGACGCCTGAACGGCCGGGCTGCGGGCCGACTGAATCATCCCGGCGATGCTGCCTCCCCATTCGCGGTAAGCAAAGAAGGCCGCCGCCGCCAGCACCAACACCACGGCAAAGCCTATGATCCTGCGTGCGCCGCCGCCCAGCCGAGGGCGCAGCGGCTGCCTTCGCGGTTGGCTTTGCGGTTCTTCGAATTCGTCCGGTGCCGGGGGCGGCGGAACCGGACGCGCGCGCGCGCCGGCGCGCGGTTCGGGGCGCGACGGCGACGGCGGATGCTCCTGCTCCGTTCGCCTGAGCTCTTCCGGCTTAAAACGCGGCTCGATGCGCTCGATCTCGTTTGACGGCGGCAGGCCGGCAAAGGCTTCGCGCTTCTCGCGTGCCGACCGGGAGGCCGAAGCGGTGGCGTCGCCGAGATCGTCCGTCTCCGCGATCACGTCACGGAAGCCCTTGAGGCCTTCGTCGACCAGAGACGTGCGCCGGCCGGGAAACCTCTTGTTGCGCGACGGAGCCGGCGCCTCAGGCGGCGCGCCGTCTGCCGGCGGAGCAGGCTCCGCGAGGTCGGGCCGCGAGTCCGCCTCGAACGGCCGTGACGGCTCCTCCGCGCCCGGCTGCGGCGGCGGTTCCGGCGCATTCCGCTCGGGCGCTTCCATGCTCTCCGGCTGCGGCGATGGCTCGAGCCCGTTGAGCTCTCTTCGCAATTCCTCCCAATCCGGCGGTGGCGTTTCGGCGCTTCGGACCTCGGGGGGAGGCGGCGGAGGCGGGGCCGGAGCAAAGGCAGAGGGCCGCGGCGGTGGCGGCACGGCATTGGCGCGCGGCGATTCTGGCGATTCCTGTCGCGGCCGCCGCGCCGCTTCCGCTTCCACCTTGCGGATGGCTTCTTCCAGCGCCAGGCGCTCGCGCGTGATGTCGGCCTCGCTCAAGGCCGGCTCCACGCCGCGCAGCTGCGTGACCAGCGCCGTGCGCGCGCGCTCATAAAGCGCACGGCGGGCTTCGCCGGTGCGCTTGTCGAGACCGGTCACGGCGCGGGCGATCAGCGGATAGTAATCGGCCATCGTGCCCTTATGCCTCGAACGGATTCTGCATCAGAATCGTGTCCTCGCGTTCCGGACTGGTGGAAAGCAACGCCACCGGGCAGCCGACCAGTTCTTCGACGCGCCGTACATATTTGATCGCCTGCGCCGGCAGATCGGCCCAGGAGCGCGCTCCCGCAGTGGCGTTCTTCCAGCCCGCGATTGTCTCATATATCGGCTGGACCTGCGCCTGCGCCCGCTCCCCGGCGGGCAGATAATCGATCTCCCGGCCGTCCAGACGATAGCCGGTGCAGACCTGGATTTCATCAAATCCATCAAGAATGTCGAGCTTCGTCAGCGCAAGACCGTTAATACCGCTGGTGCGGACGGTTTGTCGCACCAGCACCGCATCGAACCAGCCGCAGCGCCGCGCCCGTCCGGTCACGGTGCCGAATTCGCGGCCGCGCTCGCCGATCAGCTGGCCGATCTGGTTCTTTTGCTCGGTCGGAAACGGCCCCTCCCCCACGCGGGTCGTATAGGCCTTGCAGATGCCGAGCACGTAATCGATCGAGGTCGGCCCGAGCCCGGAACCGGTCGCGGCCTGCGCCGCTACCGTATTCGATGAGGTGACGAACGGATAAGTGCCATGGTCGACGTCGAGCAGCGCGCCCTGCGCGCCTTCAAACAGAATGCGTTTGCCTTCGCGCCGTTTCTCATCGAGCAGGCGCCAGACCGAGTCCATGAACGGCAGCACGTAAGGCGCAATGGCGGCGAGCTGATGATGGATCACCCGCGGCTCGATCTCGTTCATGTCCATGCCGCGGCGGAGCGCGTTGTGATGCGCAAGCAGCCGATTGATCTTCGGACCGAGCGCATCCAGATCCTTCAGATCCATCAGCCGAATGGCGCGCCGGCCCACCTTGTCTTCATAGGCCGGGCCGATGCCCCGGCGCGTGGTGCCGATCGCGGTGGCGGTGTTGGACGTCTCGCGCAGCGCGTCGAGCTCTTGATGCAGCGGCAGGATCAGCGCGACATTCTCCGCCACGCGCAGATTGTCGGGGGTGACCGAGACGCCCTGTTTCTCCAGCCGCTCGATCTCCTCGATCAGCGCCTGCGGATCGAGCACGACACCATTGCCGATCAGCGCCAGCTTGCCTGGGCGCAGCACGCCGGAAGGCAGCAGCGACAGCTTATAGGTGGTGCCGTCGATGACGAGCGTATGGCCCGCGTTATGACCGCCCTGGAAGCGGACGACGATGTCGGCCTGCTCCGATAACCAGTCGACGATCTTCCCCTTGCCCTCGTCTCCCCATTGGGAGCCGACCACCACGACATTCGCCATGAAAAACCTTCCTGCGCGGCGGCGCCGCCCGCCGCCGCGATAACAGGGGCCAACTTACTGGAATTATGAACGCTTTCCAGCCCTGCCGGCTTAGAATCTTAGTGGCTTTGCCTGCTTAACATGCGGCAAGGCCTGCACTTTTTTCAACACTTGGGCGGGAAGCTCGCCGTCGATCTCGATCAGCGACACGGCGTTTCCGCCCGGGGCTTCGCGGCCCAGATGGAAGGTCGCGATATTGATTCCGGCATCGCCCAGCACCGAGGAGAATTTCCCGATGAAACCCGGCTTGTCGACATTCGTGATGTAGATCATCGACGGGCCGAATTCCGCGTCCATGCGGATGCCCTTGATATTGACGATGCGCGGCCGGCCGTCGGCGAACACCGTGCCCGATACATGCCGGGACTGCCGCTCGGTGGTCACCGTCACCGTGATCAGGTTCTCGTGGTCGCCTGCGCCTTCGCGCGTCATCTCCTCGATGACCATGCCGCGCTCCTTGGCTATTACCGGAGCCGAGACGACGTTGACCTCTCCGAGCATCGGCTTCAGCAGGCCCGACAGCGCGGCCGAGGTCAGCGCCTTGGTCTTCATATGCGCCACCGATCCCTCGTAGCAGAGCTGCACCTTGACGATGCCGCTTTCGGTGAGCTGGCCGGCGAAGGAGCCGAGCTTTTCCGCGAGCATGATGTAAGGCTTCAACTTCGGCGCTTCTTCCGCGGTTATGGAGGGGAAGTTCACCGCGTTGGAGATAGCGCCGCTCAGCAGATAGTCCGACATCTGCTCGGCGACTTGCAGCGCGACATTTTCCTGCGCTTCCGCGGTGGAGGCGCCGAGATGCGGGGTGCAGATCACATTGGGGTGCCCGAACAGCGGATTGCTGACCGCCGGCTCCTCGACGAAGACATCGAAGGCCGCGCCCGCAACCTGGCCGGAGTCGAGTGCTTCGCGCAGAGCCTGTTCGTCCACCAGCCCGCCGCGCGCGCAATTGATGATCCGCACGCCCTTTTTCATCTGCGCGATCGAATTGGCATCGATGATGTTCTTGGTCTTCTCCGTCAGCGGCGTATGCAAGGTGATGAAGTCGGCACGCTTGAACAGCTCCGGCAGATCGACCTTCTCCACACCGAGATCGGTGGCGCGCTCCGGCGACAAATAGGGATCATAGGCGATCACCTTCATCTTCAGACCCTGCGCACGGTCGGCGACGATGGAGCCGATATTGCCGCAGCCGATAACACCCAGGGTCTTGCCGGTGATCTCGACGCCCATAAAGCGGTTCTTCTCCCATTTGCCGGCCTGGGTGGACGCGTCGGCCGCGGGGATCTCACGCGCCAGCGCGAGCATCAGGGTGACGGCATGCTCGGCGGTGGTGATGGAATTGCCGAAGGGGGTGTTCATCACGATCACGCCCTTGGCGGTGGCAGCGGGGATTTCGACATTGTCCACCCCGATGCCGGCACGGCCGATTACCTTCAGCTTGTTCGCCTTCTCCAGCATCTTCGCCGTGACCTTGGTGGCGGAGCGAATGGCGAGGCCTTCGTAATTGCCGATGATCTCGGCGAGCTTGTCCTTGTCCTTGCCGAGGTTGGGCTGGAAATCCACTTCCACGCCGCGATCCTTGAAGATCTGAACGGCGGCGGGCGAGAGGGCGTCGGAGATAAGCACTTTGGGTTTGGACATCGGAATGATCCTGTTATCTGCACCGTCACCCTGAGGTGCGAGCGCAGCGGGCCTCGAAGGGCGACGTAGCGGCAGAGACGTCAGGCGGCCTTGGCCAGCGCTTCTTTGGCGCGAAGGAAGGCCCAGTCGAGCCAGTGGGTAAGCGCCTCGACGTCGCGCGTTTCGACGGTCGCGCCGCACCAGATGCGCAGGCCGGGCGGCGCGTCGCGATAGGCGTCAATGTCATAGGCGACGCCCTCCTTCTCCAGGATGGCGCCGAGATTCTTCACGAAGGCGGCCTGCGCTTCCGCCGGCAGCTTCCGGATCTCCGGATCGACCACCTGCAGGCAGACCGACGTGTTGGAGCGGATCGCCGGATCCCTGGCGAGGAAATCGATCCAGGGCGTATGGGCGGCCCAGTCGGCGATGGCTTTCGCATTGGCGTCGGAGCGCGCAACCAGCGCGTTGAGGCCGCCAAGCGATTTCGCCCATCGCAACGCGTCGAGATAATCCTCCACGCACAGCATGGACGGCGTGTTGATCGTCTCGCCTTCGAAAATGCCTTCCATCAGCTTGCCGGCATTGGTCATGCGGAAGATCTTCGGAAGCGGCCATGGCGGCGTGTAGGTCTTGAGGCGTTCTGCGGCGCGTGGCGAAAGGATCAGGACGCCATGCGCGGCCTCGCCGCCCAGAACCTTCTGCCAGGAGAAGGTCGCGACATCGAGCTTCGGCCAGTCGAGCTTCTGCGCGAAGGCGGCGGAGGTCGCGTCGCAAATGGTGAGGCCCTCGCGGTCCGCCTTGATCCAGTCGCCATGGGGAACCCGGACGCCCGAGGTCGTGCCGTTCCAGGTGAAGACCACATCGGTGGCAAAATCGACCTGGGAGAGATCAGGGATTTCGCCATAGGCCGCCTTGGTCGTGATCACGTCCTTGAGCTTGAGCTGCTTGACCACGTCGGTGATCCAGCCTTCGCCAAAGGATTCCCAGGCGAGCACAGTGACGGGCCGCGCGCCGAGCAGCGACCATAAGGCCATTTCGACCGCCCCGGTGTCCGAAGCGGGGACGATGCCGATGCGGTAATCGGCCGGTATTTGGAGGATTTCACGGGTCAACTCGATCGCGCGCTTGAGCTTCGCCTTACCGATCTTCGACCGGTGCGAACGTCCCAATACGGCGTCGGTGAGGACTTGCAGGCTCCAGCCAGGGCGCTTGGCGCATGGGCCGGAAGAAAAGTGCGGATTGGACGGCCGCACGCCGGGCATCGGATTCGTCATGTGATCTATCCTTCCAGATAGGCGCCCCTCGGTGGGGAGGGGTTTCCCATCGCCGGGCATAAGGAAGGCCGGTCGCGCCGTCAAGCGCATCAGCAAAGGAAAACGCGCGGCGAGGATGCCTCGCCGCGCGTCGCGCCACAAAAAAGCGTTCAGATCGCCGTCAGCTCAATCGAGCGTATAGCGAACCCCGACCCGGATTTCGTCCGCCGACATATCCTTAAACAGCAGCTTATTGCCGCCGATCTTGCCGGTGGTTACGTCGCCCATGTTGACGTGCCGATAACCGGCATCGATGTGGATATTCCCCATGAGCCTGTAGCTGACGCCGGCCATATAGGCCCAGGCGAGATTCCAGCTGCCAGCAGAATCAGCATCGCGGGGCAGCCCGTCGGAGGCAATACCGAAATTGGCTGCCTGCAGGTGGGAGAAGCCGATGCCGGCGCCAAGATAGGGCGTGAAGCCGAACCAGGTGCCGAGATCGCCATAGACGTTCACCAGTCCGGTGACGCTGTCGATCCTGGCTGAGAAGTCGTTTTTCCGGATGCCGCTGTCGCCGGTGAGATCCGATCTGGTGCCATAGTCGACCGTCAGATCGGCGCGAAACCATTCCCATTTGTAACCGACGCCGGCGCCGAACATCCAGGTTTTGCTCAGATCATGGTCGCGGACACGAGGAGGAGACCCCAGATTGATGACATCGTCCACATCGTTGAAGCGGTATCCGATGTCGCCGCGCAGGTACCAGCCTGAGCTGAATTCATCGACCAGCACCGGAGCGCTTTGCAAAAGTGGCGGCGAAGCAGGATAGCGGCCCAGATCGGCGGCGTTCGCGGCGCCGCTGAACAGGAGGGCAAGCACCCCGATCGTTGGTACGGTTTTGCAGATACTGCGCATTGATAAAGTCCTTCGGTTACGCCACGGACTTCGGCGCGCGCGCCAAAGGCCTCATTTCCCCACCTCAAGAAACCATCTCAGACAGAAGTTAAGGCCCGATTAACCTTAATAGTCCGTCGCTATCTTCTGCCCGCCCGACGCCTTCCTGGCTCAGCCCTTGCGCATGACCGGCGGCGCATAGAGCGGCGGCGGCTGATAAACCGGAGGCGGCGGCTGATACATCACAGGGGCCGCTACCGGGGCCGGCTCATCGCAGCAGGTCCAGCGCAGACCGAGCTTGAGGTCGTGCGAGGTGATGTCCTTGAACGTGGTCGGATTCTTGAAGTCGTTGGTGCCGGTGAAGGTGATGAGATCGCCGGCGACGCCGTCGCCCAGGTTGGTGTAGCGATAGGCAAGCTCGATCGCCAGATTGTTGGTCGCCTGGAAGGCCAGGCCGGCGTGCAGCGCCCAGGCGAAATTCCACTTCGACTCAGTCTTGCCGAAAGCGACGCTGCCGAACTCTCCGCAGGTCGTGCAGATGTCGGTGAAGCTGCTGATGGTCACCCGGCTGGCGCCGATGCCGGCGCCGACGAAGGGCGTCACGCACCACCAGGTGCCAAGATCGATATAGGCGTTTGCCAGGAACAGCCATTCCGACTTCTTCGCCCGATGCTCGTTGGTGATGGTACCGCCGCCGCCGAAGTCGATGACGTCGAGACCGGCAAAATCCGAATTCCCGCGATATTCCCCGGTGGCGTCGAAGCGCAGCCAGTTGTTGAAGTGCACGCCGGCGCCGATCCCGAACAGCATGGAGCTGTCGAATTCCGAATTTACGATATTGGCTGAAGCCGGAAGCAGCTTGTTTTCCAGCTTTCGAACCTTCTGATTCGTCATCCCGATATCGCCGCGCAGATACCAGCTGCTGAATTCCTCTGCGCAGATCGGCGCGCCCGGCCAAAGATGGGCCTGCGCGCGCGGAACGCAGATCGGCTGCAATTGAGGCGGCGGCGGGGGCTGATAAAGCGGCGGTTCGGCGGCATTGGCCGCGCTCGCAGCCAACATAACGGTTCCGACCATCACCCAGACGCGGGCACTGCGCATGTTCAGTCCCTTCTCTCACCGGCCGGGAAGGCACCCGGGCCGTACAGACAAATCGAGCGAAGGAACGATCTCAGAAAACCGTTAAGCGAGGCTTAACCATGATTTTTAACGACGAATGTTAACCAAGCCGGCTGCGAAGGCGCACAGGCCGCGCCGCCGCGGGCTCCATCACAAGCGCGATCGTCAAGAATTAAGGATTTGTTTACCGCGTGATTCCGCGGGTCATGCGAGGTCAGGCAGCGACGTGGTTGAGCGCGTCGACAATGCCGTCGACGACTTCCTCCACCAGGATCTTATCGTCGCCCTCGCCCATCACACGGATGACCGGCTCGGTGCCGGACGGCCGGATGATGAGGCGGCCTTGATGGCCGAGACGCTGCTCGGCGTCGGCGATGGCGGAACGCACGTCGGCGTGTTCCAGCGGCTGGCCGTTGCGGTAACGGACATTCTTGAGCACCTGCGGCAGCGGATCGAAGCGGTGACAGACCTCCGACACCGGCCGGTTGTTTTTCTTCACCACCGCGAGCACCTGCAATGCCGCGACGAAGCCATCGCCGGTGGTGGCATAATCCGACAGGATAATGTGGCCGGACGGCTCGCCCCCGACATTATAGCCGTGCTCACGCATGTGCTCGAGCACGTAGCGGTCGCCCACCGGCGTGCGCACCAGTTCAATCCCCTGCCCCTTCAGGTGCCGCTCCAGCCCAAGATTGGACATGACGGTACCGACGATCCCGGGCTTCGCCAGCCGGTCGTCTTCCTTCCAGCTCTCCGCGATCACCGCCATCAACTGATCGCCGTCGACGATGCGCCCGCGCTCGTCCGCCACGATCACGCGGTCGGCATCGCCGTCGAGCGCGATGCCCACGTCGGCCCGCATTTCCACCACCTTGCGACGCAGCGCTTCAGGTGCGGTGGAGCCGCAATCCTTGTTGATATTGAAGCCGTCGGGTTCGGTACCGACGGTGAATACTTCGGCACCGAGTTCCCATAGCGCTTCCGGCGCGACGCGATAAGCCGCGCCATTGGCGCAATCCACCACCACGCGCAGGCCTTCCAGGCTCATGTTCTTCGGCAAGGTGCGCTTGGCGAATTCGATGTAGCGGTCATGCACGCCATCGATGCGCTTGGCGCGGCCGAGATCGGCGCTCTTGGCCAGGCGCTTGGAGACATTGCCGTCGATCAGTTTCTCGATCTCATTTTCAAGCTCGTCGGTGAGCTTGTAGCCGTCCGGCCCAAACAGCTTGATCCCATTGTCGTCATAAGGATTGTGCGAGGCCGAGATCATCACGCCAAGGTCGGCGCGCATGGAGCGCGTGAGCATGGCAACGGCCGGCGTCGGCATCGGGCCGAGCAGCAGGACATCCAGGCCGACTGACGTGAACCCCGCGACCAGCGCGGTCTCGATCATGTAGCCGGAGAGGCGGGTGTCCTTGCCGATGACCACGCGGTGGCGATGGTCGCCGCGCCGGAACGCCGTGCCGGTCGCCTGCCCGATGCGGAGCGCGAGTTCTGGGGTAATAACGCCATTGGCCCGGCCGCGAATGCCGTCTGTGCCAAAATATCTGCGGACCATAGTATTCCTGTTCGGGCCTTGCGCGGCTGCCGGGGCTCGGCATGCGCGGCCATATTACGGCGATCCATATTCGAATTGGGTAAAAAACCGCAAGCAACCTTTATGCCTGGCGCATGACGAGAAACGGCCGCCGGGGACGAAGCCCGGCGGCCTTCCAATATTCCTACGCTGATTCAATAGCTTAAGCATCCAGCGGCTCAAATATTGTCCTTATCTTTCTTGCTCGGAGCGGGCTGGGTGACATTGACCGGGTCGGACCCCGGGAAGCTCTCTTCCAAACCCTGATCCAGCGCCTTTTCCTTGGCATCGCGGTCCTTGTCGTCGAGCCGCTTTTGCGCCGGCGGCTTTTTCACATCGGCCTCGCCGCCGCGGGTCTTGCCGGCGCGGCTCCTGCCGGGATGGACTCCGGATTGAGCTCCCATGCGCTTCTCCTTCGTTTTTCATGAAGACTCTGAATTAACGTTTCGAAACGGCCGTGGTTCCGCCGCCATTGCCTAAAGCGGCGCGCTATTCGCTTGCGGAATACAATGCTACGAAGCTGGCGGGGATTGCGCGAAGGTGGGGCACGCGAAGGTGGGGCAAATGACCTCCATCACCTGTATTGACGACCTGCGGCGGCTTGCCCGCCGCCGGGTGCCGCGCGCCTTTTTCGACTATGCCGATCGCGGCTCCTATTCCGAAGAAACGCTGCGTGCCAACCGCGAAGATCTGCTGCGGCTGAAATTGCGCCAGCGCGTGCTGGTGGATGTCTCGCAGCGCGATCTCAGCACCACCATCATCGGCGAGCCGGCCTCGCTGCCGTTCTCGCTCGCGCCGATCGGGCTGTGCGGCATGCAGCACGGCGATGGAGAGATTCTTTCCGCCCGCGCGGCGCAGGCCGCCGGCATTCCTTTCACCCTCAGCACCATGTCGATCTGCTCGATCGAGGA
>DASSPI010000065.1:0-51868 GCA_035699705.1 Xanthobacteraceae bacterium
GGGAGCCCAGGCTTTGATGAAAAGCCCAAGCGGGACGAGATACATATTCGCCACCGAATGCTCGAAACCAGCGGCCACAAAGGCAGATACTGGAAACAGGATCACAAGCACCTTGTCGCCGCTGCTTCGCGCCCCAATCGACAACCACACCGCCAAGCATACCAGCACGTTGCAGAGCACGCCGAGAAATAGAGCTTGGTCGAAAGGCAAAGCAATCTTGGTATTGGCCAAGGACAGGGCGACGCGCGCCACCGATCCGTTACCCGAAAGGTACTGCCCAGATAGCAGCACAAGGAGCGCAGTAGCTAATGCTCCGATAAAGTTGCCCAGGTAAACAATCGACCAGGCGCGAAGCATCTGGCCCATCGTGATTTTTCGAGCAGCCAGTGCCATCACCATCAGCATATTGCCGGTAAAGAGTTCGGCGCCGCCGACAACGACAAGAATCAGACCAAGACTGAACACCACACCGGCAATGAGACGGCTGACTCCGAACGGCAACATTTGCTCCGCGCCGGCGAGGACGGTCGTCGCGAACATCGCGCCAAGACCGATAAAAGCTCCGCCCAGGATTGCGAGCACCATTAGGCTCGTGAAATCGAGGCGGGTTTTGTCGGCGCCGATGGCTTCGGCCTTGCGCGCTACATCCGCTGGAAGAAGCGCGTCGATACCGTAGGGCTCTCGGCCGCTGGGAACGTCGTTCATCGGAGATTTCACGTTTTGGAGGAGCTCGTCACATCGCCATCTCAGGCGCGGATGCGGTTTCTTTCTTTTCCGGAATCTCCGTCATCGTGGCCTCTGTCAGGAGGAGCACGCTTGCCACCGACACGGCGTTTTCCAGCGCGATACGAACCACTTTAGTCGGATCGATAATCCCCGCTTCCACCAATTCGACATATTCCTTCCGGGCGGCATCGAAACCGAAACTGCCCTGTCCCTTCAGCATGCGATCGACAACCACTCCACCGTCAATGGCGGAATTTTCCGCGATCTGCCGAGCTGGAGACTCAAGCGCCCGCTTAAGGATTTGGACTCCCGTCCTCTCATCGCCCTCGCATTTGGCCTCTTCCTCTTCGACTGCCTTTACGCAGCGCAACAGTGCCAGGCCGCCGCCCGGCACGATTCCCTCTGCAACAGCCGCCTTGGTGGCATTGATCGCGTCATCAAGAGCTTCTTTCTTTGATTTCATTTCCGCTTCTGAGGGCGCGCCCACGCGGATCACGGCAACGCCCCCTGATAGCTTTGCCAAGCGCTCCTGCAACTTTTCGCGATCGTAGTCGCTGGTCGTATTCTCAATCTCAAGACGGATCTGCTGGATACGACTGTCGATCTGTTTGCGATCACCAGCCCCTCCGATAATCGTGGCGTTATCCTTGTCGACCACGATACGCTTGGCTCGGCCCAATTGCGGAAGACCTACATTCTCAAGTTTTAATCCGAGGTCCTCCGAGATCACTTGTCCGCCCGTCAATATCGCCATATCTTGCAGCATGGCCTTGCGGCGGTCGCCAAAGCCAGGCGCCTTGACGGCGCAATTCTTCAAGGTTCCGCGGATCTGATTGAGGATCAGCGTCGCGAGAGCCTCTCCCTCGACATCCTCGGCCACGATCAGCAAGGGCTGGCCGGATTTCGCTACCTGCTCTAGCAACGTGATAAGATCTTTCAGCACTCCTATCTTCTTGTCCGACAAGAGCACCATCGCGTCCTCAAGCACCGCCTCCATCTTTTCGGGATTGCTCACAAAGTATGGCGAGACAAACCCGCGATCGAATTGCATACCCTCCACGACCTCCAGAGCGGTTTCGGTGGTCTTCGATTCCTCAACCGTGATTACACCTTCGCCGCCGACCTTTTCCATGGCCTCGGCGACGAGCTCGCCGATAGTCTCGTCGTTATGAGCTGAAATGGCCGCGACTTGAGCCTTCTCCTTACGCGTTGCCACCGGACGCGACAAAGCGCGAAGAGCCTCAATCGCCCGCTTCGCAGCACGATCCAAACCGCGTTTGATGTCGATGGCGCTGGCGCCTGCAACAACGTTCCTCAATCCGTCTGCAAACATGGCGTGAGCGAGAATCGTTGCGGTGCTGGTTCCGTCACCCACCATATCGCCGGTCTTCTCCGCCGCTTGGCGAAGCATCCGGGCGCCGAGATTCTCTTCAGCATCCTGAAGGTCGACCTCTTTGGCAATCGTGACGCCGTCGTTACAGACGATCGGCGCGCCCCATTTCTTCTCGATCAGCACTGCCTTTGATCGCGGCCCCAAAGTAACCCTGACGGCGTCGGCCAATTGGGTGGCGCCACGCAGGATCTTTTCGCGCGCGGCCGAGCGGAACAAAATCTGCTTGTGAGCCATAGCTGCGCTCTCCGGTTTCGCCGACCTACTTCATAGGCAACAACATTATATGTGTATTGATGTACATCAACTAAGTCTCCATCGCGTGTACGTATCCTTTTTAGCGGAGTTATACTGGACTGGAGGTTCGGCGGTGGCCTTCAAAAGTATTCTAGCGGCGCGCGCCACGGGTTCGTCCACGCAGGCTGGCGGAGACTATGCGATCTCAATGGCCAAGGCGCTTGGTGCGCATGTAACTGGTTGCGTTTATGCCTTACACCCCGACTTCCGCGGCAAACGTCCTAACTGGACTCCGGATTCCCTTGCTACGGGGCTTCTCACTAACATCGTGAAAGATGCGCATCGAGTCATCGAAGCATTTCACGGCGAACGCCGCCGTTCGTAGGTGCCTTGTGCGCGATAATTTCTTGTTTTTGATTCACATCAACCCGCTACAGTACCACCGAGGATTATGTCTTCGGTCATCCGGGAATAGAGGATGGCCGTGTTGAAAAACCATTACATTCGCTGGTTTCGCGATCTCCGCCTTGCTCACGTGCCGGACGTTGGCGGAAAGAACGCGTCCTTGGGGGAGCTCTATTCGGCGCTCTCCGAACACGGCGTCCGAGTCCCAAATGGCTTTGCACTAACCGCGGAGGCTTATCGGGACGCGCTCACGGCTGCGAATGCATGGGAGCCGCTGCATCGCTTGTTTGATAACCTCAACAAGACGGATGTTGCGCAACTTGCTGAACGGGCCGCCCAGGCACGTAAAATTGTATTTGATGCTACCGGCGGAGGCGAGCTCCGCCGACTCGTCGCAGCTTCCTATCGGCAGCTCGAAGCTGAATACGGCTCTGGCGTCGCCGTTGCCGTCCGTAGCTCTGCAACCGCGGAGGATCTCCCGACAGCGAGTTTCGCGGGGCAGCATGAAAGTTACCTGAACATCCGGGGGTCGGATGCGCTCTTTGACGCTTGCCGCAAGTGCTTTGCGTCAATCTTCACCGATCGGGCGATCTCATATCGTCTTGATAACGGCTTTGATCACTTCAAGGTTTTTTTGTCGGTCGGCGTGATGAAGATGGTGAGGGCTGATAAAGCGTCTAGCGGTGTGGCCTTCACGCTCGACACGGAATCGGGCTTTCGCGACGTGGTGTTCATCACGGGTGTCTACGGTCTCGGCGAGAATATCGTGCAGGGAACAGTCAATCCGGATGAGTTCTACGTGCATAAACCGACATTTCGTCAGGGTCATCGGACTATTTTGAGCCGCAAGCTCGGCAGCAAACAAAAGCGCATGATCTATGCGCGTGGCGGCGGCACGAAGAACGTCGAAGTTCCCAGGTCGGCGCGCGAGCGCGCCTGCATCAGCGATGCGGAAGTACTGAAGATTGCTGGGTATGCTATCCGCATAGAGGAACACTATTCGGCCAGTGCGGGTACGTCTACGCCAATGGATATCGAATGGGCCAAGGATGCGGACGATGGAGAGCTTTACGTCATTCAGGCGAGGCCGGAAACAGTAGCGTCACGTCAGGATCCAACAGTCTTCGAGAGCTACGCGCTTCAGGGTAGTGGCAAGGTCCTAGTCACCGGCCGAGCAGTCGGCGAGAAGATCTCGGTTGGTCCAGTAAGAGTCATCACCGCAGCTGACCAACTTGCCACTGTGAAACCCGGGGAAGTCCTCGTTTCGGAAACGACGAGTCCGGACTGGGAACCGGTGATGAAAATTGCAGCTGCCATCGTGACCGAGAGAGGTGGCCGCACCTGCCATGCAGCCATCGTAGCCCGCGAAATTGGCATACCCGCCGTTGTCGGAGCTGCAGGCGCCATGCAGCAGCTACAAACCGGCTCGACGGTGACGGTATCCTGTGCCGAAGGGGAAGCCGGTCACGTCTATGAAGGCCGGGTGCCGTTCGGGACCACCCGGGTGGAGACCAGCGCGGTCAAGCGGCCGAAAACGGCGATCATGCTGAACCTAGGTAATCCGGAGCTGGCATTTCGTTCAGCCATGCTGCCGAACGATGGCGTTGGGCTGGCCCGGATGGAGTTCATTATCAGCGAGCATATCGGCATCCACCCGATGGCTTTGGTGGATCTGCAAAAGGTCGCTTCGAAAACGGCCCAGGCTGAGATCAAGCGGAAAGTGCGTAACTATGCGACTCCTTCCGAGTATTTCGTCGAAAAGCTTTCGGAGGGCGTGGGGGTCATTGCCGCCGCCTTCTACCCGAAGCCCGTGATCATCCGCCTCTCGGATTTTAAGACCAACGAATACGCGAGCTTGCTGGGAGGCTCCGGCTTCGAACCGCGCGAAGAAAATCCGATGCTGGGTTTTCGCGGGGCTGCCCGTTATGCGCATCCGGCCTACGCTGCCGGCTTCGCCCTGGAATGCGCCGCCCTGCGACGTGTGCGCAAGGATATGGGCCTGACAAATCTGCGCTTGATGGTGCCGTTTTGCCGGCGCGTCGAAGAAGCGCGCCGCGTCCTCGACGCAATGGCGGGTTATGGGCTGAAGCGTGGTGCGAACGGGCTCGAAATCTATGTCATGTGCGAAATTCCCAATAACGTCATCCTCATAGACGCATTCGCTGAATTGTTTGATGGCTTCTCCATCGGCTCCAATGACCTGACGCAGCTTACGCTGGGCGTAGACCGCGACTCCGAAATCGTTGCCTTTGACTTCGACGAGCGTGACCCGGGCATGCTGAAGATGCTCAAAATGGCGGTGTTGGGCGCCAAGCGTAACGGACGGCATGTCGGAATCTGTGGAGAGGCGCCCGCCAACTATCCCGAGATAGCGCAGTATCTTACTGAGCTCGGCATCGACTCGATCAGCGTAAATCCTTCCAGCATCTTGCGGACGATGGAAGTGGTCAGCAAGGCTGAAGCAACCGCGACGCGTCAAGACCCGCCTCAAGCCGCAGAATAGCTTTGTGCCAATGAGACCCTGATGCCCAACCAAATTGATCTCAGCGGCCGCTTCGCGGTTGTGACCGGCGGCGCGCAAGGCATTGGGCGATCAATCGCTGAATGTTTTTTGGATTCGGGCGCTGTGGTTGCGATTTGGGACTGCGACCAGCCTCGCAGCGCCAAGACCGTGCAGGAGCTTGAGCACCGTGGACGTATTTTGAGCTTTCCCGTCGACGTGGCCGACTACGCACAAGTCGAACGCGGACGTGATGAGACACTGAAGGCCTTCGGGCGCATTGACATTCTCGTCAACAATGCCGGCATCGGCGGCCCAATCGAAACGGTCTGGGACTATCCTCTCGACGCGTGGAAGCAGATCATGAGGGTGAATCTGGACGGTCCCTTCTTTTGCTCTCGTGCTCTGGTTCCGCAAATGATTGCGCAAAACTACGGCCGCATCGTCAACATTGCTTCGGTCGCCGGCAAAGAGGGAAATCCTCGGATGTCCGCCTACTCAGTGTCCAAGGCGGGACTGATTTGCTTCACCAAATCACTCGGCAAGGAACTCGCGGGCTACGATATCGCTGTCAACTGCATTACGCCCTCCTCGGCGAAGACTGAGCTGCTCAAGCAATTTACCGACGAGTTTGTGAAAGCGATGCTGGCAAAGGTGCCTCGTGGACGTTTCGTGCAGGTTGAGGAGATCGCCGCGATGACCGCATTCTGCGCATCGGCGGACTGTTCATTCACCACCGGCGGCGTCTTCGATATCTCCGGCGGACGCGCGACCTATTGACTGAGGACGCCCCTGGGCCCGCAATAATCCAGGGAATACAAAGACTTGCAGATTATGCTAATCGGTGTGGCCACGCCCGGCAGATAGGTGGTTCCCGCACACAGTTTATGCAAAGCCTCCCCGCGAGAACGCGCGGCGGCGTAGACAAGGCCGATACCCAACACGTCATGACAAAGATGGAAGGCATAAGTCTTTCCCATCTCGTGCGCATGGTCCTATTAGCAGGCCCCCCTTACCAGCCTGTCCCCTCCCCGATAAAGGATAAAATCGCTCCGCCGGCCTGCTTCGATTTGAGTTAAATCAAAGTCCCCTCGCCGATGTTGTGGCCTCGTATCGACCTTCCGGCGCACAAAAGGGATGGTCGAATCAATGCAATTGCCCACGAGCCCACAGCCCGTCCTGTTGGTGCTTGATGACGATTCCGCCGTGAGACATTCCCTGAAGTTCTCACTCGAGATCGAGGGTTTTATCGTACGACTTTTTTCCAGTGCACATGAACTTCTCGATAGCGACAATCTGCTTGATGCCGATGCACTGCTCGTCAATTTCGACATGCCGGAGATGAATGGCTTGGAGCTCACGGCTAAGCTGCGGGATCGCCGCATTATGTTGCCCGTTATTCTCATGACGGGCGACATGACTGAAACGTTGCGACACCGCGCCGCCGCAGCAGAGGTTTCGGTTATTGAAAAGCCCTTTCTGGGCACTTCTTTGGTTGACGGTATCCATCAGACTTTGGCTGCGCGGCTTCGCTTCAAGCGATGAGAAAAATTGCCATCATCGGCGGCGGGGCCTTCGGCACAGCGATGGCATGCGTCGGAAGACGCGCGGGGCACGAGACAGTCATTTGGGCGCGCGAGCCGGAGGTCGTACAATCTATTAACGCCGGCCGCGGCAATCCGTTATTCCTTGAAGGCATTGCTATTGAGGCGGGTATTGCTGCCACCTCGGACCTGTACGAAGCAATCCGGAATGCGGACTGCGTTCTCATTGCGGTGCCTGCTCAGTTCCTACGCGGCGTCACGGAGCGCATGCGCCCGGCGATGCAGGCCGGAACGCCGGTGATTTCCTGCTCCAAAGGCATCGAACGCGGCACTTGCGCATTGATGCCAGAGGTTATCGCAGAAGCGCTGCCGACGGCCTCGGTGGCAGTCCTTGCCGGACCTTCCTTTGCCAAAGAGGTAGCGCGCGGACTTGTAACGGGAGTCACCCTGGCGAGCGCCGATCAGCCCACGGCAGCACGGGTGGCAGACGCCCTTAGCAGCAGAGCCTTTAGGATCTATACATCAGATGATCCGATTAGCGCGACCATCGGAGGCGCGTACAAGAATGTGCTCGCCATCGCAATCGGCATAACCATGGCGCGCAACATGGGAGAGAATGTGCGCGGGCTGCTCATCGCGCGCGGCTTATTCGAAATGGCAAGCATCGCCCGGGCAAAGGGGGGCAACCCGGTCAACTTACTGGGTCTCGCCGGCAGCGGTGACGTGGTCCTGACCTGCATAGGAACACAATCCCGCAATACGACGTTCGGCATTGCTCTTGGTCAAGGGCGTTCCGCGGCAGACATTCTTGCCGAGCGTAAAGTCGTGACCGAAGGGGTACACACGGCCGCGTCCATCACCGAACTCGCCCATCGTCTCAGCTTGGAGTTACCAATTGCATCCGCGGTGAACAGAATTGTGAACGGGGCGGCATCGATTGATGACACGATCGCCGAAGTTTTGGCGCTCCCGATCGCAGCCGAAATCTCCCAGCCGAACTAGATTTGTGGCCGGACGCGCGCGAGTCCCTCAGCCGAATAGTCCGCCGACACGCGTCCCTGCAATCCGATTCACGACATACAGGCTGAGCGCGCACATGACGATCAGAATCACTCCCAGGGCGGCCGCCTGGCTCTGCGAACCCGCGATATAGAAAGTGAAGATGCCGAACGGCATCATCTCCCAGCCTCCCAGGGTAAGAAAGATTGTGGCCGATGCTTCCTGGATAGAGGTGAGAAAAGAGAACAAAGCGCCCACCATGATGCCTTTCCACACCAACGGGACGGTAATGTCGCGGAATGTACGCAGCTTTGTGGCACCGACATTTTCCGCCGCTTCCTCCATCGATTTGTGCACCAGCTGCAACGATGAAAGACTGCCCCGGACCGTGTAAGGAAGCCGCCGCACCGCCAGCACAAGGGGCAGCACGATCCACATGCTCGTCAGCGGGGTGTCGATCCAAGGCAGAGGGAAGTTGAAGGCCCGAATATAGGCAATGCCGATAGCTGTTCCTGGGATAGCAAGGATCAGTGTGGTGAGCGCGTCCATTGTATTTCGACCTGGCGCTCGGGTACGTCCCATAGCCCATGCCATCGGCACGCCGATCGCGAGACACAAGAAGACGGCGATACCGGAGAAGATGAAGGAGTTGATGATGAACTTCGGCGTTTCGATGCTCACCTGCCGGAAGAATTCCAGTGTGTAGACAAGCGGCACCGGGGTGAGCGCCCAGCCTCGCCCGATAGAGGCGAGCAGCACGCCAACCTGCGGGACGAATGAAATAAACAGCAGCGCCGAAAGAAATCCGACTGCCGCCAATTGCTTTACGGGGCTGAGCGTCCGGCGCTCAACTTTGCTGTAGGACAGGGAGCTGTAGTCTTTCAGCGCCACGTATTGCCGGGCAGCGATGACGAAGATGATGGCCAAGACCACGAGCAGTGCGGAAATGACGATTCCCATGCGGAAGATTCGCCGATCGACGAATTGCATGATGTTCAAATAGGCTTGCGGCGCCAGCAGATCCTGCACGCCGAGGACCAGTGGCGTGATGAAATCGGCGAAGGTCCAGATGAAGACAAGCAAGGCGCCTGACATGTAGCCAGGCGTGGTGAGCGGCAAAGTGATATCCCTGAACTTGCGCCAGCCTCTTGCGCCCATGCCCTCCGCTGCTTCCTCCAAAGCCGGATCGACTTTCGAAAGCGCATCCAGCACGCTGAGTGTCACCATCGGAAACAGGTGGATTGTTTCAACCAGCAATATTCCGTGCATGCCGTACATAAAATTGATGGGGTGCTGCATGCCGAACCAGTCCATCAAGATCACGTTCACCGTTCCAGCGCGGCCGAAGATAAAAGTGAAACCCAGCACCCCCACAAGCGGCGGCAGGATAAGCGGCAACATCGTGAGATATGAGAAAAGATTGCGGCCGGGAAAGTCGTAACGAACGAGAAGAAAAGCGACCGAAATTCCGATCACCGACGTTGTGAAAACTGCCGCGATCCCCAGAACCATCGATTTCCAGAACGAGCGCAAATAGTAGGAGTCGGTAAAGAACTCCTGGAAATTAGTCAGCGTGAAATGCCCGATCTCATCCGTAAAAGCCTCGTAGAAGATGCGGACGAGCGGGAAGACCACGAATATAATTAGAAACGACCAGATGATGCCGTACCCGATCGCCGCCAGGGGTAGCCGGGGAAAGGTCATTTTTCCCCCTGAATGGCTACCGTGCTACTGGCGGGCAGCGTCATAGTCACCTTGCCGCCGACTTGCAACGCAGTATGGTGCCAAAGATCGCGGACATCGACCTTAAACACGACGCCGGAGGCCAACTCAACGTCGTAGCGTATCGTGTGCCCGAGATACGCCACAAAGGTGATCCGGCCGTCGATTAAGTTGTGGTCCGGACCAGGCTCAGCCGCGATGCTGGCGTTCTCCGGACGGATGCAGAGAACGCAGCGATCCCCAACAGCAAATTGCCTATCAAGAAGCGCGGAAAGTTCACCCAGAACCGTCTTGACCCGCAAACGATCTGCTTGCGGGTCGATTGCTTGAACAGTGCCGTCGATCAGGTTATTGATCCCAATAAAATCGGCAACAAAGCGTCTGGCCGGCCGTTCATAGAGCGTCCGGGGCGGCCCTGACTCGAGCACCTTTCCTTGATTGAATATGGCGATCTTGTCGGACAACGTCAGCGCTTCTTCCTGGTCGTGCGTCACATACAGCGTGGTAATGCCGAGCTCTTGCTGGAGCTTGCGGATCTCTTGCCGGACCTGCACCCGGACCTTTGCGTCCAGGTTGGAAAGCGGTTCGTCGAGTAAGAGGATTTTCGGGTTCAACACGAGAGCACGCGCAAGCGCAACACGCTGCTGCTGTCCGCCCGAAAGCTGACCCGGATAGCGGTTCAGCAGTCCGGAAAGCTTCACTTTCTCAAAGACAGCTTCAACGCGTGCCGTAATTTCCGCATTAGGAACGCGGCGAAGTTTCAGGCCGTACGCCGCATTGTCGAACACGGTCATGTGCGGCCACAGGGCAAAATTTTGGAATACCATCCCGATGCCGCGCTCATGCGGGGGCACCTTGCTGACGTTTTTTTCATCAAACCGGATTTCGCCCTCGTCGGGCGAATAGAAGCCGGCGATCAGCCGGAGCAACGTGGTCTTCCCGCAGCCGGAAGGACCCAGGAGGGTGAATAGCTCACCCTCCTGGATCGAAAGATTGACCTCGCTTACTGCGGCCATGGCCCCGAAGCGCTTGGTAACATTCTCTATGTCGATGCGCATGACGGGTTCCGGGCCGGCGGTGCTTAAAATTTCTTCTTCAAATCTTCCCAGACCGACTCGATGTCTTGGCGGAATTGCGAGTTGACGCCCTCGTAACGCCCCTGCGCGATGCCATCGTCATAGATGTTGGTCACTTCCCGATCGAAGTAGGAACGCATGCCTCCGGTGAATTCGACCGCCATTTCAGCGGTCGATCCGGGGGCGCCTTGCACGCTGTATTTTGGCGTTATCGGGAACACGCCCCGCTCCATCGCCACGCGTTGGCCCCGCTCCGAAAGCATGAACTCGATGAAGGCGCGTGCGGCTTTCGGATGCTTGGCGCCGGCGATGATCGAAATCGGCTCTGGTGTGATCCAGGCGGTTTTCGGCGCGACGAACTTGATGTCGAAGCCGGCAAGGCGATCTTCGAAAGCCATATAGCTCGGAACAGCAAAGCCGGCGGCAAACTCACCCTTCGCAACGACCGAGGGAACGTCGCGGCTGCGAGCGGTGAAGATACCGGTATTGGCACCAAGCCGCTTCAGCCACTCCCATCCCTTCGCATCGCCGTCGCGTTGCAGAATGACCTCGTAAGTGGCATGGCTGCTGCTCGAACGGCTGGGCGCACATTGAGCCACATAACCCTTTAGCTTCGGATGCAACAGATCGTCCCAATCCTTGGGTTCGGGCACACCGAGGCGCGCCAGAACTCTGGGATTGTACACAAGGCCGTAAGGTTCCAGCACGGTGCCGATCCAGAAGCCCTTGGGATCCTTCAACGGGATCGGAAGCGGCTTCCCGATGCTGACTGGAATCGAATCGACCACCTCTTGGGGCAGATCGAGCTTTGCGATTAGCTTCTGCTCCGCAAGTTTGTCATAGAGGGCACTCTCGCCGCCCCAAAATATGTCTGCCTCGGGCCGACCCTTCCACTCAACGATCCGGCCATAAGCAACTGGCGTCCCGGCAGCGAGGGCATTCGTCCTCACGGTGATATTCCACTTTTCCTTGGCGTATTTGGCGAACTCCGCCAGCGCCGGATCGGTAAGAGTTTTGGCGACAGGCGTAATGAGAACGAGCTCGTTCTCAATCGCACCCGTTTGCTGAGCGGGTGCCGATGCCACGATCCCGCCGCCAATCAGCGCGACAGCAGCGGTCAGGCGCATAATCCTGTTCATAATTTTCTCCCTTTCGAGAAATCTCGGCAAAACAATTTTAGCGGCGGGCCGGGAACTGTCTTTGATCCGCATCAAAATCAAAAGAGGCTCAGTCCCAAGCCAGCACGACGCCGACCAACACCAGGATCGCAATCACGGCCGTGGCAATGACAATGGCCTTTTCCAGGGGCTCGCCCTTGTGCCGGACATTGGCGTTCTCGCCCGCTTTTGTCCGCCAGACGCCGATCTCTATCCGGTAGTGGTCAAGGATGGCGAATGGGTAAGCCAGCATTAGGAGAGAGGTTGCCGCGCAGGCGCCAGCGGCAAGGGAAAATACAAATTCGCTCGGCTGCGAAGATGCAATCAGCGGAAGACCGACGAGCGAGAGCGAAGGAATAATGGTGGCGAAAACCAGATAATCCGCCCACGCCAACCAGTTTGGCCAGTCGGGGTGCTTGTCGCGAACGCCCAGTTCCCGCTGGATACGAAACATGAAGACCGAGATGCCGAAGCCCGACAGAATGCTGGCCACGGTCAAATAAGGTTGCGGAAATCTCATCGCTGCAACTGCCGCCCCGTGAAATTGATTTAAACGTAGCCATTTGGGGGCTGCACCCATTGATGCAGGTCAATACCGGCGTCCTGCCCCACGTCCATGCTGCGCAAGCCTCTTACGCTGGACACGGCATCTGCATGGATTGGGAGCGGATCTCAAAGCGACCGGAGGGCTACGCTTCGGCCAACCTCAAAAACTATGAGGAGTGCGTCAGCGCATTCTCCTGGCGGCAAGCTCGCGCAAAGCTGGCCGGCCTGCCCGGCGGCGCGCTCAACATCGCGTATGAGGCTGTGGATCGCCACGTTGTCGCCGGCCGCGGAGGCAAGCTCGCGCTGCGATGGATTGGCAAGGACGATCGCATCGAGGATTTCACTTACTCGGCGCTCCAGTCAGCAGCCAATCGGTTTGCCAACGTGCTGGCGCAGCACGGCGTCGCCAAAGGTGATTGCGTTTATTCGCTGCTCGGCCGGGTACCCGAGCTTTATTTCGCTGCACTGGGCACGTTGAAAAACGGCAGCGTCTTTTCCCCCCTGTTCTCCGCTTTCGGCCCCGAGCCGATCAAGGCTCGCACCACCATCGGCGAGGCGAAGGTGCTCGTCACGACCGAATCCTTCTACCGCCGCAAGGTCGAACCGTGGCGCAAAGAGCTCAGGAGCTTGCAGTACGTTTTTCTGACCGACTGCTCGAACAATCCGCTGCCGGACACACTCAATCTCACCTCCGCGTTGGCCGCAGCCTCCGACGCATTCGAGACCGTGAGAACACGTCCGGAGGACATGGCGCTATTGCATTTCACCAGTGGCACGACGGGTAGGCCCAAAGGGGCAGTGCATGTGCACGAAGCGGTCGTTGCCCATCACATCACCGGCCAGTTCGCGTTGGATCTCAAGCCCGATGATATCTTTTGGTGCACCGCCGACCCCGGCTGGGTGACCGGCACTTCCTATGGAATCATCGCTCCGCTCACGAACGGCGCCACGCTGGTCATCGATCAAGCGGAGTTCGATGCCGAGCGCTGGTATCGCATCCTGCAGGATCAGAAGGTCACCATCTGGTACACGGCACCCACGGCCATCCGCATGCTGATGAAGGTTGGCAGCGATACCGCTAAACGGTTTGATCTCTCACATCTGCGCTTCATCTCCAGCGTGGGCGAGCCACTGAATCCTGAAGCCGTGATCTGGGGAGCTGAGGCCTTTGGAAAACCTTTCCATGACAATTGGTGGCAGACTGAAACGGGCGGCATCATGATCGCGAACTATTTGTCGATGGATGTGAAGCCCGGGTCGATGGGACGGCCGCTCCCAGGCGTCACGGCGGGAATTGTCGAGCGGAGTGAAGGTGGCACGGTGCACGAAGTCACCAAGCCTATGGCCATGGGAGAACTCGCCCTGCGCCCCGGCTGGCCTTCGATGATGCGCGGTTACCTCCACGAGGAGGAGCGATATCGCAAGTGTTTCGTCGGTGGCTGGTATCTTACCGGCGACCTCGCGATGCGGGATGCCGAAGGCTATTACTGGTTCGTCGGGCGCGCCGATGACGTCATCAAGAGCGCCGGCCACCTGATCGGTCCCTTCGAGGTCGAAAGCGCGCTGATGGAGCACAAGGCTGTCGCTGAGGCTGCCGTCATCGGCGTTCCGGACCCGACCGCCGGCGAGATGGTCAAAGCCTACGTGGCGCTGAAGATAGGCAACGAGCCAAGCGAAGCTCTGCGCAAGGAATTGCTCGGGCACGCGCGAACGCGTCTCGGCCCGGCGGTTGCGCCCAAGGACATCGCCTTTCGCCAGAACCTTCCCAAGACGCGTAGCGGCAAGATCATGCGGCGCTTGCTAAAGGCGCGCGAACTGGGCCTTCCCGAGGGCGACATTTCAACACTGGAAAGCGAGGAGCGATGAATTCCACGGACAAGCCGCGGTTGTCGCGGACACATGCGCTCGATCTGCTAAAACAGATGATTCGCATCCGTCGCTTCGAGGACAAATGCGCGGAGCTCTACACCCAGGAAAAAATTCGGGGCTTCCTGCATCTCTATGATGGCGAGGAAGCGGTCGCTGTCGGTGTTATCCCCGTCCTGGAAAAATATGACCGCATCGTCGCAACCTATCGCGAGCATGGGCATGCGCTGGTCCGCGGTGTATCGATGAGAGCGGCACTCGCCGAGATGTATGGAAAGCAGGAGGGCTGCAGCCACGGCCGCGGTGGCTCGATGCACCTGTTCGACAAGGCCACGAATTTCTATGGCGGCAATGCCATCGTTGGAGGCGGGTTGCCGCTTGCGGTGGGTCTCGCCCTGGCGGATCACATGCGGCAGAAACCTGTTGTTACGGCCTGTTTCTTCGGCGAAGGCGCCGTGGCGGAGGGCGAATTCCATGAAAGTCTGAATCTCGCGGCACTCTGGAGTCTGCCGGTATTATTCGTTTGCGAGAACAACCTTTATGCCATGGGAACCGCTCTCGCGATTTCCGAATCCGAAACCAACATCCAGCTGAAGGCTGCATCTTACCGAATTGCTTCGGAAGCGGTTGACGGCATGGACGTGGTCGCGGTGGAGGCGGCAGCCCGGCGTGCGATGCATGCGGTGCGCGAGACCGGCAAGCCCTACTTCCTGGAGTGCCGCACCTATCGCCTGCGTGCTCATTCCATGTTCGACGCTCAGCTCTATCGCGACAAGGCCGAAGTGGAAGCGTGGCGGCACAAAGAGCCGATCGTCCGTTTTCAGGGCTGGCTTGAGACAAACCACATGGCTCACCCCGATGACATGGTTCGGATCGAAGCCGAGGTGGCAGCCGAAATCGCCGACGCCGTTGCCTTTGCCGAAGCCGGCACGTGGGAGCCGATCGAGCAACTCACCCGCTTCACCTATGCGGAGAAGGCGGCCTGACCGGTCGATGCAGCACCATGGCAACAGAAGCTATTCAGTCTCAGGCCGTTGAAACAACCTATCGCGATGCGGTGCGCGAGGCGATCCGTGACGCCATGCGGCGCGATGAGCGGGTATTTTTGATGGGAGAGGATGTCGGCCGCTATGGTGGCTGCTACGCCGTCAGCAAAGGGCTACAGGCAGAATTCGGGCCTGAACGCATCCGCGATACGCCGCTGTCGGAATCCGGCTTCACCGGGGCCGGCATTGGCGCGGCCATGGCAGGAATGCGTCCGATCGTCGAGCTGATGACGGTGAATTTCAGCCTCTTGGCGCTCGATCAAATTCTCAACACCGCGGCCACAGTCCGGCACATGTCCGGCAACCAGTTTGGCGTGCCCTTGGTCATTCGGCTGGCTACTGGCGCCGGCCGTCAGCTCGCCGCCCAACATTCGCACAGTCTCGAAGGCTGGTACGCGCATATTCCCGGCATCAAGGTGCTCGCGCCGGCCACGCTGGAAGACGCGCGCGGCATGCTTTGGACAGCGCTGGAGGATCCGGACCCGGTGCTGATCTTCGAGAACGTCATGTTGTATAATGCAACGGGCAAGCTCGCATCGAACGCCGGACCTGTCGAGATCGACAAGGCCGCCGTTCGCCGGCCCGGCCGGGATATTTCGCTCATCACCTACGGTGGCTCTCTCGGGAAAACACTCGAAGCGGCTACTGTCCTGGCAACGCAGAATATCGACGCCGAGGTGATCGACTTGCGCAGTCTGAGACCTCTCGACGATGCCACAATCATCGCCTCGGTGAAAAAGACCCGACGTGCGATCATCGTCGACGAAGGGTGGCGGACCGGCAGCTTGGCGGCCGAAATCTCCGCGCGCCTCATAGAACATGTTTTTTGGGATCTCGATGCGCCAATCGGTCGGGTCTGCAGCGCGGAAGTCCCAATCCCCTACTCTCGCCACCTCGAAAATGCGGCTACTCCGCAAGTGGTCAACATCGTCGCTGCCGCGAAAGCGGCAGTCGTACGAACATAGAGGATCGAACGTGGTCGACTTCCGCATGCCCTCGCTCGGCGCAGACATGGAGGCCGGCACTTTGGTCGAATGGCTGGTCAAGCCGGGCGACCAGGTCAAGCGCGGCGATGTCATCGCCGTGGTCGAGACGCAAAAGGGTGCGATCGAGATAGAGATATTCGAGAACGGCGAGATCGAGCAAATTCTGGTCGACGTCAATACCAAGGTTCCTGTAGGAACTCCGATCGCACGGATTCGAACGGTGACGGAAACTGCCGCCGCGGCGCCGACGCCGCAGCCCGCCGCCGGATCGGAAGCCCCGCCCGCACCTGCCGCGCAGCCGTCGACAGCGCGAGCACCGCCGTCTGTTGCCCCCATGCCCGCGGCCGGTCGCGAACGAGCTTCCCCCGCAGCGCGGCGCTTCGCCAAGGATCACGACATCGATCTAGCCGGCATCGCCGGAAGTGGGCCGAACGGCGAAATTGTGCTCGCCGACGTCGAGCGCAGCCTTAGCCGCCCGGCGCCGACCAAGAAAAAGCGCGCCATCGGGCTTGATCTCGATGCCATGCGGGTCGCCATTGCAGCCGCCATGGCGCGGTCGAAACGGGAAATCCCGCATTATTATCTTGAGCATAAAGTGGATCTCACCGCCGCCGAACAATGGCTGGCCGAGCGGAACGCCACGCTACCGCCTGACGCCCGACTGCTGATGAGCGCGCTCACAATTAAAGCTGTGGCGCTGGCTGCGCGCCGCTTTCCTATTTTCAATGGGTTCTATCAGGACGCGCGGCTTCAGCCCGCCGCTGCGGTCCACGTCGGTATCGCAATCGCCATCCGGGGCGGCGGCTTGGCGGCGCCCGCCCTGCATGACGCGGACCAGCTCCCGCTCGACCAGTTGATGACCCGGCTGCGCGATCTCGTGCAGCGTACCCGCGCCGGAAGGATCCGCAGCTCGGAACTTTCCGATGCGACGATCACCATTTCCAGTCTGGGCGACCGTGGTGTCGACGTGCTCTACGGTATCATCTATCCCCCGCAGGTGGCGATAGTCGGATTCGGCAAGGCGGTTTTACGTCCTTGGGTGATCGACGGCGCCATCGGCCCCCGCTCCATCATCACCGTTACTCTGTCAGCCGATCACCGGGTCAGCGATGGACATGCCGGGGCATTGTTCCTGGCTGAAATAGGCAAGTTGTTGCAGGAGCCAGGAAAGCTATGAACGAAGCCGACATCCGTGGGATATTGCATGAAGAACTCAACAATATCGCTCCAGAAGCCGATCTTGCTGCGCTCGATGCCACGGCCGACCTGCGCGAAGCGCTCGATATTGATTCCATGGATTTCCTGAATTTCGTCATCGCCGTAAATCGCCGCCTTGGCGTTGATATTCCGGAGGTCGACTATCCCAAGCTCCTGACCCTGCAGAAGGCCATCGCCTATCTGCAGAACAAACTTGCGAAATAACGGCCATACAACGATCTTCCCACGCCGAACAGTTCAACGCCGCAGTTTGTGCTTTCCCAGCAACTTGACCGTGCTTGCCTGCGGCCCCTTCTCTCCCGGTTCTTCGACAAAGCTGACCCGCGTGCCGACGGCAAGGCGGCTAAACGCGCCATCAAGCACGCTGTTCTTGTGGAAATAGACGTCATGACCATCGGCGGCTTGCAGGAAGCCAAACGCGCCAGACAGATCGATCCTTTTCACCGTCCCGCTCGGTTGAGCTTCGTGCGCCTTCACCTGTCCCTGCAGAAGCCTGGCATGATCCTGCAACTGCCGCCGAGCGCGCCTGAAAGCATCGTTGATTGCGAAGGTCAGGTCCGAGTGGCGTTCATCAGCCTTCGGAGTCCGGGTCACCTTGACCTCACGGCCGCCCGGCAGGGACAGGCGAATATTGACCTCATAGAGGCCGCCCGTTTGGTGGTGGTCTCCGGGACCCTTGAGCACGACCCTGCAAGCGGTCACCCGGCCGAACCGTTGTTCCAGCTCTGCGACGTGCTGCTCGATAGAACCACGAACGTCTGGTTGCTTGCCAATACCTTGAAAATCAATCTCGACGGGCGTTTGCATGGTCGTTCTCCAGGAAATTAAGAACCATGCTGCCTTCACAGGGCGCCGCTTATGTTGATTCACGTCAATATCGGCGCCGCCCGCGGGGTTAATATAAGCTTGTGAGTTCAGTTCCTTTGCGAGGCCGCATGAAAGCGAAGCTTCTAATAACGAAGGACGGGCAGGCCTTATACGAAGGCGTCCACGATATTTTCGATGCGGAGAGCTTCGGCCGCGCCTGCGCTGATGCCTGGACGAAATTGCGGGAAGAAAAGATCGCAAATGCCAGCAGCATCGGAGCGCTTATCGAATCTCTCGATGAACGCCTTCTCGACGAATTGCGGGGCGCCCAGATCAGCCTTCGCGCGGCCTGAGAATCCGCCGTGAACCGGCAATTGTCCACGATCCGGACGGATGAACCCGCGCTGGCGCAAAAGGTGGCATTCCTGAGTCGGCCGGCCACCTATCCTTCGGCGCCTGCTGTGACTCCGCGCGAGACCCATATGTCTTGGGTCTTTCTTGCCGGCGATACAGTTTACAAGCTGAAGAAGCCGGTCCGTTTTTCCTATCTGAACTTTTCCACCCTGGAACGGCGCCGGGCTGCGTGTCAGGCCGAGCTGCGCTTGAATCGCAGACTTGCGCCCGACGTTTATCTCGATGTGGTGCCACTCACCTTATCCGCTGGCGGCCTCTCGATAGGCGGCGACGGCTTAACCGTCGACTGGCTCGTGGCGATGCGTAGACTGAATGAAAGTCAGACACTCGAAAATGCCATCCTGGAACAGCGCGTCCAACCGCGGCAGCTTGATCGGCTTGCCGCCACTTTGGTAAAATTCTACCGTCAGGCGACCCCTGTATTCCTAGCTGCGGCCGTTCTCCTGCAGGATTGGCAGCAAAACCGCCTGTACAATCGTCGGGTGTTGTTCGACCCCCGTTGTGGCGTACCTTCCGGGCTCATCACCCGCATTGATGCAGTCCAGCGGCGCTTCCTGTCATCACATAGCGAGCTGCTTGCCGATCGCCTCCGAAACAGGCGGATCGTTGACGGGCACGGCGATATGCGTCCCGAGCACATCTGGCTCGACGATCCCGTCAAGGTTATCGATTGCCTGGAGTTCAATCCGCGCTTGCGCGCCGTGGACCCGTTCGACGAGATCGCGTTTCTGAGCCTCGAATGCGAGATCCTGGGCGCCGCTTGGGTGGGAAAATACATTCAGCATCGTGTCGCGCGCCAGATGCGAGACCGGGTACCCCAATCGCTATTTCTCTTTTATCGCTGCCAGCGCGCCACATTACGGGCACGCCTCGCCATTGCGCATATGCTGGAACCCAATCCGCGGACGCCCGAAAAATGGCCTCGTCTTGCGCGCGCTTATCTGCGAGTGGCAGCGGCCGACGGCAGGCAACTTGAACGCTGCCTTTAGAAGACCAGCAGATCAGTAAGCGACCGTCCTTCGTGCAACCGCAGGATGGCCTCAGCAAGAAGCGGCGCTGCAGGCAGGATTTCGACCTTATCGCGCAGAGGTCCCGCCGGTAGCCGGAATGCCGGCACTGAATCGGTCACCACGATTCGCTCAATAGCCGGGTCGGTAATCACCTCTGCGGCTCCAGGCATGAACAGGCCGTGCGTCACAAGCGCGATAACGCGCCTTGCACCAGCTTTCCGCGCGGCACGGGCGGCCCGCAACAGCGTTCCACCGGAGCTGATGAGATCGTCGATGACCAGCGCCGTCGTACCGGAAACATCGCCGACAAAGAGATCGCCGGACACAACTCCTGCGCTGCGGTGCTTGTCGCAAAAGGCTTTGCCTACCGGGCGCCCCAGAGACCCTTCCAATGCCTCGCGGAACAACTCCGCGCGCTTCGCGCCGCCGGTGTCGGGAGATACGACGCTCAACTGTTGGTCTTTCAGCGCGCGTGCACATTCGACGAACAGCGGCGTGCCCGTGAGCGTTACGGTAGGGCGACGGAAGGCATTTTCGAACGCCACCGGATTGTGAACCTCAAGCGTAACAATGGCATCGGTGCCAACCGCCTCGAACATTGCGGCAATATAGCGTGTGGTGACCGGGTCGCTCGGCTTGGTGCGGCGATCCTTTCGGGCGTAGCAAAGATACGGCACCACAGCTGTCACGCGGGCGGCGCCTGCATCTTTCAGGGCACCAATGAAAAACAGCAGCCGGCAGAGCTTGTCATTAGCAGATTCGGAGGGACCACTGTGCAGGCTCTGAACGACGTAGACACCGGCGCCGCCCACCGGTTCGAGCGGGCGAACCTTGTGCTCGCCGTCCTCGAACGAGCGCTCCTCATGCGAGACGAGCCTGCAGCCGAGCGAATCCGCGATCGCTTGGCCCATATCGGCCGACGCCTGCAGGGCGAATAGCCTTATATCGTCACGTCTCTCGGCTACTGACGCGCTTCGCGGTGACCAAATGGCGAAGTCCCTCGTCATGATAAGGAGCTATAGCCGCCCGACCTCGAACTCTTCGCACGAGAGTCCGATCTGCGATAGCGCTTCCTCGAGATGGTCCGGCAAGAGCGGCATCCCGAGGAGATAGGCCGCCGTGCGGTTGTTATGCGCCCGTAAAGCTTCCGCACGCAGCTCGTTCCAATCCTCAAGGGTGCCATCACCGCGCCCAAGCCAGGCGAGCGCGACCAGGTCGACCTGCTCATCCTCAGTCAGCGCATCGATGAAGCCGCGAAGTTCCTGTGCTACAGGATCGTCGCGATGATCTTCCAGGACGGAAATCATGCGATCGTCCGTAGCATTCGAACTGTCACCGGGATCGGTGACGGCATCCTTGACGTCGAATTCCCGCCCCTTCACGACGATGAAGCATATCTTCTCCGGCGAAATCGAGAGTGCCGGGGCTTCCGGGACTTCTTTGATCTTGGCTGTCATCATGCCGCCTGGGGGGTTGCAGGCCAAAGAGCTCTCAGATCCGCCGGCAGCGCGTGGCGTACGTCTTCGATCTCACCGGCTTCTATCTTGGTGGATAGGAACCGGAAGACGATCGAAACGAACTCCGGCGTGAAGAAGATCGGATTACCCGCGGGCCCGTGATTGATACGCGCGATGAATTCCTGCTGCCCACGGCGCTTCACAGGAACTGTGGAGGGCCGCCATTGCTCGTAATAGACGCCCCGCAGCAGACTCGGAAGCTGGGCGGCGAAATCCGCAGCTTCATTGACTTGCAGACAGTCCCGCAGCGCGTGCAGGACGTTCCTCAGCAATCGGTAGGACTGTGCCCTGTCGTTCCAACCCAGCCGTTCGTCCAGTTCGTTGATCCAATTATGCGTCAATTGAACGGTATGATCGATGCTTTCCAATCCATCCGTGCGCATGATCTGACTCCCTTGGCTGTTGTTTAAATTATAGCCCGATCGCGCGCCGCCTTATTGAGATAGGTCAATTCGATGGGCGCCCCTAAGCGCCTCCCATGGCCTATTTTTTAGGAATCCAATCGTCGCCGACCTTAGCGTAAGAGCGCTTGACCGCCGCCCAGGCGATACGGTGTGCCGCTTCTTCCTGGCGCGGGTCGCCCGTGTGCGCAGCGAAAGCGTGATTGAACGCTTCGCGGTAGATGTCCTGGGCATGCGCCGGCAGGTGGTGCCGAACTCCGGGCGGGAGATCGTCGTTTGTCCGATAAGGCATAGTGGGCCTCCCAATCACCGCCAGGTGTCAGCCAATGGCATCGCTCGGGATGCAACGAACGCCCAACGTTTTGAAGCTCTGCCGCGTCGCGAGCGCGGAGCCGTCGACGTCGATGGCGCGGCAGGCATCTTCGATCACCACGACATCGAAGCCCTCGCGCCGGGCATCCTCGGCTGAGTAGCGGACGCAAAAATCAAAGGCCAGGCCGGCCAGGAAGATGTGCGTGAAGCGGCGCTCGCGCAGATATCCGGCAAGGCCGGTGTGCGTCTTGCGGTCGTTTTCGTAGAAAGCGGAATAAGAATCGATATCGCGGTGATAGCCCTTGCGCAGCACGAGCTCGGCGTGGCTAATCTGCAGATCGTCACGGAAATTGGCTCCCGGCGTTCCTTGCACGCAATGATCCGGCCACAGGATCTGCGTGCCATAGGAAACATCGATCGTTTGATACGGCTTACGCCCCGGATGGGTCGAGGCGAAGGATTCATGGCCACGCGGATGCCAGTCCTGCGTCAACACCACATGTTCGAATCGGCCGGCCAGCCGGTTGATCAGCGGCACGACTTCGTCGCCGCGCGGCACCGCCAGCGCGCCGCCGGGGCAGAAATCGTTCTGAATATCGACGGCCAACAGGATGTCGTGATCGCCGATGACGAGCTTGTCCGTCATGATTGTACCCTCTCCTGCCGCGCCAGCCGGCTGTCGACTTCGGCGGCAAGCTGCCTCAGCGCATCCGCCACGTGAACCGGATAGATGCCCGGTTCCAGCCGGCGCAATGGTTCCGGCAGCCGTTCGAGGTCGCGGGCCGCACGCGAACGCACTTCCGCCAGCGTCGGAGATGGCACGATGCGACGGCCATTTTTCATGACAAGCTGCAGTAGTGGTTCGCCGGCTTGCTCGTCTCCTTCGATCGAAAGGATATCGCCGGCCATACGACCGTCCGTGCCATAGTGTCGCCAGACCTGCTTGCGGCCCGGCCATGTCTCCTTGCCGGCGGAGCGCTTGCGGCGCGCCAGTCCCGCGTATTCCTGCAGTTTGTAAGCGCAATCCAGCGCCGGCGCGTCCGACGACGTCGTCAAGCTGGTGCCAAGCCCAAAGGCATCGATCGGGGCGCCGGCGCGCAGCATGTCGGCCACGCTGTCTTCATCCAGCCCCCCGCTGGCCACTATCGTCACGTCTTGCAGCCCGCCCTCGTCGAGAATGCGGCGCACACTCTTCGACAGCGCGACCATATCGCCGCTGTCCAGCCGCACGCCCTGGATCGTGATGCCCTGCTCCCTCAGCCTCGGCGCAAGCGCGACAACCTTCCGCGCGGCGGCTTCGGTATCATAGGTATCGAGCAACAAGCTCAGGTTCCTGGGCCGCGCGCGCGCGAAATTCTCGAAAGCGGTGATCTCGTCGTCGTGCGCTTCGATGAAAGAATGCGCCATCGTGCCGAAGGTCGGAATGCCAAAGAGCTTTTCTGCCAACACGGTGGCTGTTCCGGAAAAACCCGCCACGTAGCTCGCCCGCGCGGCCATCAGGCCGGCCTCTGAACCATGCGCGCGGCGCAAACCAAAATCGACCAATAGCTTGCCTGGCGCCGCCAGCACCATACGCGCCGCTTTGGAAGCGATCAGCGACTGGAAGTGCAGAATATTGATGAGTCTGGTTTCGACCAGCTGAGCCTGGGGCAGCGGTGCCGTCACGCGCAGGATCGGCTCGTTGCCGAAGAACACCATGCCTTCCGGCATTGCATGCACGTCGCCGGTAAAGCGAAGCGAGGCAAGATAATCGAGAAAGACATGATCGAAGCGGCCGCTGCGACTGAGCCAGTCAATTTCTTCCGGTGCAAAATGCAACTGCTCCAGAAACTTGAGCGCCTGCTCAAGCCCGGCAGCGAGCAGGAATCCGCGCTGCGGCGGCAGCTTGCGCACGAAAAAATCGAAAACCGCCGTTTTTGTCTGATCATGATGCAGGTAGGCCTGAATCATGTTGAACTGATAGAGGTCATTCAAAAGCGGGTTGGTTGCTTCATTCATCCGGACACCTGGGTGACCAAAGCTAATGGCACGGCAGTGCGACAGCACTAGTGAGCCGTTGGCAGCTCGTCCTCTTCGTCGATCGCAATGATCTCAAGGATATCAGCGACCTTGCCGCTCAGCGGTGGCCGGCCGCCCTTGCCAATGACCTCGCCGTCGCCGCTGGCCCAGATCGCGGCTTCCTCCAGCTCGGAAATAGTCGGGCCCAAGGCCAGAATCTGACTGACCTTGACCTCATCCAGATCGCCAAAAATGGCTTTTATCTCATCGCGCGTGGCCGACATTTTTGCGGACCTTTCATGCCACTCATACCAATGTACCCAAAGCCCTGTTTGATGCAGGTCAATCTATCGAGTGACCGGCCAAGTAGTTTGGTGACAGCATGTGCAACAATGGCGATATTCTCGAAGCCCAGGAGCCGGTATTCAGGCTGCTGCAAAATCCCGCCACGCATGCCGGATGCGCGGTGCGGAGAGTCGATACTCACATTTCGTCGGTATTTCTCGCCGGCGAACGTGCCTACAAGGTCAAGCGCGCTGTCTGCTTTTCATTTCTTGATTTCAAAACTTTGGATAAACGCAAGGCCGCCTGCGACGCGGAGGTCGAAGTCAACAAGGCCTTCGCTCCGGCGCTCTATCGCCGCGTGGTCCCGATTACACGTGAACCCGACGGAAGCCTGGCCCTCGGCGGAAGCGGCACGCCCATCGAATGGGCGGTGGAGATGCAGCGGTTCGACGAGAACCGCACGCTCGACCGTCTGGCGGATACGGGCAACATCGATACGCGCCTTGCCGACGCGCTCGGACAGGCGGTAGCCGACGCACACCAAGCTGTTCCCGTCATGGAGGGGGAACCATGGATCAAGGCGTTGGCGTCTTTCATCGAACAAAATGACAAGGAATTACGCGATTCACCGGACCTTTTTTCGTTCACGGAGATCGCAGCGCTCCATGCAGCCAGCCGCGCCCTGCTCGACCGGCTACGTCCCCTGCTCCTTGATCGCGGCCACGCGGGACTAGTCCGCCGCTGCCATGGCGATCTTCACCTCGGCAATATAGTCATGCTGGGCGATCGTCCCGTGCTCTTCGATGCGATCGAGTTCGATCCGCAGATTGCCGCAGGCGACGTGCTCTATGACCTCGCTTTCCTGCTCATGGACCTCGTATATCGCGGACAACTGCAGAACGCCAATATCGTTTTGAATCGCTATCTCGTCGTGGCAGGCCGTGTCGAGGATCTGGATGCACTCGCCGCCCTCCCGCTTTTTCTTTCTGTGCGGGCAGCCATCCGGGCAAAGGTGACAGCCGCACGGCGCAGATTTGTGGAGCCCTCGGCCCAACCTTCTCTCGCGCAAAGCGCGCGGACCTATTTTGAACTGGGCTGCCGACTGGTGAAGCCGCCCCCAGCGAGGCTTGTCGCCGTTGGAGGACTCTCGGGGACCGGAAAGTCCGCATTGGCGAGATCGTTGGCGGCCGGGCTCCCGCCAATTCCAGGTGCCGTCGTGTTGCGCTCCGATGTGGAACGCAAGGCATTGTTCGGACGCACCGAAACCGAACGGCTGCCACCGGAAGCTTATTCGACTGGCGTCTCCGCGCGCATCTATGCCACGCTTCAGCGGAAGGCTGAGCGCATCATCGCAGCCGGACACTCCGCCATCATCGATGCGGTTTTCGCGCGGCCGGCAGAGCGTGATTCTGTCAGAGATATTGCCCGATCCCGTGGGGTCCGCTTCCACGGACTATTTTTAATCGCGCCCCTGGAGACGCGGCTTGCGCGGGTTGGGATGCGCGGCCCCGATGCTTCCGATGCTGATGCCCGCATCGCCCAGGCGCAGGAAAGCTATGACCTCGGTCATTTAGAATGGAGCCTGATCGATGCCGCTGGCACCCCCCAGGAAACACTCCGCCGCTCAATGGCAGCTATAGACGGGCGTGTCTAAACGGAGCGGCTAAATGCTTCCTGCGACGACGCGACGGCCCAGTATTTCAAAAAATTTACGCTTGGCGACTTCTGTCACCACAACATAGCCAATCACTATCAGAAGCAATGTGGCGAGTAGCTGGGCGGAAAGCGGCACGAAGCCGAATGCAGCAGCGAACCCCCCCGTGAACGGCACCCAGAGAGCCACAACCGCCACAATGGCCGTGGCCCACAGAAGCAGGCGGCTTGGCACGCTTCGAAACGCCGGTCCTTGCGTCCGCAGAACCAGGACCACCGCAAGCTCCGTCAGCAATGACACCACAAACCAGCCGGTCTGGAACGCAGCCTCATTGGCGGCGAAGACGAAAAAAAGCACTGCGAATGTCAGAATGTCAAAAAGCGAGCTGATAAGCCCAAATGTCAGCATAAACCAGCGGACGTCGCTGAGTCGCCAACGCTGGGGGCGCGCGAGTCGCTCTGCATCGACGCTATCGGTGGAAATGGCGATCGAGGGTAAATCCGACAGAAAATTATTCAGCAGGATCTGTTTTGCGGCGAGCGGCAGGAAGGGCAGGAATGGCGTCACCAGCGCCATGCTCACCATGTTTCCGAAATTCGCGCTGGTGGTGATGCAGATATACTTCAGAGTATTGGCAAAGGTACGCCTGCCGTCTTCGACGCCCTGGCGGAGCACATCCAGATCGGGCCGCAGCAGAACGATATCGGCACTTTCGCGAGCGACATCGACCGCCTGATCCACCGATATGCCGACATCTGCGGCGTGCAGTGCCGGTGCATCGTTGATTCCGTCTCCCAGATAGCCGACCGTGTGGCCCATTTGCTGCAACGCTCGAACGATGCGTTCCTTCTGCTGCGGATCGACTTCAACAAAAAGGTCCGTACGGTCGGACAAACTCCAAAGCGATTCATCCTTTAATTTTGCAATTTCAGCGCCTGTCAACATGGCCGTTGCATTGAGGCCAATTGTCTGAGCCAGATGCGTTGTGACATAGCGATTGTCGCCGCTGATGATTTTGATACGAATACCGCGCTGAACGAGGTTGCGCAGCGTCGTTTGGATTTCCTTCTTGGGCGGATCGGAGAATAGCAAAAATCCAACGCAGGTCATTTCTCTTTCGTCTGCATGTGTAAAGCGATCGCTGGGATCGACGTGCTTGCTGGCTATCGCGAGAACGCGAAAGCCTTCATTTCCCTTCTGTCGATAATAGTCTGAGAGGCGGTCGCGTTCGGGGGCGTTCAAGGGCAGCGCGGCGCCGTTGCGGCGAACGGTAGTGCAAACGGCGAGCACGGTATCAAAACCCCCTTTGGTAATGATCCGATATTTCTCCGGATCACCTTTTTCGGCCGCAACGATGGTGAGGCGCTTGCGAACGAAATCATATGGGATTTCGTCTATTTTGTAGAACCCGTCGATTCTGATCTTGTCACGCTCACCCGCACTCATGATTGCTGCATCGAGGGGATTTTCGATTCCGGTTTCGAATGAAGCGTTGAGGAATGCGAGGCGCCGCACCTCCCCTGAGGTGTTGCCATCGGCATCCACCGCATCAATCAGCGCGATGATGCCTTCCGTGAGGGTGCCGGTCTTGTCCATGCACAGGACGTCCATGCTGCCGAGATTCTCGATCGCTTCGAGACGGCGCACGATGACTCCCCGATGCGCCATGTCGCGCGCGCCGGCGGAGAGCGTGACGCTGATAATGGCGGGCAACAGCTCGGGGGACATGCCGACCGCCAAGGCAACGGCAAACAAAAGGGAATCGATAAAAGGCTTTCCAATGAGTTGGCTTGCCGTAAGCACGAATAGAACAAGAATTATCACCATGCGGATCAGCAGATAGCCAAATTCATCGATTCCGCGGGCGAACTCCGTTTTTTCCTCTCGCGCACTTAACCTCGCCGCCACGTCGCCAAAGACCGTCCGGCGGCCCGTCTCCACAACCAGCACCGTCGCCGTGCCGCTTCTCACCGAGGTGCCAAGAAATACCGAGTTCGTGCGCGCAGCGACCGGCGCATCCGCCGGTACCACTCCGGGTTGCTTCTCGACTGGGAGGGATTCCCCTGTGAGGCTCGCTTCCGTCACCAGGAAGTCCCGGGCCTCCAACACCAGCCCGTCGGCCGGAACCAGATTGCCCGCGGAAAGCAGGATGATGTCTCCGGGAACAACGGCGGACGCCGCCAAGGTGCAGGGAGCACCGTTGCGCAGCACCCTGGCCTTCAAGGCAAGGCGGCGGCGGAGGCTGGAAACGGCAGTCGATGCGCGGTACTCCTGCGAGAAGCCGACCAGCGTGCTTCCCAGAACAATGGCCAGGATAATGGCGGCGTCGAGCCAACCGCGCAAGAAGAGTGAAATGACGGCCGCGGCCACGAGAATAAGGACAAGCGGACTCGACAACTGTCGGAGCAGAAGCGAAAGGGTGGTCGCTTCACCATGGGTAATGACCGTGTTCGGGCCGTGCCGCGCACGTCGCTTGCCCGCTTCCCTGGCCGTGAGCCCCTGAATGCCAGCGCCGAGATCGGACATCACGGCAGTGGCGTTGCGGCTCCAGTATGGTGTTGCCGTCTGAATCGTGATCCCTCATCAATGCGCTATATTCGCCCTCCGGAGGCCCCAACCTTTGCGTCACATCAATTTTTGCTGGGGCTATCGAGCTTAACGTTGAGCAATGAGCCAAGGATCAATTGTGCAAAAGCACCGCCCGGTGATGCTTGTGGTGCTGGATGGCTGGGGCTGGCGCGAGGACCCCACTGACAACGCGGTGCGGCAAGCACAAACGCCGGCATTTGACGCCTTATGGGCAAGTTGTCCGCATGCCCTCCTCGCCGCCTCCGGCACGGATGTCGGATTGCCGCAAGGACAAATGGGAAATTCCGAAGTCGGACACCTCAACATGGGCGCGGGTCGTGTCGTGCTACAGGATTTGCCGCGTATCAGCGAGGCGATAGCCAACCGCGAAATCAACAAGGCGCCGGCCCTGGTTGGGTTCATCGAACGCTTGCGACAGATTGGCGGTACCTGCCACTTAGTCGGATTGTTGTCGCCCGGCGGCGTGCATTCCCATCAGGATCACGCCTTGGTGCTGGCAAAGCTGCTCATGCAAGCCGGTATTTCCACCGTCGTGCACGCCTTCACTGACGGTCGGGACACCCCGCCTCGATCGGCGCAAGAGTATCTTAGCCGTTTTGCCCAACAGCTGCCGCCGGGGGTTGCGATCGCGACAGTCTGCGGCCGCTACTACGCGATGGACCGCGACAAGCGGTGGGATCGCATTGCCAAAGCTTACGCAGCGATGGTCGCAGCGGAAGGCCCGCGCTTCGCTGATGCGCAAGCAGTCATCGCCGATGCCTATGGTAGAGGCATCGACGACGAGTTCATACCGCCTGCTGTTATTGCCGATTATCAGGGCATGCGCGACGGTGACGGCCTGCTTTGTTTCAACTTCCGGGCCGACCGCGTGCGGCAGATCCTTGCCACGCTGCTCGATCCGGGCTTTGCGGATTTCCCCCGCCAGCGTGTCGTTCGCTTTGGTTCAGCACTCGGGATGATGGCGTACAGCGACCGGCTGGATCCATTTCTGGAGGCCATCTTTCCGCGCGAGCGTCTCACCGGCGTTCTCGGCGAAGTAGTGGCCGGCGCTGGCCGCACGCAATTGCGCACTGCGGAGACGGAAAAATATGCGCATGTCACGTATTTCTTCAACGGCGGCGAGGAAACGCGCTATCCCGGCGAGGACCGCGTTATGGTCGCGTCGCCCAAGGTCGCGACCTATGACTTGCAACCGGAAATGTCGGCTCCTGAACTGACAGACAAAACAGTCGCCGCAATCGATTCCGGCAAGTACGACCTGATTGTCTTGAATTACGCCAACCCCGATATGGTTGGTCATACGGGCAACCTGACCGCGGCTATCAAAGCCGTCCAGACAGTAGATCATGGTCTTGGCCGCTTGGTGCAAGCCATCGAAAAGTCCGGCGGAATTCTGGTCGTTACGGCCGATCACGGCAATTGCGAGACAATGCGTGATCCCGAGACCGGCGCGCCGCACACGTCACACACGACAAATCCGGTGCCGGTGATCGTCAAGGGGGGTGTCCATGCCACAGTCGCACCAGGCCGCCTTGCCGATCTCGCGCCCACCCTGCTCGAGCTCATGGGGGTATCAAAACCGCCCCAGATGACGGGAAAATCACTGTTGCGGAGATAGCTAGATATCTCCTTCCAGTTCGATGTCCGCTACGCAATTTTTCTTAGCCGTCTTCCCCCCAGATTCCTTCATTTGCTTGATCTACCGCAACCTGTGCAGCCAAGCACCGGCCATGATGGCGGCACCAAGGGATTGCTGGGAACCGACCAATGCAACGTCAGGATGATCAACCTTGAATTGCGAACGGCGAAGAACGGCCAGTAACGTCTTAATCGCATCCGGCTGAGCGCTGGATTAGGACTGGCTTTTGGAAGGATTTGCCATGGATCCCTTTGCTGAAAGGCTTTCTGGCCGTCGCCGCCAGCGGCAAACAATCCGACTATTCTTATGCGGTGACGTCATGATGGGGCGCGGCATTGATCAGGTGCTCCCGCATCCATCAGACCCGCATCTTTATGAGGATTACGTACGCTCGGCTACCGAATATGTGAGGCTAGCCGAACAGGTCAACGGGCCCATTCCGCGGCAGGTCGGTCCCGCCTATGTATGGGGTGCCGCGCTGGATGAGTGGAAGCGTATGGCGCCGGACGCCCGCATCATCAATCTCGAAACCAGCATTACTCATAGTGAGGACCATGCGCCGAAAGGCATCAATTATCGGATGAGTCCCGAGAATGCGGCCTGCCTCAGCGCCGCATCTATCGATTGCAGCGCGCTCGCCAACAACCACATCCTGGATTGGGGCCGCGCCGGCTTGGCCGACACGTTGCGGACCCTGGCAAGCCTGCAGATCAGGACCGCGGGAGCCGGCAAGAATCTGGACGAGGCTCGCGCGCCGGCGATCCTGCCAATAGCCGGCAAGGGCCGGGTCCTCGTCTTTTCATTCGCTTCGGTGACAAGCGGAACGCCAGAGGAATGGGCTGCCACGCAGGGAACCGCGGGCGTGAACCTCTTAAGCCATCTCAATGAGCAAACCGCGATGGACGTCGCCGACTATATCTCAAGCGTCAGGCAGCCCGGGGATATCGTTGTCGTCACAATCCATTGGGGGCCAAACTGGGGCAACGATATTCCGGAAGATCACAGGTTCTTTGCTCGGGCGCTCATCGACATAGCGGATGTATCGATCGTGCAGGGACATTCTTCGCATCATCCAATGCCGATCGAGATCTATCGGAACCGTCTCATCCTGTATGGCTGCGGCGATTTTCTGAACGACTACGAAGGCATTGCTGGATACGAGGAGTATCGCTGCGACCTGACCTTGATGTATTTCGCGGACATCCATCCCACGAGCAAGGATCTTGTCGCACTTGAACTTATTCCTCTTCAGATCCGGCGGTTTCAGCTCACGCGGCCGTCCGGCCGAGACGTTCAGTGGTTGCGAGAGACATTGGACAGAGGAAGCCGAAAGTTTGAGACACGGATTGAGCTTGGTCCGGACCATACGTTTTCGGCTTCCTGGCCGGTTAGGACGGGCTCGCCGGCCCTCGCCGCACGGCCTGCGAGCTAAAACAACACGCACACATCAAGCTGCCGGCTGGGTGCCTGTTTCACCATTCGATGCAAAGCGCCTGAGTAGCTCAACCACTTCTTCGTCTGAGACTTGGCGAAAATCGGAATAGTAATAGCCGATGGCGCCGAAGGCTTCGTGATCTTCGAGGCAGATGACCTCGTCTGCCTCCTCGCGCATTGCGGCGAGACTGTCGGTCGGCGCCACCGGCACGGCGAGAACGAGTTTTTTCGGATGGCGCATGCGGGTGGCGCGCAATGCCGCGCGCGTAGTGGCGCCCGTTGCAATGCCGTCGTCGACTACGATCGCAGTACGGCCGGATACATCCACGCGCCCGCGGGTTCCCAGATATCGCTGCCGGCGTCGCTCGATCTCAGCCAATTCATGATCACAAACCGCTTTGAAGTCCGCCCCGTCGATACCCGTGATGCCAATGATATCGTCATTGCGCACCACAAGTGGAGTGCCACCGTCAACCACAGCACCCATGGCCAATTCAGGCTGGAACGGCACGCCGATCTTTCGCACCAGGATCAGGTCCAGCGGAGCGTGTAACGCGGCCGCGACTTCCGCCGCGACGGGGACGCCTCCGCGCGGGAGTGCAAGAACGACGGGGTGCTCGCTTCGATAGGGCAAAAGCGCGGCGGCGAGCTGTTTCCCAGCTTGGGACCGGTCTCTGAAGGCCATGCCTATCTCCTTTCGCGTTCGCGCCCGGATGACGTGAGGTAGGTTTGAAACCACCTGATGGCGAGATCGATGACAGCCTCCAATGCTCCTTCTTCCGGGAACAAGTGCGTCGCTCTCGGAACGATCTCCAGCTCCTTAAGACATTGCAGTCGATCGAAAGCTGCCTTGTTGAGCTCAATCACTTGGAAGTCGAGGCCGCCGACGATCAAAAGCGTAGGTGCGCGGACCTGATGGAGCGCGCCGCCGGCAAGATCGGGTCTGCCGCCGCGGGATACAACGGCGCCCACGCGATCAGGCCGCTTTGCGGCTGCAACGAGGGCCGCCGCGGCGCCGGTGCTGGCGCCGAACAGGCCGAGCGGGAGCCGCCCTAGCGAAGAATCCCCGTGGAGCCAATCAACGACATCAACCAATCGGTCCGCCAGCAACGGGATGTCGAATACGTTTGTCCTATCGGCTTCCTCCTCCGGAGTGAGCAGATCGAACAGCAGCGTCGCAATTCCCTGGCTGTTAAGCGCTTCGGCAACAGCTGTATTCCGCGGGCTGAGCCGACTGGAACCGCTGCCATGGGCAAAGACGACAAGGGAGTGTGCGCCTTCCGGAACATGCAATGTCCCAGCGAGCCCGATAGGCGGGATACGGACTTCGCGTATTTTAGCTGGTCTCGCCAATTCGCGGGTCCCGGAACGATTTGCCCCTCGTCGGGTGATCACCTGCATCACCTCATCGGGCGTCTGCTTTTTCGTTTTCGTCTTCGACTTCGCAGCAACTGGCATGCAACTTCCAATCCGGAACATGCTCCAGCTGCTCGAAATCTTGATGCGCAGCCTCGGCGGCTCCTTCGGCCGTTTCCGCGTTCCGGACTTTGACGACGCGCTGCAGGACCTTGAACGGATGCCCGTCGGAACCTAGCAAAGTGTTGAAGAATTTCACGCAGAAGTTGGGCATGACGGCCTCCTCTGTACAAGGCCTTTCTAGCCCGGGTCGGAATTGGCGGTTTTGATTTCGCTCAATTCCCCCGCGCGATCGAGATCTGCCGCACGACGGCGGTATCAACGTATTGCGCAATCCGTGTCAGGAGCGCGAGACCCAAGAATACCACCATGCTCATGGCCTGTTCCTAATCTCTTCCCAGACCGATTCAATTTTCACGCGAAACTGTGCATTGATCTGCTCATATCTCTTGTCCGAGATCTTCTCGTCATAAACGTTGATCAAGTCGCGATCGAAATAGGACCTTACCCCTCCAACAAATTTGGCGGCAACTTCGGCTGTTGATCCAGGCGGCCCCTCCATGCGCAGCTTAGGATTGATCGGGAACACACCGCGGTCGATCGCGACCTGCTGTCCGCGGTCTGACAGCATAAACGCGATGAATGCGCGTGCTGCCCGGGGATGCGGCGCTCCGTTAAGTACAGCGATCGTCCCAATGCTCAAGCTCGCCGTCTTGGGAGCTACAAATTTGATGTCGAAGCCGGCCAGGCGGTCTTCAAACGCCATATAGCTCGGTGCGGCGAAGCCGGCAGCAAACTCTCCTTTCGCCACCAACGACGATACATCGCGACTACGCGTTGCAAACATCCCGGTGTTGGCGCTCAACCGTTTGAGCCATTCCCAGCCTTTTTCGTCGCCATCGCGTTGCAAAATGACTTCGTAAGCACCATGGCTGCTGCCCGATAATGTCGGCGCGCATTGTACGATATGCCCCTTCAACCGGGGATCCAGCAGATCGTCCCAATCTTTCGGCTCAGGGATGCCGAGGCGTTGATAAACCTTTGGGTGATACACGATCCCATAAGATTCAAGCAGCGTACCGATCCAAAACCCTTTCGGATCCTTGAGCCTGACAGGCTTTGGGCTGCCGATCGTCGCCGGAATGGAATCCGTGATCGCAGGCGCCAGATCGAGTTTGGCAATGAGATTCTGCTCCGCAAGTCTGTCGAAAAGAATTCCCTCACCTCCCCACAAGATGTCCGCTGCCGGGCGCCCTTTCCACTCGAGCACCCGACCATAGGCAATCGGGGCGCCCGCGGGAATCGCACTCGTTCTAACGGTGACGTTCCATGTCTCTTTGGCATAGCGCGCGAATTCCGCTAGCGCCGGATCCGTGAGCGTCTTGCCCACCGGGGTAAGCAAAACCAACTCATTTTCGACCGGAGGTGCTGGCTGTGCAGCCAGCGGAGTGGCAACGCTACCCAAAGCCGCAAGCGGCGCCAAAATGGCGAGCAGCATTCGAAGCATGGACTTTCCTTCCACGCGCGTTGCTCACTTCGCCCCCTGGCGACCAGTGGTTGCATTGATCTGAATCAAGATGAAATTCCGCGACGGTTGTTACGCCTTTCGCGCGCCAGGTTTCTGTGTAAGTCGGTCGGGTCGATACATCCGCTTAAATGACCGCATTACTCGAAACACGAAGTTCACGGCCGATCGTTTACAAGCTTAGCTTTATTGTCACGGGACCACAGCGCCGGAGTCGACTTGACCTAAATCAATGAGCGTGGAGAGAGCGTGTGGTGTTGTTGCCTCGATGGAGACCGCCATGAAAGCTCGCGACGTAATGGTTTCGCCGGTCATTACCGTCAAGCCTGATTGTTCTGTGAGAGATCTCGCAAGGATTTTGATCGAGCGTCGAATCAGCGCCGTCCCGGTAGTCAACGACCAGGGTCAAGTCGTCGGCATCGTCGGTGAAGGCAATTTGATGCATCGCGCTGAGACGGACACAGAGCGCCAGCATCCCTGGTGGTTACGGACTTTTATGGCCCCCTCCACGCTTGCCGCCGAATATGCCAAAGCTCACGGCCGCAGGGTTTCGGATATCATGGTCCGCGATGTCATTACGGCGGATCCTGATACCCCACTCTCAGAGATAGCAATATTATTGGAAAAGAACGCCATTAAGCGCTTGCCCATCGTTAACAATGGCCAGCTTGTGGGTATCGTAACCCGCGCAAACCTTGTGCAAGCCTTGGCGAGTGCCGGCGCGGCGTTGGATATCCAACCATCTGATGCCGCAATCAGAGAGCGTCTCTTGACTCATCTCGAATCCCAGCCTTGGGCACATACTTCATTGCTGAACGTCACGGTCAGGGACGGCGTGGTCGATCTCTGGGGGATGGCCACCTCGAACGCCGAGAAGGATGCAGTGCGCATTGCCGCCGAAACAATGAACGGCGTGCGCGCGGTGAATAACTATATCGTTGTCGATTTCGTCCCAGCGGAGATGCTAGACGCGCGCGCTGGTGGAATTGACTAGTTGATGTTCCCCGTTACGCGGGATTGCAAAGCCGATGCCGCAAAGTCGCGGACCCGGGAGCGGCCTACGCGCCCATAACCAGGATCGCCGCATTACTCGCGACAGAAGCTTCGAGAGAGCGGCGCCTAGGCTGCGTATTTAATGCGAAAGAAAAATCGGGAGCGGCGGGGGGTCACAAATCATGCTCTTCGTCGCCCCGCCCAGCACAAAGTCACGGACTCGGGAGTGACCATACGCTCCCATAACTAGAAGATCGGCGTTTCGGGAGTCGGCATAAGCTTCGAGTGAATCGCCTATGCTCCGGCCTGCTGCTTCAACTGTGTCCAGTTTGGCATCTATGCCGTGAATTCGCAGGTGCTTCAAGAGGTCCGCACCCGTCGCAATGTCGATCGCCTTCTCATGCGTGACCATTACGACGTATACCTTCTCTGCCTTTTTCAGGATCGGAATAGCATCTGCTACGGCACGGGCGGCGGGACGACTGAAGTCCCATGCCACAATCACTGTGTTCGGCGCGAAGTGAATGGCCTTCGCTGCGTCGGAGACAACCAATGCCGGACGCCCGGAACCAAAGATTATCGCTTCAGCATACGCTCCGTCCCAGAATTCGCCCCCAGGCACTGGCACAATTGTAAGGTCCCGCAGACGAGCATGCTCGGTTAGCACCCTTGGGATATCGGAGGGAAAGCAACGCTCGCGAATTTCTTGGTGCGAGACGCCGCATTTCTTCGCCAAGTCCTTGAACGACGCAAGAAGCGCATCCGCGTTAGCCGCACTTCTCCTGGTTTGCTCAGCCGCCAGCGCCGGAATATCTAGAAGGCTATCCCCAAGAATACTTCCTGGTGTTTTGAATTTTGCTTCGCAAGCGATTGCGGAAAGTTGTGCTCCCATAACCGCCGCAAAGCCGACTGCCTGGTCCAACGCTGAAGCTGACGTTGGTTCCGGATATGTGGTGAGAGTTAGAAGAAGATCCTTGTATGCCATGTGATTGTCTCCGGTCGCACACGCTAGCAAAGGTTTGACGTGCCCGCTATTCCTCTTCGTTATTCACGCGCAGGTCTACAGCGCATTCAGATGCAGGAGGATCGCAAAAAGCGAGCGCGTTCCGCGCCATCAGCCACGGAACGCGCCTCTGGCAGCGCAGCCGTTAGGCCGCACTCTTAATCTCTACCTTCTTGACCTGCGCCGCAGCCGGTTTCGGCACAACGACCTTCAGAACACCGTTCGAGATGCTGGCCTTGATGGCATCGGGATTGGTGCCGGCCGGCAGCTCGACGGAACGTGAGAAGGAGCCGTAGCTCCGTTCCAGCAAGCGGTAATTCTTGTCCTTCTCTTCCTTCTCGGATTTCTTCTCGCCTTTGATGGTGAGAACGTTGTCGGCCACGTTCACCTGGACGTCCTTTTCCTGCAGGCCGGGGAGTTCTGCGGTGATCTCGATTTCCTTATCGGACTCGATCACATCCGTGTTTGGCACCAGGTCCGTTGCCGTCGTCTTCCAGGAAAAGCCGCGGTTCAAATCATCGAACACCCGGTCAATTTCCCTTCGAAGGCTGATAAATGGTTCGAACGGCTCGTGGCGTGGAAGTTTACTTTCACGACCGACCGGAATTAGTGATCTCAGGGTCATATTCTCCTCCTAACGCAGCGAAGCTCTCAAGCAAGCTTCGCGATAAGTGTCTCTTAGACGCGAAAACTCGCCTTGATTTAGGTCAAGCGATCTTAAGCATTCCGGCTGCTCGACTTTTTGGCCGGCGGTCGACTGACGCGCCAGGGTGGCCAGCGGGTGTTATCCCGCGAAGTTGCAGCGCCTTTGACACAAGGCCCGGGCGACCCGGTAATTGAGAAAAATCAAATCCGTTTCAGCTGCCATTCATAAAATGAGTTGGCGGTGAATTCGCTACACGGAAGGCAGAATGCAATGAGACGCATCAGAAGCCTTTTGCTCATCACGATTTTGCTGGTGATGGGAATGACCAGTGTTGTCTTCTTGCAGTACAAGGACGAGCTGGATCGCGCGCGCGATGCCGCCGAGCAAGGCGGCCTGATCGTCAACACCGTCGCTGGCCCTATCGAATACGCAGTGAGAGGCGTCGGCATTCCGCTTCTATCGATTCACGGTGCCGGCGGCGGCTATGATCAGGGCCTCACCAACGCCGCTGATCTTGTGGGCGAGAGCTTTCAAATAATTGCACCTTCGCGGTTCGGATATCTGCACACGCCCATCCCGGGGGATGTCTCTCCAGGAGCCCAAGCGGACGCACATGCGGCGCTTCTCACGGAACTGAACGTTTCCAAGGCGATAGTGCTGGGTGTTTCAGCAGGAGCGCGTTCTGCAGTCGAGTTGGCCATACGCCACCCGAACAGGGTCGCCGCGCTGATTCTTATGGTCCCTGGAACTTATTCGCCAACCAGTCCTGTTTCGGTGGAGGAAAGCCGGGGTAGCAAGTTCGCATTCTGGCTGGTCAATACTGGCGCTGACTTTGCATGGTGGGCCACGGAAAAGTTGGCGCCGTCGGTACTGATCCGGTTTATCGGTGTCCCGCCGGAATTGGTGGCTGTGGCGCCAAAGCCGGACCAGGATCGCGTCATGAGCATGGTGAGGTCCATCCAGCCCCTGTCGCTACGATTTCCGGGAATCAATATCGATAGCACGCCCGAACTGAGCCAGTTGCTGCTGGAAACGATCAACGCGCCAACGCTGATTATCTCTGCGCGGGACGACTTGTTTAGAACGCTCCCTGCGGCCGAGTTTGCGGCCAGCAGAATCCCGGAAGCCAAGCTGATCGTATATGAGACCGGCGGGCACCTGTTGGTCGGGCACGACGCGGAGGTGCGAGAGGCGGTCCGCACGTTTCTAAACCGAGCAGGTCTGCGTGGATTTGAGCAATCGCTATTTCGCAGTCGTCGTCACCTTATGGCCTGGCAACGGGAATTTCGCATAGCCACGTCCTGGGGGACTCCGTACCTGTCGCAGGCCGGGAGCAACGAGCTATCTGCGCAGTTGCACCACGTTGGCATGCAAGCCGCCGCTGAGGGCAGAAGCTACCTTGGCAACTAGTTCATCGTCGACAAACGGTTTGCCGATTACATGCGCCTCGCTCACACCGGCGAGAGCGGCGCGGTCGGCAAAGCCAGTAACGAACAGGATTGGCAGGTTCGGGCGCTTGCCACAGGCTTGCCGCGCGACCTCCGCGCCATTCATACCCGGCATGGCAAAATCGACAAGCATTAGGTTGATATTTGGCTCGCGCTCTAGCAAATCGAGCGCCGCTCCGCCGCTTCCTGCCTCAAGCACCGTGTAACCTATGTCCTGCAATAGCGAAGCGGTAATCTCGCGCACCGATTGATCGTCATCGACCAACAGGATAAGTGCGCCCGCCGTGGCCGCGGATGTGCGAGGAGTCAGAGTAGTCGATTCGATGCCGTCCGCTGCCACCTGGGCACGCGGCAGGTAGATATAGACGGATGTTCCGCGTCCCAGCTTTGAGTCCATCCGAATTCCGCCGCCTGACTGCTTGGCAAAGCCGAGCACCTGGCTAAGGCCAAGGCCAGAACCTTTGCCGATTTCCTTGGTGGTAAAGAAAGGCTCGAACACCTTGGCTCGGACTTCGTCGGTCATGCCTGTGCCCGTGTCGGCGACGCTGATCGCCACATAATCGCCAGCTGGCGGATCCTCCGGGTAAAGCGGGGGGCCTAGGGTCACATTGGAAGTTTCTACCGTCAGACCGCCTCCCACCTGCATGGCATCGCGCGCATTGATCGCTAAATTCAGGACTGCGAGCTCTAATTGAGTCGGGTCCACCAAGGCTGGCCACAGACCTCGATGCAGATTGGTTTGGATATTGATGCTCCCGCCGATCGTGCTTTGCATTAGGTCACGCATCCCGGCCAGCGCATCATTGAGATCGAGCACCTTGGGCTCAAGCCGCTGCCGACGGGAGAACGACAACAGCTGGTCAGTAAGCTTTGCACCGCGTTCCGCGGCGCTCCGCATATAACTTAGTCGCTGCGCCAATTTGCCATCAACGCCGATTGCGGCGAGACCTTTCTCAAGGAAGCCAATGTTCCCCAGCACCACGGTAAGCAGATTATTGAAGTCATGTGCAACGCCGGAGGTCAGCTGTCCCACTGCTTCCAGCCGCTGCATCTGCCGTAAGGTGGACTCCACCTTCTCGCGCTCTTCGATCTGTGCAAGCAATTGCCGGTTTGCCGCAGCAAGCTCCGCGGTGCGCTGTTGCACTCGGCTTTCAAGCTCTTCGTGCAACCGCCGTGCCTCGTATTGCCGCCGACGCCCGCGCAAACCGGTTCGGACAACGCTTACCAAGGTAGTGGCATGAAACGGTCGCTCGATGAAGGTGACGTTGCCGAGCGCTTCCGTCAGCCGCGCGGCTGCCGGATTACGCTCCAGACCGCCCCCATGCTCGGTGAGCAGGATAAAGGGAAAATCTGACCACGGCGGCTGCGAGCTGACCCAGCGGACAAAATCGCGCAGATCGGTACCCCGGGTAGCTTCCTCAGTAACAATGGCGACCTCGGCGCCGCGTTCAATCTCTTGCAGCAACTCCGCCAGATCGAGGCAGATATCCGCGTGCAGAACTGCGTCCCGTAAGATTTGCTTGGCTACTACCGCGTCGCGGCCGCGCGGTGCCAGGATCAGAGTACGCTCGGGATACGGTGTAGGCGCATCTTTCAAGAAGAAGCTCCCACCTGCGTTTCGCCGACCATAAAGGTCGGCACCCCGCGCAATACGCCTTGGAATTGCGTTAACGGCGGCCCCAGCGTGATGCCTCCGGACCCGATGCGGAACTCGCGGATGGTGTTCTCATGCGACCCGGTGCGTTTCTTCATCACCGAAATTGCTCGTCTTACATGTCCAGCCGCCTCAAAGTATCGGAGCATAATCACTGTGTCCGCTAGATAGGTGACGTCGATGGTCTGCTTCATATCCCCGACCATGCCGTGCTGGGCGATTGCAAGGAAGGTGGCGGTGCCCTGCCGGTTCAGATATTGCAGCAGTTCGTGCAGATGCAGAACAAGGTACTGCTCCTCCGGCATCGCGGCTTGATAGCCGTTCAGGCTATCGATCGCGACAGTTCGAATGTTTTCAAGATCGATGCAAGTGCGCACGCGGTGAGAGAATTCTCCTGGCGATAGCTCTGCCGCATCCATCTGTTCGATGAAAAGCTTGCCTTCCCGTTTCATCGCTTCGAGATCGAATCCGAGACCCTTGGCTCGTTGGAATAGAAGGCCAAGCTCCTCGTCGAAAACGAACAAGGCTGCGCGTTCACCCCGTTCGATTGCGGCTGCAACATATTGGAAAATGAGGAGCGATTTGCCTGTGCCAGCCGGACCAATAATGAGTGTGCTGGAGCCGGAGGTAATACCACCGCCTAGCAGCATGTCGAGTTCACCGATGCCGCTCGGCAGGTGCTTGCCCGCGAAGCCGGTGCGATGCTCGGCAGCAACAAGACGGGGAAACACCCTGATCCCGCCCCTAGTGATAACGAAATCATGGAAGCCGCTGCGGAAACTTTGACCCCGGCACTTCGCCACTCGCAGTCTTCGCCTTTCCCCGCCGTAGATGGGCGCGAGCTGATCAAGATGAATAACGCTGTGCGCGATACTGTGGACGGCACGGTCGGAGCTTTCCGTCGTCAGGTCATCGAGCATGATTACTGTAGAATTGTGTTGTGCGAAATAATGCTTCAACGCAAGAACCTGCCGGCGATACCGCAGGGAGCTTTGCGCCAGCAGGCGAATCTCTGAAAGGCTGTCGATCACGACGCGTTGTGGCTTCAGCCTGTCGATTGCATCGAAAATCCGCTTGATGGTCTCGCCCAATTCGAGGTCGGACGAGTAGAGCAGGCTCTGATGTTGATCGGGATCGAGCACGCTCTCCGGTGGCACGAGTTCGAATACCTCGATTCTTTCCCCCAGCACCCATCCGTGAGATTCGGCTCCCGCACGCAGTTCCGGTTCTGTTTCGGCCAAACTGACGTACATGCCGGTTTCGCCAGCCTCGGCTCCTGCGAGCAGGAACTGTAGAGCGATGGTGGTCTTGCCGGTGCCGGGATTGCCTTCCAGAAGGTGCAACCGGTTGCGAGCGAGCCCGCCAGCGAGAATCTCGTCAAGGCCGGTGATTCCCGTGGCCGCTTTCGGTAAGAATTCTTTAGAAGTCGTCATCGGACAATACGAAGAGCCTACGGTTTGAGAGATGAGTAGTAGAGCGAGTGTTTCCCCGAACGACACGTCCGGGCAGCAACTAACACACTGGCCCGGTAGCCGTTTTTAACGCCAGCCCACTTGGGCGAGTTCCCTCCCGGATCAATTTTTTTTTGGATATCAGGGCTGCGTGGGTTCCAGCCCGTGATCTGACGCGTAGGGTGCAGCCCTGCTCGTGCAAGGCGAGCGGCTGTCACTCCTGGTCGGCGAGTTCATAGCGCATGATTCGAAGCTCCGATGTGGAGGCTTAAATCACGGGCCCGGCAGCCGGTCTCGGCATGCCCTATGCCGGGCTTTTGGTCGCTATCGGCCCGAAAGTGGTCTCGTTATGCTCACTGTGAATTTGTCGGTCCTGACCCAAAGCGGAGCGTGGACGACGTTCCATCGCGACAACGTTCCATTGCGGGATTGACCAGATCAATCCGTAGATGGCGATTCACATACGGAGAGCACGCCGAAAGGGCCTCTTGAGAAACTCAAGAGCAAAGAGAACCGCAAGGCCGACACCCAAGCAAAGCGCAAGGTCATCGGGGTGAAGCGGGCCAAATCGAAACAAGCTTCGGACAGGCGGCCAACTCAGGATGATGGCCAGTAGAGCCGCATCAATGCTGAGAACCGCCCACAGGACCGGGTTGGGCCGCGAGAACGCTCGCACGATCGACGTGCTGAACGCGCGTCCGGTGAGGATCAGCGCGATGTTTCCCACGACGAGCGTTAGGAAAGCGAGCGAGCGGACCTCGGCTTCGGGCATTCCCCTGTGCCACGCGATCAGAAAGACGGCGGCAGTCGCGGCCAGTATGATGCCCCCCTGAAGCAGGCTCCAGAGGATGAGTGGCGTGGAAAAAAGCGGACTCTTCGGATTGCGCGGCGGACGGCTCATGATGTCGCCCTCCTCCGGCTCAGCCTCGAACGCGATCGAGCTGACCGGGTCGACCACCATTTCGAGAAAGGCGATGTGAACCGGCAGGAGGATCAAGGGCGCGCCGAAAGCAAGCGGCAGGAGGGCAAGACCTGCAATCGGGATATGTGCCGCCATGACGAAGCCCATCGCCTTGCGGATATTGTCGTAGATCCGGCGACCGAGCCGGATGGTGTGGACGATCGAACTGAAATCGTCGCGGATCAAAACAATCGAGCTCGCTTCGCGCGCCACATCCGTTCCGCGCCCGCCCATGGCAATGCCGATGTGTGCGGCCTTGAGCGACGGCGCATCGTTCACACCGTCGCCGGTCATGGCGACGATTTCACCATTAGCCTTCAGCGCCTGAACAATCCGCATTTTCTGTTCTGGCTGGATGCGCGCGAAGACCGTTGTGGTTCGGACGCGGCTGGCAAGCGCCGCATCGTCAAGTCCGGCAACCTCCGCCCCGCTCGCGACATCGCCGGTATCGAGACCGGCCTTCCGTGCGATCGTTTGCGCCGTGGCCGGATAATCACCGGTAATCATGATCACCCGGATGCCGGCGGAGCGGCACTCGCGCACCGCCGATGTCACGCTCGGACGCACGGGATCGGCAAGCCCGACCAAGCCCAGAAACTCAAAAGGTATGTCATGCTGCGAGCGTGGGGGCTCGCCGGCAAGCACCGCCTTTGCGACGCCGAGGACACGCATCCCTTGATGAGCCATCTGCTCTGCGCTTCGCAGGACCATTCCCTGACTGTCGGGTGAGAGTTGACAGAAACCGACAATTGTTTCCGGCGCCCCCTTGGCGGCGATTAGCATCGAGCCGTCCAGCTGGCGCCAGACGTTGGTCATCGCCAGCACATCGGGGCTGACCGGATACTGCTGAACAAGACGCTCGGGACCAGGCGAGGAAGATTCGAGCGCAAGCTCCTCCGCTCGCTGATGAAAAGCCAGTTCCATCGGATCGAACGGTTTGACCTGACTTGCGAGGCGTCCAAATGCAACTACGTCGTTGGACGTCATGCCGCTCCTGAGGGCATTCGGCACGCCGAGTATCGCGTCCGAGGTCCGCACTTCCGCGATGCTCATGCGGTTTTCGGTGATCGTGCCCGTCTTATCCGTGCACAGCACCGTGGCAGCGCCGAGGGTTTCGATCGCGGCGGAGCGCCGCGTGAGCACGCCGGCGCGCGAGATCCGCCAGGCTCCCATCACGACGAATACGGTAAGGATGACCGGAAATTCTTCCGGCAGCAGCGCCATGCTGAGTGCGATTCCACCGAGAAAGGCGTTGATCCAAGCGGATTGGAGCCAGCCGTACAGAGCAGTGAATAGAACGCTGATGGATACGCCGGCCACCGCAAACAGTCGGACGAGGCGTCGTGTTTCACTTTGGATCGGCGGCGGCTCGCTCTCGATGCTGGAAAGGGATTTACCGATCTTGCCGATTTCGCTCCGCGCGCCGGTCGCCGTCACCTCGGCAAGTCCCTGGCCACGCGCGATCAGCGAGCCCGAATAAACGAAGGGCAGATCGTCTCCACCCGGCCGGGCGTCGACCGGCAGTTCGCCGCTCGAGGTTTTTCGAACCGGTACGGCCTCGCCGGTCAGCAATGACTCGTCCACCTCCAGGTTCAGAGATGAGACCAGGGTGGCGTCCGCAGGCACCCGGTCGCCCTCGTTCAAAACGACGAGGTCACCGCGAACGACTTCGCGTCCCGGAATGCGCTTCTGCTGGCCATCCCTGACCACCAGGGCGCGCGGGCTCGTCAGGTCGCGCAACGCATCGAGCACTCGCTCGCTGCGAGCCTCCTGTACGATCGTAACAACGACGGACGCAGAAGCGAGCACGGCAATGAGCAGTGCTTCCCCAAGATCGCCGAGCGTTAGATAGATCGCCCCAGCGGCGAGCAACATCAACAGCATCGGTTCGCGGAGAACCTCGAATGCAATTTGCCAAACCCTGCGTCGCCCCTCATGGGCCAACTCGTTCGTACCCTCTGCCGCAAGACGCGCGGCAGCTTCCGTGCTGGTCAGCCCGTCCATACGACGCTCGATCTTGCCCGCGATGGCGCTCACAGGCCGACCGCGGGACCGTTAAGCGAAGGCATCATGTCCTCTGCATAGGCTGCGATCTTGACCTGTCTCAAATTGGAGGACGGGGCAATCCAATATCTATAGAGTCGACGACCGAGGCGCCATAACAGTAGCAGGACATCGTGTCACTGATCCAACCCCGGCCGCAAGGCGAGCCCCGCAGCGTCGTCTTTCATGCACGCGATTTGTCGAAGACGTACATTATGGGCGAAGTTGAGGTTCATGCGCTCAGAGACGTGAATCTCGATATCTATGAGGGCGAGTTTGTCGTCCTGCTCGGGCCCTCCGGTTCGGGCAAGTCGACGCTCCTCAACATCCTTGGCGGGCTCGATACGCCGACTGCGGGCGAAGCGCGGTGGCGCGATCACGACCTGGTAGGTGCCGGCGACGCGGAGTTGACGCGCTATCGGCGCGAGCATGTGGGTTTCGTATTCCAATTCTACAACCTCATTCCCAGCCTTACCGTCCTTGAGAACGTGGCGCTGGTGAATGAGATTGCCGACAAGCCGCTCGACCCCCGCGAATCGCTGGCGCTGGTCGGCCTCCACGAGCGGCTCAATCATTTCCCCTCGCAGCTTTCTGGAGGCGAGCAGCAGCGCGTCGCGGTCGCGCGCGCCATCGTGAAATCACCCGATGTCCTGCTGTGCGACGAACCCACCGGCGCACTCGACTACGAAACCGGAAAAGTTGTGCTCGGCGCAATCGCGCGGGTCAATGAACAGCTCGGTACGACGACAGTGATCATCACCCACAACGCAGCGATCGCCGGCATGGCAGACCGGGTTCTGCGCCTGGGTGGCGGTCGCATTGTCGGTGAGGAGCACAATCCGCGCCGGCTGACGCCAGACGAGGTGCGCTGGTGACCCTGCTGGATCGCAAGCTCTTGCGGGATATCTCGTCCTTGCGCGGACAGGTGATTACGATTGCGCTCGTGGTGGCGGCGGGCGTGTCGGTGTTCGTCGCCTCGATATCAACATACGACTCTCTACGTGCAGGGCGTGACCGCTTCTATGCAACCGCCCGATTTCCGCAGGTCTTCGTCACACTCAAGCGCGCGCCGCTCTCGGTCATGGCGCAACTGAATGAAATTGCGGGCGTTGCGGCGGTCGAGCCGCGTATCGTCCGGGACGTGATCCTAGACTGGCCTTCGGCCATGCTGCCGGTTTCGGCCCGGATGGTTTCGCTCTCGCACGCCGGGGACGAGCCGCTTGCAAGGTTGCATGTGCGCCGGGGTACGCCGCCGGAGCCGGGCGACACGCGATCCGTTGCCATCAATGAAGCGTTCGCCGAAGCCAATGCGGTGGCGCCGGGCACCAATGTGCGTGTCGTGCTGAACGGACGTGTCAAGAGCTTTCAGGTCGGCGCCATCGCCCTGTCGCCCGAATACGTCTATGCGGTAAAGCCCGGCATACCGATCCCGGATGACCGCTTCTACGCCATCCTGTGGGTCGATCGCAGCGCGGCGGAGGCCGCCTTTGATATGAAGGGCGCTTTCAACGATGTGATCGTGTCGTTGGCCCCGGGTACCGATCCAAAGCCAGTGATCGATGAGCTCGACCGCCTGCTTGAGCCTTATGGTTCGGTCGGTGCGGTGGCGCGGCGGGATCAGCCCTCAAACCGGTTCCTCGAGGACGAACTCAATCAGCAGAAGGTGATGTCGATCACGATACCCTTCATCTTCTTCGGTGTTGCAGCGTTCCTTCTGAATGTCGCGCTCGGGCGCCTGGTGACCGCGCAACGCGAACAGATCGCCGCGTTGAAGGCGCTCGGTTTTCCAACAACGCCGCTCGTATTCCATTATCTCAAGCTGGTCGCCGTCGTCGTATTGCTCGGGTCGACGCTGGGCGTGGCAGGCGGCTTTGTCTTCGGTCATGCGATGATCGTCAGCTATCATGGATTCTTCCGCCTGCCGTCTCTCGACTTCGCGCTCACACCCTGGTCCGCTTTCGCCGGCTTCGGCATCAGCTTGGCGGCAGCGTCGTTCGGCGTCGTGACGGCGTTGCACAACGTTGTCGCGCTGGCCCCGGCGGTCGCGATGCGGCCGGCCGCGCCGCAGCGCTTTCATCGCTCGTGGATCGAGGGATTGCTGTCGGGGAAGGCCCTGACGCCGCGGCGCGTCCTGGCGATTCGTAATTTTTTCGGCCGTCCGCTGCGCAGCGCATTGACTGTTATCGGCATTGCGTTGGCGGTGCCGATGGTCGTGCTAGGGCTGTTTTGGCACGATGCCATCGATCACATGATCGAAATTCAATTCAACCTCGTCGAGCGCGGCAATGCCGTGGTTACGTTCCCCCAGCCGCTCGATCGCGCCGTTGTTGGCAACCTCGCGCGCGAGCCCGGCGTGCTCGTTGCCGAAGGCCACCGGATTGTGCCGGTCCGTCTGCGGGCAGGACATCGCAGCTATTTGACGTCGGTGATCGGCTTGCCTTTCAGCAGCGAGCTGCGGCGCCCGCATGATGCCACGCTGCGGCCGATCGACGTGCCGTCTGATGGCGTCACGCTTACCCGCCGGCTTGCCGAGCGACTCAGGGTCGTGCCCGGCGATATCGTGACGGTTGAAGTCATGGAGGGCCGGCGCCGCAAGATCGACCTGCCAGTGAGTGCGAGTGTCGACGAAGTGATCGGGATGTCCTCCTACATGAAGATCGATACTCTCAATCGGCTCACGGGCGAGGGTGCGGTCGTGTCGGCCGCAGCTTTGTTCGTCGAGCCGTCGGCCCTGGCGGCCCTGTTGCAACGATTCAAGGAATTACCCGTCATCGCATCGGTAGCAATCAAGGCCTACACGCTGACCTCGTTTTTGGACAAGATCGCAGGCATCGTCTACGTCAGCGCCGGCATCCTCACGGCCTTTGCGGTGATTGTCGCTGTCGGTGTGGTGTACAACAGCGCCCGGATCGCGTTGCAAGAGCGTGCCTGGGAACTCGCCAGCCTGCGCGTGCTCGGCTTCACCCGCGCTGAGGTCGCGCGAATCCTTTTCAATCAGTTTGCGTTCGAAATCGTGTTGGCCATTCCGATCGGGCTTCTGTTCTCTCACGGCATCATCACGCTGATCGCCCGGTTTCACTCCAATGAGAGTTTCCAGATCCCGGGTGTGGTCGGAGCACGAACCTATGCGGCGGCGGTCGTGATTGTCGTCGTCGCTGCCGCGGTAAGCGCATACGTCGTACGCCGCCGGATCGACCGTTTCGATCTGGTTGGGGTACTCAAGACGAGGGACTGACAATGCGTATTACAGCCGGTCGCGTGGCTATGGGGCTGGGCGTCGCAATAGCTGTAGCGGGAATCGCCTGGTCCCTGATGCCCCGGCCGATACCCGTCGAGACCGCAACCGTCACCAAGGGGCGCTTCGTGGCCAGTGTGGATGAGGACGGCAAGACGCGTATCCGCGAGCGCTTTGCCGTGGCGGCACCGCTCGCCGGAAGGCTGACGCGCATACGCCTCAAGGCCGGCGATCAGGTCGCTTCCGGCGATGTTGTTGCCGCCATCATGCCATCTCCTGCGCCATTTCTCGATCCGCGCAGCCGCCGCGAGGCCGAGGAAAGGCTGGGCGCCGCCGAGGCCGCGCGGGAGCGTACCAAAGCCGTCGTCGAGCGCGCGAAGGCGCAGGCCGATCAAGCCAAGACCGATCTCGAACGCACGCGCACGCTGGTCGCGCGCGGTGCCTCAACTGCACAAGCGCTGGAACGCGCCGAACTCGCGATGCGGGTTGCCGACCGTGACCTGCGGGCCGCGGAATTCCAGGATCACGCGGCCGGGCACGAGCTCGATCAGGCGCGGGCGCTCCTAGCCCGTTATCAGGACGGCGCTGACGCGCCAACGGAGCGCTGGAACATCACCGCGCCGGTATCGGGAGTGGTGCTCAAGGTCGCGCAGGAGAGCGAAACTGTGGTCCAGTCGGGAGCGCAGCTTTTGGAGATCGGTGATCCGCGTGATCTCGAGATCGTCGCCGACGTCCTGAGTGCGGAGGCGGTCGAAATCCGTCCCGGCGCGGAAGTTGTGATCGAGCATTGGGGCGGTCCGTACGCTCTTTCGGGACGTGTCCGTCGTGTCGAGCCCGCAGCGTTCACCAAGGTGTCAACGCTCGGTGTCGAAGAGCAACGGGTCAATGTGCTGATCGACGTCGTGTCGCCCCGGGAGCAGTGGAGGGGCCTAGGAGATGGATACCAGGTCGACACCCGTATCAACGTTTTCACTCAGGACGATGTCGCGATCGTGCCAGCCGGCGCCCTGTTCCGACGCGGTGAAAGTTGGAATGTCTATGTCGTCGATGATGGGCGTGCACGATCCCGGGCTGTCGATCTACTCCGTCGCTCCGGCGGTTTTGCCGCCGTCAAGGAGGGGCTCACGCCCGGAGAGCGGGTGATCGTTTATCCAAGCGATCAGATCAGTCCGGGCGTTCGTGTCGACTCGAAATGAGAATGGTACAGCTTTGAGTCTAGTACGACTTCCTGTCCGAAGTCCGCTTTTTACCCGTCATGGAGTGAAGCGGACATGCACCGATTTAGGAGTACACGGCCTAATTGGTCAATGGCGTCCCTCCCCGTCACCAGAAATACTCGACCTGGATCAATCGAGTGTCCAGGGTTCGCCGCCACACTAATTGTGAAGCCCCGCCACATGCACCTCGCGCAAGCTCTTGATGACGACGTCGGCACCGTGTTGACGTAACGACCGATTTTGTTCGCCGCGGTCGATGCCGACTACGCGCCCGAAGCCGCCCCGTTTTCCCGCTTCGACTCCGGCCAAAGCATCCTCGAACAGAATTACACGCGCCGGCTGAACGTTGAGGCGTCGCGCGACTTCGAGAAACAGCGCCGGATCGGGCTTGCCCGGCAGGTTGAGCGATTCGGCGTCGACCCCGTCGACGCAGACATCGACATGATGTTCGAGCCCCGCAGCCTGCAGAATGGCGCCGGTGTTCTTGCTCGACGAGCCAATGGCCGTCCTGATTCCTGCTTCCCGGAGCCTTCCCAAGAGCGCTATGCCGCCCGTTGCGGGGGAGATCCCCATTTTTAGGGCCTGCAGAAACAGTCGCGTCTTGCGCTTGCCAAGTGCATGCACCGTTTCGGCGTCCTCGGGGTCTTGCTCCGAACCCTCCGGAAGGTTTATGCCCCGGGCGGCGAGAAAGGTTCTGATGCCTTCGTGGCGCGGTCGCCCGTCGACATACTTGAGGTAGTCGGAACCGATGTCGAACGGCTGGAACGCCAGAGCATGCCGTTCTGCCCACCTCGCCAAAAAGGCGTCAAAAGCCGCTTTCCACGCGGCTGCGTGGACGCGCGCTGTCTCGGTCAGCACGCCGTCGAGATCGAAAATTGCGGCGTCGAAGTCGCGCCGCCTAATCGTGACTGATGCAACGGGATCGCACAAAGGCGCCTCGATTTCAGTGAGCCGCGCATAGATTTTACGTGCGCACCACTAGTATAGGACATTGTGCATCGCGCAGAATTTCCTTCAGTGTGGCTGCATGAGGAGCTTCCCATATTCCTTTCCAGGCGAGGACAATTAGGTCGGTGGATTGAAGCTGAGACAAGCGCAGGATTTCGGCGGCAGTATTGCCATGGGCGAGGAACATCCGCACGTGTAAATGGCCGAGCGGACAGATGCATGCAAGACGGTTGATAAATTCGGTGCTCCATGCGGGCCATTCGTGTTGCGGCTGATCGACGTAACGAGGCGTGGTGAGAGAACCGGCCTCTGCCGGGGCAGTCTTGATGTCTGTTACGTGGACCACCAGCAGTTCGGCGCGACCATGATCGGCAAGCTCTGCCGCCGGTCTCAGTGCGGCGCTGGTGGTCGGTGTGCCATCGTGCGGCACCATGACATGGTGAAGATGCCAGGGTACGACACCCCGCTCCGGCGGAACCAGGACCAATGGGTAACTAGCATCGTGCAGCACCTTCATCGCCGTGCGGCCCAGCGTTTTCCCACGCTCGGTGCCACTGTGCTTGCACATGACGATCGCTCGCGGTTTCATTTCCTCCGCGACCTGCAGGATTTGCATTGCCGGTATTCCAACGCGGGCGTCGATGGCAAAGCCGTCGAGCGCTGGAACCTCGTGCCTGAGTTGACTGCGTAGCTCATCTACTCCCACCTTATGCTTGCTGACATGCAAAATGTGCAGGCCCGCTCGCTCGATCCCGCCAAGTACCTTTGCCACTGGCAACGCCGCCAGCGCTTGCTTCGAGCCGTCGAGAGGGACCAGTATGAGCGGTTCGCTCATGAGTCATCCTCCGCTTTCCGGCGCCCCGCCTCTTCCGGAACCGTGAGTTCGTGCCATTGGCCCCGCCACTGAAAGCGCGTCGACAGGCTGCGCCAGCTTCGTGGCAGGCTTGCGAGATGCCCAGGCCCCCCTCCGGGGAAGCGCAGACCACCAAACCCAAGCACCGCGGCTTGCCATAGTCCGCCAAGGGCTCCGAAGTGAACGCCGCCGGCCGCATTTCCCATGTTGTCGGCCAAGTCGATCTCGGATGCTTGCCGGAAATAACGCTCCGCCAGCGCAGTGTCGCCAAGGCGCGCCGCCACGAGCGCGTGAATTGCCGGACTCAGCGAGCTTCCATGTCCGCAGCGTGGCTCGTAATACTCAAAATTGGTCTTGCGCACCTCCGGGGGAATGCGCTCCCAGAGAAGATGTACCAGCATCACCACATCGGGCTGCTTGATGATCTTGGAGCGCTGAATGCGCTCACGACCGAGCAGCACGTCCATCGGTGCGGTTCGCGGCACGAACGCGGCAAGGTCAATCTCCTCCAAGCCAAAATAGCCGCGGAACTGCTCGAACAGGCCGGTCTGCTCGTCGAACCCAGTATAGAGATCGCGAGCCACATGCTGCCACCGGTCGGGCTCCTCCGGCTCGATATGGAGCCGGCGGGAAAGGGCCTGCCACGGCCCCGCCCAGCGCTCGGCAACCAATTTCGCAATCTCTGCAGCGACCTCCAGGTTCCACTGCGCCAAACCATTGGTGTATGCGTTGTCATCTACCGTCTCGTGATATTCATCGGGCCCTATGACTCCACGAATATGGTAGCGACCATCTTCTTCGCGCTCGACGCGACTTGCCCAAAAACGCGCTGTCTCGATCAGAATTTCTGCGCCGGCATCGACAAGAAAGCGATCGTCGCCGGTAGCGTTCCAATAGTTCCACACGCCGAAGGCCACATCGGCACTGATGTGTTGCTCCTGCTCCCCCGTGAGGATCCGCACGATTTCACCGTCAGGAGCGACCCCAAACGGGGGTG
>DASSPI010000066.1:0-65235 GCA_035699705.1 Xanthobacteraceae bacterium
CCGGGCAAGTGGGGCGGAGCGGCTCGGTATCGAGAGAACGCCCCATCCGTGCCCGGAAGTACGGTCCCGAGGCCCAAAATCGCCGCAGTGGAGCGCCGGACGGCGCGGCATCCCTGGCCGGGATGTCCACGCCGGAGCGCAGGAGGCTTGCGATGCAGGCAGGCTCCCATGCGCGGCGTGAAATTTATGTTGATGCGCCGGTCGGCGCTCCGCTCCCCCGGATATTTTTCGGGGGACGACTCCCCCGGCCCCTGCCGGGGAACAAGAGACAGGCGCCCCCGTCGCCTGACCAAAACACGGGCCGATGAGGCGTGGCTGTTTGAAAGATTGAATCGGAAGGAAGGAAACGCGACGGGGCCGCGAGGCGGCGATCGCAGCTTAGCGCGCAGTCCGACAGCCTCGCGCCAACCAAGGCGCGGCTACCGCCAGCGATGGTGACCGTGGTAGCGATGGTGACCCTGGAAGACATAACGCGGCCCGGCGTAGTAGCGGACCACCGGCGCGCGATAGATCGGCGCGACATAGACCGGCGGGGCGACGTAATATGGCCGGGCGACATAGACGGGCGGAGCTTCGTAGACTTCCGCTTCGTCGTATTCGGCGTAGCGGTCGTAAACCGCCGGCGCTTCGCTCACCCGCGGGCGCGCCCATTCGCAGCGATAGCCGTTCCAGACCTGCCCGCGTTCGCAGCCGTCCCGCGGCACGTCGAACTCTGCGGCCGACGCCAGATTCGGAACAAGCGCGGCGAAGCCAGCCGCCGCCGCCAGGATCGCAAGTGCACGCATGGCAAACCCTCCCTTCAAACGGAAGCGGAAATCCTACGCGTTCATGATGAACCGAAGCCTAATGCCTCTGTTGTCTCCTGTTCATTTGCCATAGCGCGACGAAAGCCGGGGCGGACAGCGCAGCAGGGTTGTTCCTGGCGTTCGCAAGCCGTAAGCTGCCCGTATTATTGTTGAAAATGAAGCGGAGGAAACGATGTCATTGGTTAAATACGTTGTGCCGGCCTTGCTGGCAGTCACCTTGCTGTCTTCGCCGGCTGCGGCCCTGCCCGGATCGGCGTCGTCAAAGACCCTGGCGTCGTCAGTCGAGCCGGCGGTGATTGAAGTCACTCACCGCAGGGACCACAGGGTGGTGGTGAGGAAAAAGGTCGTTGTGAAGAAGAAAGTCGTCTATCGGCCCGGCGGCGTCTACCGCGTGGCGCCCGTCGGCTGGCGCCGTGTCGGCGCGCGTCCGGTCTATTGGCAGACCGCGGGTTGTATTCTCGTGGGCGGCGTCTGGTTCTGCCCGTAAAAGACTGACTGCGATCGCGGCATTTTCGTCGTGGCCGGACTTGTTACCGCAAGTCGGGGAAACCCGACTTGCGTCACCTGAGCGTGCGGAACCTGGCAAGCCCGGGTTCCGGCCATGGCTGCGAGTGTGTAGCGAACGGTTTGCTTGCCCAAGCGTTTAGCTCCGGGGATCGGAGCGATCGATGGCGGCACCGGCAAAGAAGCTGGAAAAGCAAAGCAAGAAAATCGCCGACAGCGCGCAGACGCTGGAGGAAAGTTCGCTCGAGCTGGAAGACTCCGCCGACCGGCGCACCGAACTCGCGGGCGACCGCACGCTGCTCGCCGCCGAGCGGACCTATGGCGCCTGGGTGCGCACGGGATTGCTCGCGCTCGCCAGCGGGCTTGGCGCCAAGGCCGGCCTTGCCGGTGTCGTGCCGGAATGGATGATCGTCGCCAACGGCAGCGTGCTGGTGCTGTTCAGCGCCTTCTGTTTCGGGGCGGCGGTGTGGCGCCAGTTCAATGCCTATCCGCCGCCGCCGCAGCCGGACACCAAGCGCATCCACCCGCTGATCCTGGTGGTGGTGAACGCCTTCCTGGTGGTGGTGTCGCTCGCCGCCTTGTTCGGCATCTGGTTCGGCCGCACCGGCGGCACGGCATGACAAAAGTAAATTTGCCGAGGATCGCGCGCGTCAGGTCCTGCGGTTTTTCAGATCGCGCACGATCGGATGCCACAGCTTCTCTTCGCTGCGGATGAATTCCTCGGTCTGCGCCGGCGTGAGGTCGCGGCTATAGGTGCCGAGCTGATGCAGGCGCGCAATCACGTCCGGCATCGCCGTCACCTTGCGCAGGTCGGCATTGACCTTCTGGATGACGTGCTCGGGCGTGCCGGCCGGCGCCATCAACAGGATCCAGCCGCTCGACACCACGCCGGGCACGGTTTCCGCGATCGTCGGCAGGTCCGGCAGATTGGGCAGGCGCTGGGCCGAGGCGACGCCGAGCACCCGCACATCGCCGCTCTGAATGCCCGGGTTCAGCCCCGCCAGCGCCTCGAACATGATCGGCAGGCGTCCCGCGATCACGTCATTGAGCGACACCGCCGCGCCGGCGGCATGCACGAAGGAGACATTGGCCTTGGAGCGGTCGCGGAACAGTTCGCCGGTGAGATGCGCCTGGCCGCCTCGATTGGTGGCGCCGAACAGCATGCCGTCGGGCGTCTTGTTGGCGAGCGCGATCAGCTCGGCGACGTTCTTCGCCGGAATATCCTTGTTCACGCCGACGGCGATCGGCTGTTCGCCGATGAAGCCGATGGAGACAAAAGCCTTCGCCAGATCGAACGGCATCTTGCCTTCCTGCTCCACCGGCAGGACGTTGAAGGTCGAAGCCTGCGTCGCGTAGAGGCTGTAGCCGTCCTTCTCCACCCCCGCCGCGGCCTGCGCGGCGATCAGCCCGCCCGCGCCGGGACGGTTGAGCACCACCACCTGCTGCTTCCAGATCTGCGTCAGCTTCTCGGCGATGATGCGCGTCACCACGTCCGGGCTGTTGCCGGCCGCCGCGGGCGTGATCAGGGTCACCGGCCGCGTGGGCCATTCCTGCGCCTGCACCGGCGCGCAGGCCAGCGCCAGCAAGGCCGCAACCGCCAGAATCGATCCGCGCCTCCGCATGAGTTTTTCCTCCCTGTCGCTTTATCTGTTGGCAGCCTCGCCGCTCCGGCGCGATGCTAACACAAGGAAAAAAGGAACGCGGCGGCTGGCCTTCATACTTTTGTCATGCGGCCGCTCACGCACTGTTCCTGTCATGCCGGGCTCGTCACCGTAAGTCGGGTGCCGGGCATGACGAGAAAAAACGCCTATTCTTCCGGTTCGGTGGTGAAAGACAGCGGGTAGCCCTTGCTGCGGCCAAGCTCGGTCGCCTCCGTCGCCTTGGTCTCCGCAACGTCCCTGGTATAGACCGCGATCACGCAGGAGCCCTTGCGGTGCGCGGTCAGCATCACGCCATAGGCCTGCGTCTCGTTCATCCGGAACACCGCCTTGAGCACCACGACGACGAATTCGCGCGGCGTGTAGTCGTCGTTCAAAAGGATGACCTTATGCAGCGGCGGGCGCTGAATCTTCGGCCGGATCTTGGTGCGCGGCGCAGTGACGGAATCGTTCATCAACACCTCCCTCACGGGCGGGGACAACTTCTGTCGCGGGCGTTGTGACGACCGTTATCTTAGCAAGAAAGGCGAATGGCCGGAACACCGCCATTCGTGCCGGCTCTTGCGTCCGGCCGCGCGCTGCGCGCATCATCGGGCCGCTGCAGCAGAGACAGGGGGTCCTGATGACCGCGTTTAATTCTGTCCGCTTTCGCGTGAAGCCCGGGCGCGAGCAGGAGTTTCTCGACGTCCACAGGAATACCGCACGGGACTGGCCCGGCCTGAAGCACGCCAACATCATCAAAACCGGCGAGCGCAGCTATTGCATCATCGCCGAATGGACCGACATGGAGGCCCTCGCCGCCGCCCGGCCGCAGATGATCGCCAATCTCGACCGTTTCCGCGATACGCTGGAGGATCTCGGTGGCGGTCTCGGCGTGACCGATCCGGTATCCGGGACGGTGGTGCTGGAACTGAAATAGCAAGCAAATCCACGAGGGGAAATCATGCCGACGATCAACACCAACCTGCTCTACGCCGCGATTGCGGTTCTGGCCGTGGTCGCCGCGGTGCTCGGTTATCAGCTCTATGAGGCGAAGAAGGAACCGAAGGGATTCCAGATCAACGTCGGTCCCGGCGGCGTATCGATGGAGAAGAAGTAGCGGCGGCGCTGCTCCGACGTCGTCATGCCGTCATGCCCGACAGCAGTCCAGCTTGCGCAGACTGCGTAAACTTGTCCGGGTTGCCGAGCATCTCGCTCAGCCGAGCGCCGCTCCTCTAATCGGAATGGCACCGGAACTGATCTTGCTCCAGTTCCGCACTATGTTGCTCCTTCCGATGGGGCAAACGGAATGCGCGCCGCAAGTTCCACGCGTGCGGCGGCTCACTGCCCCTTCAGCACCGTCGCATTAAGCCGGTCGATCGCGCCCTGCGGCGTCGCCAGCACCTTCTCCACCAGCTGTTGCAAATCCTCGCCGACGGTCGGATCGATGTCGACATTGAGCTTGGCGGCTTCCTTCTGGAATTCCGCATCCTTCATGGTGGCGGCGAAAGCCTCGCGCAGCGCCTTCACCCGGTCGGCCGGCACGCCCGGCGAGGTCACCATCGGCCGGCCGATATCGGCGGCCACCGACATCAGTTCGAAGATCTGCCGCGCTTCGTCGTTCGGGGCCAGATCGATCAGGCGCGGCACATTGGGCAGTTCGGGGTGCTTGTTCGCGCTCATCTGCACCAGCGCGATCAGCTTGCCCTCGGAGATCCAGTGGGGATGCGCGAGCTTGTAGTTGTTCCAGGGATTTGAGCCGCGGCCCTGCACCTCGCCGCGCTCCATGGCGATGTCGATCGGCGAGCCGCCGGGATAGCCGGTGATGATCTTGAATTTGGCGCCGACGAGTTCCTTCACCAGCTTGGGGTAGACGAAATTGTTGCCGGCCGTGGTGGTGGCGCCGATGGTGACTTCCTTCTGCTTGGCATCCTCGATGGTCTTCACCCCGGCGGTGTGCCAGACCGCGAGCACGCTGATCGGAGCCGACGGAGTGCCGATCCAGTTCAGCTTGGCGGAGTCGAAATTGATGCCGGTCTGCCGCATCGCCTGCGCCAATACGACGCTCTGCTGCACGAGCGCGAGCACGGTGCCGTCCTTGGGCGCGACATTGGCAATATAGCTTGCGGCATTGCGGCCCGAGGCGCCCGGCATATTCTCCGGCACGATGGTGGGATTGCCCGGGATGTATTTGGTGAGATGACGCGCGATCAGCCGGCCTTCGGTGTCGTAGCTGTCGCCGGCCGCCGCGGGGACGATCAGGCGGATGGTCTTGCCTTTGTAAAATTCCGCCGGCGTTTGCGCCTGCGCCGGCGATCCAGCGAAAACCGCGGCCAGCAGGCCGCCTACGACAACGCTGTTGAGAGTCTTCACCTGCGTCCTCCTCGATTTTTGGTCATTGCCGCGGGCGGTAGGCGCCACCGTAATAGTATGGGAGCCTAACTATCCTGAGGCGCCGCCTTCGCGTCAAGCGCGCCGGATGCCGCGGCTCCCGCTTCATCCTGCGGGGCTGGAGCGGCCTACTCCGCGGCTTCAGGCCTTTTGCGTGCCTCGGCCACAAAGCGGGCGGAGGCTTCGCCGGTCCCTTCCGCCAGCGGCAGCTTCAATCCGAGCTCATGCACGAATGTCAACGCATGCGGCACGTCCTTGCGGAAAATGCCGCCGCCCGGCCTGGTTGGCGCGATCTCGCCGTTCTCGATCCGGATGATCTTTTCCCAGTCCGCGATCGCCGAGCCCCGCATCACCGATTTCAGCATCTCGGCGTATTGGCGCGGATCGATGCCGGCGGCCTTCACCGCCGTCAGCGCCTCCATCCACATCACCCGTTCCATTACATTCGACAGGTTTTTTACCAGCTTGGCGGCATTGCCGCAGCCGAGCGGACCGAAATGCCAGACCTTGCTGCCGATCGTTTCCAGATGCGGGCGGATCTCCGCCACCACCGCGTCGTCGCCGCCCACCAGAAAGACGGCCTCGCCGGCGCGCACATAGCGCGGGGTCGAGGTGACGCAGGCGTCGACGACGCGCACGCCCCTGCGCGCGGCTTCCTCGGCCACCCGCCGCGTCGTGGCCGGCAGGATGGTGCTGTGCAGGATCACGGTCGCGCCCTTCTCGGCGCCGGCCAGGACTCCCTTATCCCCGAGCGTGGCGTCGAAGATTTCCTGATCGTTGTGCACAAAGACATGAACGATCTTGGCGCCGCGCGCCGCGTCGGCGGAAGACGCGACCGTCTGCGCGCCACGCTCCCGCGCCGCCTGCATGGCGCTCTCCTTGATGTCGAAGGCGCGCACCTTCGCCCCCGCCGCGACCAGGCGCTCGAGCAACGCGCTGCCCATATTGCCGACGCCGATCAGTGCCACCTGATGATCCATCGCTGCACTCCCCTATTTGATATTTTTGTCCTTACGGCGCCACGAGCTGCCGCGTGCGCTCCAGCAACTCAGGCGGATACAGCCCAAGCTCGCCGATCATCTTCTGCAAATCTTCCCCCGACATCGGATTGAGCACGATATTGAGCTGCTCGGCCTCTTTCCTGAAAGCGGGGTCCCTGGTCATGTCGCCAAAAGCCTGCCGCAGCGCCGCGACGCGCTCTGCCGGCACTTGCGGGCCGACATAGAAAGAGCGGCCGACTTCCGCCGTGCTGCCGAGCAGGCGAAATACCTTGCGGTCTTCGTCATTCTTCGCAAGCTCCATTGCGGTCGGAACATCTTCCAGGCCGCTCGCGCGCCTGTAGCCATCCTGATAAAGCGGCACGAGTTTCTTTTCGGCGATCCAGTGCGGATGCGAGCGCTTGAGCTGCGACCAGATGGCGTTGCCCATGCCCTCGGTCTCGCCTTTCTCCATGGCGAGATACTGCTCGGCGGTGCCCTTGTAGCCCTGCACCACCTTGAATTGCGTGCCGATCAGCTTGTTCATCGCCGTCGGCATCATCGCCGACGTGCCGGTGGGCGATGTCGCAGCGATGGCGAGCGGCCGCGTCTTCACGTCCTCGACGCTTTTCACGCCGGCCGTGTGCCAGGCGACGTTGACCACGTCGATGGCATCGAGCCGGCCGATCCAGTTGAGCCTGGTGACGTCGAGACCGTCGCCTACCTCGCGCCAGACGAAGGCATTCATCGGGACGGCATGATTGGGGATCCCGATCAGCGTGCCGTCCTGCGGTCCGATGCCGTAGATGAAATTCGCCGCCTTCACCGACGCCGCGCCGGGCATGCTCTGCACCACCGCGGTCGGATTGCCGGGCAGGTGCTTCGGCAGATGCTCAGCCAGCAGTCGCGCATAGGCATCGAAGCCGCCGCCCGGCGCGTAGCCGATGATCACCTTGATGACCTTACCCTTGTAGAACTCCGCCACTGTCTCGGCGGGCACCGGGGTTGAATGCAGGGACGCAAAAACCGCCGCCAAAGCCAGCAAGAACAAGCGCAAACGCATCAGTTTCTCCCCCGAAATCGGCAGCCGACAATAGCACCGATGATGGTGCCGGCGAAATTTCGGCGGAGCGAGGAAGTTAGGTCAAAGTTCACAAATGGAGACTGGCTGATGGCCACAGCAACACGACGCAAAACCGCATCCTGGAAACGGCCCGGCTCGCCGATCGGACGGCGCGGTCCACGCAAGGCCAATTCAAAATACAAGCGTAACACGCGCGAGCCCCGGGGCCGCGACGATGTTCAGACACTGAAGCAGCTGGCCCAGCAGAACAGTCGGGATTATTGCAGACCGAAATAACGTCCACGCGGCGGGTCAAGATCGGCCTGCCGCGCCGAACGGTAGGCACGATATTCGCCGTCGACGATGGTGCCCATCTCAAGGCTGCCGCTGCCGGCCCGCCGATAGACAGGGACCCGCCGGCCGTCGGGCATCACCTGGTCATAGACCTTCACCAGCCGCTCCACAGGCGCTTCTTCCATCGGCGGGCGAGGACGTTTCGGCTTTGGAGCGCTCGCGGTGCGTGGCGGCTGCGCGCTAGGCGCTTCCGGCTGAACGGCCGCCGCCGGCTCAGCCTGCTCAACCTGCTCAGCGCTTGACGCCTTGGCAGCGACAACGGCCGGTGGCGCTTCCTTCACCGGTGCAGGCACGGAAGCAGGCGCCGGCGCAGGCACGGAAGCAGGCGCCGGCGCAGACGCAGCGGCGGAACCAGCAGCAGGGGCAGAAGCGGCGGCACGAGCGGCAGTAGATGCACGAGCAGAAGCAGAGGGACGAGCAGCAGCCGGAGCAGGATCCGGCGCCTTCAAGCGTGCATCCTTAAGGGCTTTCACGTCGGCGCAGTCGCGCCGCGCGGTTGCCCGTTGCGAGCACAAAGTGGAGAGCTTCACGGTCGGAGCAGACTGTTCGTCCTCGGCATCCGCCGCGGCCGTGGTTTCCTGGCTCGCAACCTTCGGCGCGCCGACCGATGCAGGCGCGCCGACCGAGGTAGTTACGGTTCGCGGCGCGGAGGCGGTGGCGAAAGGCGTGGTAATCTGATGCGACGGCTCCCACAAGGCGAGTGCTACGCCGCAGGAAGCCGCGAGCAGCAGCACCGTTCCCACACCGCGGAAGTCGTGACTTTCCGGCTCAATATTGAGATAGCGCGGTCGCGCATCTGGCTTTTCAAACGATGGGAAAAGAAAACGTAACAAGTTCGAACCCTCTCAATCCGACGGACACATAGGCGTATGTAGAACGCCTTCAAGACCTCGCTTGTTCCGTACGACACGGGAAGCGCCAGCAAGTCGCAACAGCCTTTTTTCGGCCGGTTTTGGTAACGGTTAACGCTGATTCGGCGAAGATCATCTCTGGGTTGCCACCTATGAGACGCCGCGGGCGGCTATTGCCCGGAGGGCTTTTCGGCGGTCGGAACGCGCCCGGAGGCTGCCGCAGCACACCGGAACCAGCGCCTTGCCCAGGTTTTGACTCATGAGCACAAAGGGATTTGCCATGGGCAAGGGAAAAGTGAGCATCGGTGACGACACGCCGACCGGCGAGCCGGAGAATGGGCCGCGCGGCCCTTACATCACCGACAAGAACGACGGCACACGCAAGCCAGGGCCCGGCAAGGACAACCTTGCCGACAAAACCGGGCGCACCAAGGAAGACAACGACCAGCGGCGGAAGCCGGACAACCAACTGCCAAGCCGCACCGAGACCGAGATCACGAAAAAAAGCGACCTCGGCAGCGACCGATAAACCCTTCTGGGCAGTTGAGGCGCGGCGGAAAACGGCTAAGCTCCGGCATCTTTTTATCCAACCGGGGAACTGCCGTGGCGATCTCAATGTATTCCGTTTCCGTGCCGATTTTCATTCAGCATCTCACCGCGCTGTCGGACATTCTCGACAAGGCCGCGGCTTATGCCGAACAGAAGAAGATCGATCCTTCCGTTCTCCTGAGCATGCGTCTCTACCCCGACATGTACTCAATGGGGCGACAGGTGCAGGAGGCCTGCCGGCACCCGTCACGGGTTTGCGGCATGCTCGCCGGACTCGAAGGCCCCGCTGTCGGAAAGGACGACAGCACGATCCCCGAGCTGAAGGCCCTTATTGTGCAGGTGGTCGGCTTCCTCAAAGGCCTCAAGCCCTCGCAGATCGACGGCACCGAGGACAAGGAAATCAAGATCAAGGGTTCGAGCGGCGAGCGCAGCTATACTGGGCAAGGACTGTTGTTGAATCATTCGATGCCGAATTTCTATTTCCATTGCACCACCGCCTATGACCTGCTTCGGCATGCCGGTCTCGATCTGGTCAAGCGCGACTTCATGGGCACGCCCTATAAACCGTGAGGCGGACATGCAGCGCGATCGCCGGCAGTTTCTGGCCTTGCTTGCAAGCGCCTGGGCGGCGCCAGCGCTCGCGCAAACCCCCTCGCCTGCCGGCCGGGCGCAAGCCCTCTCACCTGAAATGAGCCGCCCGACCGCCTATGCCTTCTCCTTCAAGCGGCTGGAAGGCGGCGACCTTCGCCTCGCGGAACAAGCGGGCAAGCCCATCCTGGTGGTCAACACGGCGTCCCTCTGCGGCTACACCCCGCAATATGAAGGATTGCAGCAGTTGTGGACGCGCTTCCGCGGCCAGGGGCTGCTGGTGATCGGCGTCCCGTCAAACGATTTCGGCGGCCAGGAACCCGGCGGTCCGGCGGAAATCGGCCACACCGCGCATGGGAAATATGGCGTCACCTTTCCGCTGGCGGAAAAAGTGGCGGTGAAGGGAGCCGCCGCGCACCCCTTTTACAAATGGGCCGCGGGCGAACGCCCGCTCGAGGTTCCGCGATGGAACTTCCACAAGTACCTGATAGGCCGCGACGGCCATATTGCCGCCGCCTTCTCCCCTGACATCGAAGCGTCGGATGCCCGAATTGTGGCGGCCGTCGCCAGGGAACTTCGGCCGCCTGCAAGGTGACTCGTGTTTACTAAAACCGCCGGTCCGCTCCTCTCCGGGCAGAGTCGGACTCGCGGCTGAGGCATCATCATGCCAAAATAGTGGCCAAGCGACTCGACAGGGCGCCGCCGGGGCGGCGCGTCTGCACCAGCTATCCGCGCCATGCGGGAGGGGAGAATACGATGCGGGCTAAATCCTATATCCTTGCCATTTCACTGTCTGTGGCGACGCTCAGCGTCGCCCATGCGCAACGCATCCTGGGACCGATGACCTCGGACCCGGCGCCGATCAGCGTCGCGCCGCCGCCGGTGGCACCGGCGTCGGTGACCGCTGCCGCTGTCCCTCCATCACCAGCCGTCGCCCGAACCCTTGATGCGTCGTGCAAGAACCCGAACGCACTCGGCGTCTCGCGCGTCGTCGAAATCGACACGACCGGCGGTCCCGGCTTCGGCTTTGAACACTTCAAGATTTACGACTTTCTGCGACCCGGCGAAGTCGTGCTGACTTTCGATGACGGTCCCTGGCCGACCACTCCAATTGTCCTGCAGGCGCTGGAAGAAGAGTGCGTCAAGGCGATCTTCTTCGCGATCGGCCGCAACGCCGTCGACTACCCGGCAATCCTGAAGAAAGTTGCTGAGGGCGGCCACTCCATCGGCTCGCACACCTGGAGCCATCAGGACCTGACGAAGACGCGCGGCAGCATGGCGATCGGCGGCGGCAAGCGGGAAGTGCGCGATTACGAACCCAAGGACGAGATCGAGAAGGGTATGAGCGCCATCAAGATTGCGATTGGCGATGCCGGATACGAAGCGCCGTTCTTCCGCTTTCCGCAGTTGAAGCAGCCGCCTGAGCTGATGTCGTATCTTGGACAGCGCAACGTCGCGATGTTCTCGACCGATTTCGACTCCTTCGACTTCAAGTATCGCAAGCCGGAGCAGGTCGTAAAAGCGGTGATGGATAAGCTCAAGAAACACGGTAAGGCCATCGTCCTGATGCACGATGTCCATCCCTGGACGGCAAATGCCGTGCGCGACCTTCTCGGCGAGATGAAGGCCGGCGGCTATAAGATCGTCCACATGAAACCGAAGGATCCGCTCAAGACGCTGCCGGAATACGACGCGCTTGTCATGAAAGAGATGAACCCACTCGCCGCAAACGCGAGGCCGATGAACAGTGTGATCCGGACCGTCCAGTAATCGCAACGACCTGCGAGTGAAAGCGCCGGGATCTCACGATCCTGGCGTTTTTGCGTTATAGAGATGCGATGCCGATTTCCCGCCCCGCCCGCATCGAAGGCTACGCCATCATCTCCGCCGACGGCATGCTGGCGGACGCAGCCGGCGTGATGCCGCCATCGCTGAAGATCGAGGCGGACCAGCGCTTCTTCCACGGCTCGCTCGATAAGGCCGACGCAGTGGTGCACGGGCGCTATTCGCACGAAGGCGGGCCGAATGCACCCAAACGTCCGCGCCTGATCGTGACGCGCCGGATACCCGGCATTGGGCGGCATCCGGACAATCCCAAAGCGGTGCTGTGGAATCCTGCCGGCGCCTCTTTCCCGGAAGCCTGGGCCATGCTCGGCATCGACGGCGGGCTGCTCGCGGTGATCGGCGGCACGGAAATTTTCGGGATTTTCCTCGACATCGGCTATGACGCCTTCCATCTGACGCGCGCCGATCACGTCCGTTTGCCGGGCGGGCGACCGGTTTTTCCACAGGTGCCTGCCTGCGCGCCGGAAGAGGTATTGCGCAGCCGCGGCTACAAAGCCGGGCCAATGCGCATATTGGATGAGGATAAAGACGTCCGGCTCGTCACCTGGATACCGGCCTGAGCATTTCGCGGATGACGCTGGTCTGCGAATCAGATACCAATGATCGATGGATTAGCGCACGCGGCCCGAGCTACGGGGCTGCCGTTACCGGTTCCTCCCGCGTGGCGTACCAAACTCAAGGGCGGCCGCAGGGCCGCCCTTTTCCTTGGTAAACCTGCAGCCTCTGTCGGCTAGATCTCGTTGGACCGCAGCGGCCGCCACGAACCCAGCACCACCATGACCAAAAGCCCGCCGATGATGGAGAGATTCTTCAGGGCGTGGATCATGTTGGTCTGCATGAGCTCGCCGCTCATGTTCCAGAAGGCATGGAAATAGAAGGTCGCCACCAGGGTGAAGATCGCCAGCACCGCAGCGGCGCCGCGCGTGCCGATGTTGAAGGCGATGAGCAATGCGGCCACGACCTCGACGACGCCGGCCAAGACGGCCAGCAGACTCGGCCAGTTCATGCCGGTCACCGCCTCCACTTGGGCAACAAAATCCTTCAGCATGTCGGGTATCGTTACGACCGGCTGGATCTGCGCCGCCGTAGCCGGAATATCCAGAAGCTTCATGGCGCCGGACAAAACAAAGATCAGGACCAGCAACACACGGGCAATTGCGAACAGAATATGCATAGCCGCCTTCCTTTCGCCGGGGGCGCCGGCTTAATCGCGACCGCTTGTTTTGAAAAACAGGCCGCGTAAGAAAATGTCCAAGCAGAAACGAGGTTCCTCGCCCCGAGCAAGCTTAGCAGAACCAGCGCAGCTGCGCATGACCTTGCACCGGAGCAACGGGGCTTCCCGCTTAAAGATGTTAAATCAGGCCCTTAATACCTTCGGCCAATCGACCTCCGCGCGCGGCAGCACCCAGGTCTCCTGCCGCGCCGCCGTTTCCCACTCGGCCCAGGCAGGCAACGCCATCACCGCGTTCATGTAAGCGCGCGCCTCCCTGCCGACCTCGACGTCATAGGTATGAAAGCGCGAAACCACCGGCGCATACATCGCGTCGGCCGCTCCAGCGGGGCCGAACAGAAACGGCCCGTCCTGTCCAAAACGGGCCCGACAGTCGGTCCACATCTGGTCGATGCGTACGACGTCGCTTTGCACCTCAGGTGGAAGCTCCCGCTTGCTCGGTGGACGCATCATGTTCATCGCGCAGTGGCGGCGCAGCGGGCCAAAGCCGGCATGCATCTCGGCGCAGATCACGCGGGCATGGGCGCGCGCGCCGGCGTCGGCGGGCCACAATTTCGCGGCGGGAAATTTTTCGGCGAGATATTCGATGATGGCGAGCGATTCCCAGACGTGCCGCTCGCCGTCGATCAGCACCGGCACCTTGCCTGCGGGCGTGAGCTTGCGGAGCTCGGATTTGAAAACCGGATCGTCGAGTGAGATTACTCTTTCCTCAAACGCAATCCCGGCGATCTTCATCGCCATCCAGGGGCGCATCGACCAGGACGAATAATTCTTGTTCCCGATGACGAGCTTCAGGGTCACGCCGATCGCGCTCCGGTGCTGCGAAAGCCGGTCGCAACGAGATAGAGCTCCGCGGAATCCGCCCGGCTCGCCGCCGGTTTCACATGCTTCACACCGGCGAAATCGCGTTTGAGGCCAGCCAGCAGCGAAGCTTCGGTTCCGCCCTGCAACACCTTGGCCACGAAGGTGCCGCCGGGCTTGAGCACTTCGCCGGCGAATTCAGCCGCCACTTCGACCAGCGCCATGATTTTCAGATGATCGGTCTGGCGATGACCGGTGGCATTGGCCGCCATGTCGGACAGCACGACGTCCGCCGGCCCACCCAGAAGGTCGCGCAAAATTTGCGGAGCTTTCTCATCCAAGAAATCGAGCTCCAGAAATTGCACGCCGGCAATCGGCTCCATCTTCAGAATGTCGATCGCGATCACACGGCCGTTGCCCTGCCCTGCGCCCACCCGCTTGGCGGCGAGCTGACTCCAGCCGCCCGGAGCGGCGCCGAGGTCGACCACTTTCGCACCGGGCTTGAGAAAATGAAGCTTGTCGTCGATCTCCATCAGCTTATAGGCGGCGCGCGAGCGCAAACCCTCGCGCTTGGCGCGCGCCACATAAGGATCGTTGAGCTGGCGCTCAAGCCAGAGTTTTGACGACAGCGAGCGGCCCCTGCCGCTCTTGACCCGCACCTTCAGAGCGCGCCCGCCGTCCTTGCTGCCCGGCGGGGTCATTGCGGGCCACCCGCGGCGCGGCGCCAGACATCGTCCGCCCGCATCATCTGCACCAGCATGCCCTCACGTAACCCGCGGTCCGCGACGCGCACGCGCTGGCAGGGAAAGGCACGGCGGATCGCGTCGAGAATCGCGCAGCCGGCGAGCACCAGATCGGCCCGCTCCGAACCGATGCAGGGATTGGCGACACGCTCCTCGTAGTTCATCAGGAGCAGGCGTTCGATCACGCTGGAAATCTGGTCGTCGGCCATCCAGCAGCCGTCGATGTAGCGGCGCTCATAGCGCTTCAATTCCAGGTGCACCCCGGCGATGGTTGTCACCGTTCCGGAGGTGCCAAGCAGATGCACATCCTCGAGCCCCGGCATCGGATGCTCCCGCGCGAAGCGATCGACATATTCGCCGACTTCCGAAATCATCTCTTCGTAGATGTCGCGGGTGACGGCATGGCCGCCGTGGCGCTCCGCCAGGTTCACCACGCCGATCGGAATCGACATCCAGCCCAGAATGTTGGGACGCGGCGGTCCGTAACTGCTCGGGCGGGAGGGACCGAGCCGCACCAGCTCGGACGAGCCGCCGCCGATATCGAACAGGATCACGCCCTGCGCCTGCGGATCGAGCAGCGGCGAGCAACCGCTGGCGGCGAGCGAGGCCTCGGTTTCGCGATCGACAATCTCAAGCTCGAGGCCGACTTCCTCGGCCACGCGGGCGCGAAAATCAGCGCCGTTCTCGGCCGCGCGGCAGGCCTCGGTGGCGATCAGCCGGGCCCGCGTCACCATGCGGTTCTTCATCTTGTCGCGACAGATAGCGAGCGCCTCGACAGCGCGATCGATTGCGGCGTCGCTCAGGCGGCCCGACTTCGACAAACCCTCGCCCAGGCGGATGATGCGGGAGAAAGCATCGACCACCCGGAAACTGTCGGCGGTGGGACGCGCCACCAGCAGCCGGCAATTATTGGTGCCAAGATCGAGCGCGGCATAGGTCGCCTCGCGGCGATGGCCGTTATCGCCCGCCGGTCCCTGATGCGAAGCATGAAATGTCCGCCGTCCCCACCGGCGCCGCCGTCGCGGTGCCGGATCACGGGCACGGTCGACGCCACCGGTGCCCCCGGCTTCGTCGTCCATTCAAAACCTTCCTCCGCGCCGAAACCTCCTCAAGGCTCGACAGCACGGCGATATTGATAAAATCATAGTAAGTCTATGCAACGCGGGCTAGCGGCGCAACCGCCGCGGAGGCTTTGTCTCAGCCGCGGCCTGCCGTCCGCATGATATCGGCCAGCGCGGCGAGGCCTTGATGTTGCGCGATATCCTCCAGCGCAAGGGGCAGACGCCGCCGCCAATTCGGATGCTCCTGCACGGTGCCCGGTATATTGGGCTGATCGAGGATGCCAAGCACATCTTCCATCGCAACCATGAGCAAGCGCGATGGCGTGCGTGCGAGATAGGCCGCCACCGCGGAAAAATCCGGCGCGGCATTGTCGGGCAATCCCAAGGCGCTGCGCAGCGCCGCGCGGGCTCTGGCGCGATCGTCATCGCTCTCGCCGGGGTCGATGCCCAACTGGCGCTTGACCGCGAGGTCGTGATCCGCCGCCCAGCCGGCGAAGGTCGGCAGATCATGGGTATTAAAGGTCGCAAGCGCATTTCGCGGATAGGCTTCAGGCGCCCGGAAGCGGCCGTCGCCTTCGCGCTCGAAGATCATCACGACATAGGACCAAAGCCCCCAGTCCGCCATCACGTCGCGAAAACCCTCGGGCACTGTGCCGAGATCCTCGCCGATCACAACACAGCGGTTGGCGACGCTTTCCTGCGCGGCGACCGCCAGCAACGCCTCAAATGGAAAGCGGACATAAGTCCCCTGCCCGGCCGGCATACCGTTCGGGATGAGAAAGAGCCGCTTGAGCCCAAGCACGTGATCGAGCCGCACCGCGCCGGCGTAGTGCATCGAGGCCTGCAGCATGCGCCGAAACGGCTCGAATCTTTGCTGCTCCAGCGCGACCGGATTGGTGCCGGCAATGCCCCAGTTCTGCCCGGCAAGATTGAGCGGGTCCGGCGGCGCGCCCACACTGACCGCATCGAGGACAGCCTCACTTTCGCTCCAGGCGTCGAAACCCGTGTTGGAAACACCGACGGCGATATCGAGATAAAGCCCCAGCTCCAGCCCGCGCCGGCGGATGCGGTCGCAACAGGCCGAAAGCTGCTCATGCGCGGCCCACTGCACGAATTCGAAAAAGCCGATCTCCTCGCTTTGCTCCCGCCGCAGCCGCGCCAGGGCGGCCTCCCCGGCGTTGCGCCATTCAGGCGTCCATTGCTGCCAGGGCAGGCCATAGCGCCGGCGCAACCATTCAAAGGCGGCAAAGCGTTGCAGGCTGCTGCCCCGTTGCGCGCGAAAAGCTTCGAATGCCCGCTCATCGTGTGGAAACGCGCCGCCGCGAAAATTCTCGTAAGCCAGCCGCATGGCTTTCGCCTTGGCGCGCGCGACTCCCTTGTAGTTCACCAATTCACCGGCCCGCAGATTCTCTATCTCATCGCGCAACCCGGCGGCGTCGAGACCGGGAAAGCCGGGAACGGCCTCCACGTCGATGTAGAGCGTGTTGAGAAAGAGCCGGCTGTTGGGGGAATAAGGACTGGCATCCTCCGCATGATCGTCGAAGATCGCGTGCAGCGGATTGAGTCCGATCGCGTCGGCGCCGCGCTCGGCGGCGATGTCGATCAGCGCTGCCAGGTCGGTGAAATCACCGTGTCCCCAGTTACGCTGCGAGCGCACGCCGTAAAGCTGCACCGCAATGCCCCAAAAGCGCGCCGCGCTTTCGCCCTGAAAGGCGCGCTCGGGCGCGACCAGGAGCGTTGCTTCCTCTCGCTCGTCGCCAAAGCCGATGCGAAGCGTGAAGCTTCCGGCCGGCAGATCGGCGGGTAACCGCACGACCGGCGCTTCGCCGACGCCCTGAACGAGCGTCCCCTCGGCGTCGATTGTCCAGGTGACCGGCGTGCCGGGCGGCGCCTGCAAGGATACCGAGGCTTCCCGGTTGTTGCGGATGACCACGGTTTGCGGGACACGGCGCTGCGCCGGCTCGCGATTTTGCCCCAGCAATTCCAGCAGCCGGCTCAGAACCTCGGGGGCCACCGAACAGAGCCGGCCAAAGGCGTCGTGATACTGGCTTTCAATGCCCCAGCGGGCCGCGCGCTCCTCAATACGATCCATGTCGGCTGATTTTCTGAAAATTGTGTCCCGGCGGCCAACCGGAACAGCACAGCTTTGTTCCTAGCTTGCTGGGGAAGACCTGAGAAATTTCATTGTTCAATTCCGCTTATGCCGCCGTGCAAACTGAAGCTTATTTGAAGGAAGTGATTAGGCTCCAGGTCGGCATGGCCTCTACTGGCTGCAAGAGCTGCAATTAATCGATTTGGGTCCGCTGGCGTTGGTGCTACGATCAACTGTTGGCTTTGGATAAAAAAATCCAGCCATGATCAGGGGAGGCATCTATGTCATACTTCCGAAATCGTTCAGCATTATCTGCGACCATCGCGCTCACGATCCTTGTAGGAACGACATGGACGGCGACGGCACAACCGCCGCGAAACGCCACAGGCCCAACTCCACCGTCTGCTGCTGATGCTGATGCTGCTTTAGCTCCTGTTACTACCGTCAATAAGGTGCTGAGGCACAGCCGCTTCACCAGCGAGAATGTTCCGGCTGCAATTGGCTCCGGCTTTGTTGCCATGACCGGTGTTATAACCGTCAACTGCCCCGGACCCGGGCAATGCCTGTTAGAAGTCGATCAGCACGCGAACGTCCGCGGGACGGTGGCCAACAACGTCTGGGCCATTTGCACCAAAGTCGATGGCGTATTCATGAATAACCCAAACTGTCCGTTTCTGGGAGTAATACCTTCCACTAACCAATTCGTCGCCGGCGCGTTCGTGCAAACCAAAAGCGTGTCGGCGGGCGATCACGCGGTACAAACGTTTATTTACACGCTTTCCGGGGGAACCCGCGGCATTTATCAAGTCACTCACCGTATCTACAAAAACAACTGAGGCATGCGCGGCGATACTCCTGCGGCCTGAGTATCCAGGCCGACGCTCTGTAAGGCCGCCTCAACTGGCGGCCTTTTTTTATTTCAGCGGCGACCCCGGACCCCCGACCAACGACTAGACCGGCAGCAAATTGGGCCGGCCCTCGACCAATAACAGGTAATAGGATAACATTCCTCAGATGGAACTAATCCTGTGCAGGCCTATTCTTTATCAAATGGTCCGTATGCTGCGGGCGTCGCAGCAGGCGGAAAGAGTGCGGTCGGGAACGTGACAGCAAATGTGAGCTTTCCCTTGGTCAGCGGCCTGTCCGGCCAGCGGATCTACATAGAAGACATCTTTCCTGCCGTGGACGCCGGCCGCTTTCCGGTCAAGCGGATTGCAGGGGAGCCGGTCGAGGTATGGGTGGACATCTTCCGTGACGGCCATGCGGTGCTCGCCGCCGAACTCATCTGGCGGGCCGAGAATTCCAAGAAATGGTCGCGCGATCCGCTGAAATTCCATCAGAACGACCGTTGGACCGGCAGCTTCACGCCCGAAACGCCCGGCCGCTACCGCTACGCCGTCGAGGCCTGGACCGATGCCTTCGGCACATGGCGGCACGATTTTCTGCTCAAGCGCGATGCCGGCCAGGATGTGACGCTCGAGGTGCAGGAAGGCCGCCAGATCCTTGCCGGCCTGAAGCCGCGCAGCAAGGCGGACGCCTTCATCATCAGCGAGGTCTGCCGGGAGTGCGAGGCGAGCAACGACCCTTCGCCGCTGCTGTCGGAAGAATTATTGGCGGCGACCTCGCGGGTGCAGAATTCAGACCTCACCCGCGGGCCGGAGATGCCGCTCGTCGCCGACCGCCCGCTCGCGCGCGCCAGCGCCTGGTACGAGATGATGCCGCGCAGCCAAAGCAGCGTCCCGGGCAAACACGGCACCTTCGACGATTGCATCGCGCGGCTGCCCGAGATCGCGGCGCTCGGCTTCGACGTGCTTTATCTGCCGCCGATCCATCCGATCGGCCACACCAACCGCAAAGGACGCAACAACGCCTTGCGCGCGGAGCCCGGCGATCCCGGCAGCCCCTATGCCATCGGCTCGGAAGCCGGCGGGCACGACGCCGTGCATCCGGATCTCGGCACGCTGGAGGATTTCCGCCGCCTCGTCAGTGCCTGCGCCACGCATGGCCTGGAGGTGGCCCTCGATTTCGCCATCCAGTGCTCGCCCGATCACCCTTGGCTGACCACGCATCCCGAATGGTTCAAGCGCCGGCCCGACGGCTCCATCCAATATGCGGAGAACCCGCCGAAGAAATACGAGGACATCGTCAACCCTGATTTCTACTGCGCCGACAGCGAGCGGCTATGGGCGGCGTTGCGCGACGTCGTGCTGTTCTGGCACCAGCAGGGGGTGCGCATCTTCCGCGTCGACAACCCGCACACCAAGCCGTTCGAATTCTGGGAGTGGCTGATCCGGGAGGTGCAGGCGATCGACCCCGGCGTGATCTTCCTGGCGGAGGCTTTCACCCGCCCGAAAGTGATGAAAGCGCTCGCCAAGCTCGGCTTCACTCAGTCCTATACCTATTTCACCTGGCGCACCGGCAAGCAGGAGCTGGAAAGCTACTTGCGCGAAATTACCGGTTATCCCGAACGCGAATACTTCCGTCCGAATTTCTTCGTCAATACGCCGGACATCCTGCCCTTCCATCTGCAATCCGGCGACCCCTGGATCTTCAAATCGCGCGTCGCGCTGGCTGCGACCTTGGCCGGCAATTACGGCATCTACAACGGCTTCGAGCTGCTCGAGCACGAGCCGGTCACGGGCAAGGAAGAATATCTGCACTCGGAGAAATACGAGCTGAAGACCCGGGACTGGAACAAGGAAGGCAACATCAAGAATTACATCGGGCATCTCAACTGGCTGCGGCAAAGCAATACGGCGCTGCAACAGACCGGCAATCTTCGCTTCGCGCAGATAGACGACAACGATGTCATCGGCTTTGTGAAGGAATCGGAGTCAGGCGACAACGCGGTCGCGGTTGCCATCGCCTTGAACCGCGGCGGCACGCGCCAATTCTGGTTCCACTTCGGAGAAATCGAAATCGGGCCGCAAGGCGGCCGCCGGCGGGTGCGCGCGATCGAAAACCTGATCAGCGGCGAGCAGCACATTATCGAATGGGGCGGCGTGCGGCTTCGCATCGAGCCGGACCAGGATCCCGCGCTCCTCTTCCGTTGCTTGTCGTGACAACTATGAATGTTCTGACCGACATCAAGGCGGAGACGGGTCTGGCCGGCGACGAGCTTTGGTACAAAGACGCCATCATCTATCAACTGCATGTGAAGGCTTTCGCCGACAGCAACAATGACGGCATCGGCGATTTCGAGGGCCTGACCCAGAAGCTCGATTACCTACAGGACCTCGGTGTCACTGCGCTCTGGCTGCGTCCCTTCTATCCCACTCCGGGTCGCGACGACGGCTACGACATCGCCGACTATCGGCAGGTCAATCCCGACTTCGGCACGCTCTCGGATTTCCGCCGCTTCATGCATGAAGCCAAGCGGCGCAAGCTGCGTGTCATTACCGAACTCGTGATCAACCATACCTCGGACCAACATCCCTGGTTCCGGCGGGCGCGCCGCAGCAAGCCTACCTCCGATGCGCGCAACTGGTATGTCTGGAGCGACAACGACCAGCGCTATGCCGGTACCCGCATCATTTTCAACGACACCGAAAAATCCAACTGGGCCTGGGATTCCACCGCCCAGGCCTATTATTGGCACCGCTTCTTTTCGCACCAGCCGGACCTGAATTTCGGCAATCGGCGTGTCTTGCTGGCGCTGATGCAGGTGATGCGGCGGTGGCTCGATTTCGGGGTCGACGGTTTCCGGCTCGATGCCATTCCCTATCTCTGCGAGCGCGAGGGCACCAACAACGAGAATCTTCCGGAAACCCACGCCATCATCAAGCAGATCAGGGCTGAGCTCGACTCCTACGCGCCCGGCAAGCTGCTGCTGGCGGAAGCCAATCAGTGGCCGGAAGACGTCAGCGCCTATTTCGGTGACGGCGACGAATGCCAGATGGCTTATCACTTCCCTTTGATGCCGCGCATTTACATGGCAATCGCCCAGGAAGACCGCTTCCCGATCGCCGATATCCTGCGGCAGACGCCGGATATCCCGGAGAATTGCCAGTGGGCGCTGTTCCTGCGCAACCACGACGAGCTCACGCTCGAAATGGTGACCGACGTGGAGCGCGACTATCTCTGGTCCACCTACGCCACCGATCCGCGCGCGCGAATCAATCTCGGCATTCGGCGGCGCCTCGCGCCGCTGATGGATAACGACCGCCGCAAGATCGAGCTGATGAACTCGCTGCTGCTGTCGTTCCCCGGCACGCCGATCATCTATTACGGCGACGAGATCGGGATGGGCGACAATATCTATCTCGGCGACCGCAATGGCGTGCGCACGCCGATGCAATGGACCCCCGACCGCAACGGCGGGTTTTCGCGCTGCGATCCCGCCCGGCTCTACGCGCCGATGATCATGGACCCGGTGTACGGCTACGAAGCGGTCAACGTGGAAGCGCAGGCGCGCAGCCTGGGCTCGCTGCTAAACTGGACCAAGCGGCTGATCGCCGTGCGCAAGTCGCGCAAGGTGTTCGGCCGCGGCTCGCTCTCCTTTATCCGTCCGACAAACCGCTCGGTGCTGGTCTATGTGCGGCAATACCAGGGCGACGTGCTGCTCTGCGTGGCAAACCTTTCGCGCTCGGCGCAGGCGGCGGAGATCGATCTTTCTCCCTGGCGCGGGCGCACCCCGCTGGAGCTGCTCGGCAACAAGGATTTCCCGCCGATCGGCGACCGGCCTTACGTCGTCACCCTCGCCCCTTACGGCTTCTTCTGGTTCCAGCTGTGCGAAAAGCTCGAGAAGCGGGTGGATACTCCCACCACCGCGCCGGAACTGGAGACTCTTGTCGTCACCGACGGCTGGGCGTCGCTTTTACAGGGCCGCTCCAAGCAGATCCTGGAATACGACGTTCTGCCGGGCTTCCTGTCGTCGCACCGCTGGTTCGCCGACCGCGGCAGCCCGTCGATCCTGACGCGGATCGCGGCCGCCATTCCGCTGGAGCCCGGCGATCCCGGCATGGAGCTGGCGCTGGTCGAGGCCACGGGAACGCGCGAAACGTCGTATTACATCCTGCCGCTGACGGTGAAATGGCAGCGCCTGGACCGCTCGCAAAGAAATCCGAACATGCTGGCGGCGGTGCGCCGCGGCCCGCGCGAGGGCGCGATGCTCGACGTCACCGCTGACGCGGAATTCATTTCGGTCGTGCTGGACAAGGTGCGGGCTTCGGAAAGCATCGAGGCCGACAACCTCCGGCTTGAATTCCGTCCGGTGGGGGAATTCCCCGCGCTTGGACCCGCAACGGTGGAGAATGTCCGCGCCGTCAATGCCGAACAATCGAACACCACGGCGCTGGTCGGCAGCCATTACGTAGTCAAGCTCTTCCGCCGGCGCACGCCCGGCATCAATCCGGAAATCGAGATCGGACGCTTTCTCACCGAACAGGCGGCCTTCACCAACACGCCAGCGCTGATCGGCACCGTCGAATTGATTGAGGACGGTCAGCCCAGCGCTGTCGCCGTGGTGCATCGCTTCGTGGAGAATCAGGGCGACGCCTGGGCGGCGACAACCGCCTATCTCGACCGCTATGTGGAAGAACAGCGCCTTCTTCCTCCCGATTCGTCCGGCGAAAGCCAGGAACAAGGCGCCTATCTGCGGCTGATGGGACATGTCGGAAAGCGCGTTGCGGAACTGCAGCTCGCGCTTGCCAGCCGCAGCGACATCGCCGATTTCGCTCCCGAGCCCATCACCGAGGACGATCTGAAGACATGGACCGATCAGACGCTGCAACGCGCGCGTCGCTTGCATGAAGATCTGCCCAGGCGCCGGCCAAGTCTCTCCGAATCGAACCGGGCGCTGACCGACACGCTTATGGCCTATGCCGACCGTCTGCCCGAGATGCTCAACGCGATGCTACCGGCCAGCATGGAAGCGATGAAAATCCGCCACCACGGCGATTTCCATCTGGGCCAGATGCTGATCGTGAAGGACGACGTCTTCATCATCGACTTCGAGGGCGAGCCCCGGCGCAGCCTGCAGGAGCGGCGGCAAAAAGCGCCGGCCGCGCGCGACCTCGCCGGCCTGATCCGCTCTATCGACTATTCGGTCACCGCCGCGCTTGACCGCGCCACGCGCAACACGCCGGATGACGAGGGCAAACTCGCGCGTGCGATGCACGACTGGCGCTCGCGTTCGGTGGAGGCGGTGCTTGCCGCCTACCGCACCGCGATGAGCGATGCACGGCTGTGGCCAGCCGAGCGGAATGCCGCCGACCGTCTGCTCGACTTCTTCCTGCTGGAAAAAGCCTTCTACGAGATCGAATATGAATTGGCGCATCGGCCGGACTGGCTGCACGTGCCGCTGGCGGGCACGCTGCGCATCCTCTCCCGTTCGGAAGGGAGCCCGTCATGAGCAAACTCCCGCGTGAAGCTTACGCCATCATCGAAGGCCGGCACTCCGATCCATTCCACTATCTCGGCCGGCATATGGAAAAGGACGTCGCGGTGGTGCGCGCCTTCTTGCCCGATGCGGCGGAAGTCCGTGTCGTCGACGAGCAAGGCCATGAGAGCGAGCTCGATCGCATCCACGACGCCGGCCTGTTTGCCGGACGTCTGCCCAACGGCTCGCAACGCTACCAGCTGCGCGCGCGCTTCGGCCAGAACGTCGTCGAGCTGGAGGATCCGTATCGCTTCCCGCCGGTGCTGTCGGAATTCGACCTCTATCTCCTGTCCGAAGGCACCCATGTTCATCTTTATGAGAAGCTCGGCGCGCATCCGATGACGCATGAGGGCGTTCCGGGCGTGGCCTTCGTGGTCTTCGTCCCCGGCGCCAAGCGCGTGAGCGTGGTGGGCGATTTCAATTTCTGGGACGGCCGGCGGCATGCCATGCGCGTGCGCGGCAACGGCTTCTGGGAAATCTTCGTGCCGCGCGCCAGGGTCGGCGATCATTACAAATACGAGATCATCGGCATGGACGGCCGGATGTTGCCGCTGAAATCCGATCCCGTCGCCTTTGCCTCCGAAGTGCGCCCGAACACCGCGTCCATCGTCATCGACCTCGATGCGGTGAAGCGCCCTGCTGCCGCGCCGGGGGGCGTCAACGCGCTGAGCGCGCCGATCTCGATCTATGAAGTGCATCTCGGCTCATGGCGCCGGCGTCCGGAAAACGGCAACCGCTGGCTCACCTACCGCGAAATGGCCGCCGAGCTGCCGGCCTATGTCAAGGACCTGGGTTTCACCCATATCGAGTTCATGCCGATAAACGAGCATCCGTTCGACGGCTCCTGGGGCTATCAGCCGACCGGCCTGTTCGCACCCACCAGCCGCTTCGGCACGCCGGAAGATTTCGCGGCGCTGGTTGACGCCTGTCACCAGGCCGGCCTTGCGGTGCTGCTCGACTGGGTGCCAGGGCATTTTCCCGACGATCCGCACGGGCTGGCGCAATTCAACGGCACGGCGCTCTACGAACACGCCAATCCGCTGCAGGGGCGGCATCTCGATTGGGGCACGCTGATCTACAATTACGGGCGCATCGAGGTAGCGAATTTCCTGCTCGCCAGCGGCTTATTCTGGCTCGACCGCTATCGTGTCGACGGCCTGCGCGTGGATGCGGTCGCCTCCATGCTCTATCTCGACTACAGCCGTCCGGAGGGCGGGTGGATTCCGAACAAATATGGCGGCCGGGAAAATCTCGACGCGGTCGCTTTCCTGCGCCGCTTCAATTCGGAAGTTTTCCTGCGCCATCCGAATGCCACCACCGCGGCGGAGGAATCCACCGCCTGGCCGATGGTCTCGCGCCCGGTCGATTGGGGCGGACTCGGCTTCGGCTATAAATGGAACATGGGGTGGATGCACGACACCCTGGAATACATCAGCAAAGATCCGATCTACCGCAGGCATCACCACGGACAAATTCTGTTCGGACTGCACTATGCCTTCTCGGAAAATTTCATCCTGCCGCTGTCGCATGACGAAGTGGTGCACGGCAAGCGCTCCATCTTCGGCCGCATGCCGGGCGACGAGTGGCAGCGCTTCGCCAATTTGCGCGCCTATTACGCTTTCATGTTCGGGCATCCGGGCAAGAAGCTGATGTTCATGGGCAGCGAATTCGGTCAGGAGCGCGAGTGGAGCCATGATCACTCGCTCGATTGGCACCTGCTGGAAAATCCCAAGCATGCCGGCGTGCAGGCTCTGATCCGCGATCTCAACAAGCTTTACCGCGACGTACCGGCGCTGCACGAGCTTGACTGCGATCATAACGGCTTTGAATGGCTGGTGATGCACGACGCCGACCGCAGCGTCTTTGCCTGGCTGCGTAAGGGACATGACACACGCGACCGCTGCCTGGTGGTGGTCAATTTCACGCCGCAGGTCTATCGCGACTATCGCGTCCGGGTGCCTTTCGCCGGCGCCTGGCGGGAAGTCCTCAACACCGACTCCGCGATCTATGGCGGCAGCAATGTCGGGAACGCCGGAGCGGTCAACACGTTGGACGAAGGCCCAATTCCCGAGGTTAGTCTTGCAATTCCACCGCTTGCTGCAATTTTTCTCGTCCCAGAGCGGTAGCATGCGGCTTTCGGCCGGCGCTCCGCATCCCCTCGGCGCGACGTGGGATGGACGGGGCACCAACTTCGCGCTGTTTTCCGCCAATGCGACAAAGGTGGAGCTCTGCCTGTTTGACAGCCAGGGCAAGCGCGAGCTCGAGCGGATCGCGCTGCCCGAGCGGACCGAAGATGTGTGGCACGGCTATCTCAACGACATCGCGCCGGGGCAACTCTATGGCTACCGCGTGCACGGCCCCTACCAGCCGGAGCAAGGCTTCCGCTTCAATGCGCACAAGCTTCTGATCGACCCTTATGCCAAGCGGCTGGCCGGACGGCTGGTGTGGAGTGATGCGCATTTCGCTTATCGCACCGGCACGCACCGGGAAGACCTGTCCTTCGACCGCCGCGACAATGCGCGCGGCATGCCGAAGGCCGTGGTGATCGACGAAGCCTTCACCTGGGGCGAAGAGAAGCGGCCCTTCGTTCCGTGGGAAAACACGATCTTCTACGAAGCGCATGTGAAGGGACTGACGCAAATGCGGGAGGACGTGCCGCGCGCGTGGCGGGGCACCTTTCGCGGATTGGCCGTACCGTCGGTGATCGAGCATCTGCGCCGGCTTGGTGTGACCACGCTGGAGCTGCTTCCGATCCACGCCTTTGTGGATGACCGGCATCTGGTCGAGCGCGGGCTGAGCAATTACTGGGGCTACAACACCATAGGCTTCTTCGCGCCGGAGCCGCGCTACGCCAACGACAACCCGCTCGACGCCTTCCGCTCCACCGTTTCGCGGCTGCACGACGCCGGCATCGAGATCGTGCTGGACGTGGTTTACAACCACACCGCGGAAGGCAATCACATGGGCCCGACGCTGAGCTTCAAGGGCATCGACAATACTTCCTATTACTGGCTGCGGCCGGATGAGCCGCGCTACTACGACGACTTTACCGGCGTGGGTAACTCGCTGAATCTCAGCCATCCGCGCGTGCTGCAGATGGTGATGGATTCTTTGCGTTACTGGGTCGAGGTCTGTCACGTCGACGGCTTCCGCTTCGATCTCGCCTCGACGCTGGGGCGCGGACCGCAGGGCTTCGACAGAGGCTCGGCCTTTTTTGCCGCGATCCGGCAGGACCCGGTGCTGGCGAGCGTGAAGCTGGTGGCAGAGCCCTGGGATATAGGTCCCGGCGGTTATCGCGTCGGCGGATTTCCGCCCGGCTGGTCGGAATGGAACGATCAATATCGCCAAACCATGCGGCGCTATACCCATGGCGAGGGAAACCTGCTGGGCGAGGTCAGCCGCCGCATGACCGGCTCCGCCGACCTTTTCAACCATGACGGCCGCAGTCCGCGCGCCGGCATCAACCACATCACCGTGCATGATGGCTTCACGCTCGCCGATCTGGTGAGCTACGAACAAAAACACAATGAGGCCAACGGCGAGGACAACCGCGACGGCTCCGACGACAACCAGAGCACCAATTGCGGTGTCGAGGGACCGACCGACGACCCCAATATTCTGCAGCTGCGCCGCCAGCTGAGGCGTAATCACCTGGCGTCGCTGCTGCTGGCGCAGGGAGTACCGCTCATCCTTGCCGGCGATGAAGTCGGCAACAGCCAGGGCGGCAACAATAACGCCTATTGCCAGGACGACGAGATCGGCTGGGTCGACTGGTCGGCGCTCGGGAGCGACGGCGACGACCTGACGGGCCTGGTCGCGCAGCTCACGGACATCCGCCGCCGCTTTCCGCAATTGCGCTCGCGCCATTGGGTGGAAGGGCGGCGCGAAGACGGCTCCTTCGGAGTCTTGTGGCTGACGCCGCAAGGAAACGAAATGACCGAGCAGGACTGGAATTTTCCGGAGGGGCGTTTCCTCTCTTATGTACTGGGGCCGGTTGACGGTCAGCCGTCGCTTTTCATCGTGCTCAATTCCGCGCCGCAAGCGATCGAATTCACGCTGCCGAATATTCCGCAGTACAACACCTGGACTGCCATCCTCAACACCGGGCCGGGGGCGACGCTTGGACAAAACCTGCCGGCGGGATGGAAGTCGCAAGCCCCTGCGCGTTCCGTTCTTGTTTATTCGGGCTCGAAATGAATGCGGAAACAATCTTCGGGCCGCAGCTGCAACCTGACGGCGTGACTTTCCGCCTTTGGGCTCCCGCCGCCAAAGGCGTGGAGCTGATGCTCGAGCGCCCGAATCCCATGCGGGCGCGCGGCGACGGCTGGTATGAAAGCAAAATTCCCGGTGTGGGCGCGGGCACGCTTTACAAGTTCCGGATCGATGGCGAATTGGAAGTCCCCGACCCCGCCTCGCATTTCCAGCCGCAGGACGTGTCGGGGCCGAGCGAAGTCATCGAGCATGATCAATTTGCCTGGCAGGCGAGCGATTGGCGCGGCCGCGCCTGGGAAGACGCCGCGTTCCTGGAACTGCATGTCGGCACATTTACCGCCGGTGGAAATTTCCGCGCCGTGATCGAGCGGCTCGACCATGTTGTGGAAACCGGCCTGACCGCGATCGAGCTGATGCCGCTCGCCGATTTCGCCGGCCGCCGCAACTGGGGCTATGACGGCGTGCTGCTCTATGCGCCTGACAGCGCATATGGACGGCCTGAGGATCTGAAAGCGCTGATCGACGCCGCGCATCAACGCGGGCTGATGGTGTTCCTCGACGTGGTCTACAACCACTTCGGCCCGGAAGGGAATTATCTCGGCCGTTATGCGCCCGGGTTTTTTACCGAAGGCCAGACGCCCTGGGGCTCGGCGATCGACTATCGCTTGCCGGAGGTACGCGGCTTCGCCATCGGCAATGCGCTGCACTGGCTGAAGCACTACCGCTTCGACGGGCTGCGGCTCGATGCCGTGCACGCGATCGTCGAGCCGGGCGACCCGCACGTGCTGACTGACCTAAGCCGCGCAGTCGGCGATCTGGCCAAACAAACCGGGCGGCACATCCATCTGGTGCTGGAGAATGACGACAACCGCGCAAGCTTGCTCGATCCCCGCAGCGGTTCGCCCGCCGGAAAATACCGCGCGCAATGGAACGACGATTATCATCACGCCTGGCATGTGCTGCTGACGCGCGAAAAGCACGCCTATTATCGCGACTATCAAAAGAATCCGCGCGGCGATATTGCGCGTATCCTGTCCTCCGGCTTCGCCTATCAGGGCGAGGCATCGCCGCACCGCGAAGGCCGGCAGCGCGGCGAGCCTTCCGGAGCTTTGCCGCCGGCCGCTTTCGTGAATTTCCTGCAGAATCACGACCAGATCGGCAACCGCGCGCGCGGCGACCGGCTGATAACGCAGGCGGATGAAGCTGCGCTGCGCGCCGCAAGCGCGATCACGCTGCTCGCGCCCATGCCGCCGCTCCTGTTCATGGGCGAGGAGTGGGGATCGGCAAAACCGTTTCCGTTCTTCTGCGATTTTCATGGCGCGCTTGCCGAGGCTGTGCGCAAAGGCCGGCACGAGGAGTTTAAGGCGGCCTATGCAGAACTTGGCGCTGATATTCCCGACCCGCTGGAGGAAGAAACTTTCCGCTCCGCCATGCTCGACTGGGACGCGCGCGAGACGCCGCGCGGCTGGCAATGGATGGCGCACACGCGCAGTCTGCTAATGATACGGGCAAAGGAGATCGCACCGCGGCTCGCGCAATCCGCTTTCGCGTCGGCGCGATGGAAGCAAGACGTGCTGACCGCAACCTGGCGGCTGGGCGATGGTGCGAGCCTGACCCTGCTCGCCAATCTGTCAGTGGCCGAAGCAGCGCGGCCGCAAGCCGCCTCACTCGGCCGATCCATCTGGGGCGGCGCGGTCCCGGAAACATTGCCGCCATGGTCCGCTTACTGGGGCATCGGAGAAGCCTGATGCCGCCGGTTGTCCCGATCGCCACCTATCGCCTGCAGTTCACGCCGGACTTTGGCTTCGACCAGGCCGCCGCCATCCTGCCCTATCTCAAAGCGCTTGGCATCACGCATGTCTATGCCTCACCATTCCTGAAAGCGCGCGCCGGCAGCACCCACGGCTACGACATCATCGACCATAACGCTTTCAATCCGGAGCTCGGCGGCGAGGCCGGATTCCTGCGCCTGAGCCAAGCGCTGGCCAAGGCGGACCTCGGCCTCATTCTCGATTTCGTGCCCAACCACATGGGGGTGCATCACGCCGACAATGCCTGGTGGCTCGACATGCTGGAATGGGGACCGAAGTCGCCGCATGCCGATTCCTTCGATATTGAATGGGAAACCCTGCCCGAGCGACCGCGTGGCGGCGTGCTGCTGCCGATCCTAGGTCGGCCTTATGGCGAGGCGCTGGAAAGCGGCGAGATCGAACTGCGCTACGATCCGCGCGAGGGCAGTTTCTCCGCCTGGTATTTCGAACACCGCATGCCGATCGGGCCGAATCGCTATGGCGAGATTTTGAGCAAGGTGGTGGCGCAGGCCGGCGCGGCGGATGAGCCGGCGGGCCGCCGGCTGCTGGAATTGGCGGCACGCACCAAGGGCCCGCGCAACCCGCCACGCGATCAGGCTCCGCGGTTCAAACAGGAACTGGCTGCGGTCGCAGGCGGAAGCGAGGTCATCGAGCGTGGGCTTGCGGCCTTTCAGCCGAAAGCCGGCGTGCCCGGCGCGGTCACGGCGCTGCATCGCTTGCTCGAGCGGCAATATTACCGCCCGGCCTTCTGGCGGCTCGCCTCCAACGAGATCAACTATCGCCGTTTTTTCGACATCAATGCGCTCGCCGGCATGCGGGTGGAGGATCCGTCCACGTTCGTGTCCATGCACCGGCTTGTCAGCAGGATGATCGCCGCAGACCAGTTGCAAGGCCTGCGGATCGACCATATCGACGGCCTGCGCGACCCGCAGCAATATCTCCGCCGGCTGCAAAGCCTGGTGCGCCATGCACGGCCGCCCGGCCGCGCCGGTTTCTATGTTGTGGTCGAGAAAATCCTGGCCGAGGGCGAGCGGCTGCCGCGCTTTGCCGGCATCGCCGGCACCACTGGTTATGAATGGCTGAACGTCATTTCCCGCATGCTGCTTGACTGGCGCGGTCTCGATACCCTCGATCGCGCCTGGCGCGAGGCATCCGGCGACATCCGGGATTTTGAGGAAGTGCTGGCCGGCGCCAAGCGGCGTGTGCTGGGCAACATCCTCGCGAGCGAGTTCACCGTGCTCACGCGCCTTCTCGCGCGCATCGCGGCCGGCCACTATAGCACGCGCGACTTTTCTCCCGAACGCCTGCGCGCCGCGCTGGAAGCCTACGTCATCCATTTCCCGGTTTACCGTACCTACGTCACGCCTTCCGGTCCCTCGCCGAACGACCGCGCGGTGATCGAGGCGACCGTCGCCCGTGCACGCGCCGAGTGGTTTGGCGCGGACATGGATATCTTCGACTTCCTGCGTGACGCCCTCACCCTCGATCTGGTCGCGCCCGGCCGCGGCGGACACAGCATCCGGCGCGTGCGCCGCTTTGCCTTCAAGGTGCAGCAATTCACCGGCCCCATGATGGCGAAGTCGATGGAGGACACAGCCTTCTATCGCTACCACCGCTTGCTCGCGCTCAACGAAGTGGGCGGCGATCTTTCCGTCGGCGCGCTGCCGCCGGAAGATTTTCATCGCCGCATGCTGTCACGGGCACAAAGCCAGCCGCATGGCCTCACCGCCAGCGCGACCCATGACACCAAGCGCGGCGAAGATGCCCGCGCCCGCATTCTCGCGCTTTCGGAACTGGCCGATGACTGGAGCAAAGCCACGCGGCAGTGGCGCGAGCTCAGCACCGCGGCGACGCAGGATCTGGCGGAGAATCCCGCCCCTGCACACGAATATATGCTGTACCAGGCTTTGCTCGGCGCCTGGCCGCTTGGCGGTATCGACCAGGATTTTGTCGCGCGCATGCAAAATTATGCGGTAAAGGCGGCGCGAGAAGGCAAGGAACAGACCAGTTGGCTCGCGCCGAACGAGGTTTATGAAAACGGCCTGAAGGATTTCCTGGCGCGCATTCTCGACCGAACACGCTCTTCCGCCTTCCTGGATTCATTCGAAGCGCTCGCACGGCGCGCCGCTCTGCTGGGCGCGCTCAACGGTCTCACTCAGGTCACTTTGAAAACGATGATGCCCGGCGTGCCGGACTTTTATCAGGGCACGGAATTCTGGGATCTGTCTCTGGTCGATCCCGACAATCGCCGCCCGGTCGACTTCGCCGCCCGCAGCACAGCGCTCGCAGAGATCGGTGAAAACCCCGACTGGGCGATGCTTGCCGAGAGATGGCAAAGCGGCCGGATCAAGCTCGCGCTCAGCCGCCGGCTGCTGGCGATCCGCAACCGATTCGAACATCTATTCACCCATGGCAGCTATCGGCCACTGCGCGTGGAAGGGCCCCAGGCGGATGAGATCGTCGCCTTCGCGCGCAGCAGCGGCCGCGACACCGTTCTCGTCGTCGCGGGCCGGTTGTTCAGCCGCGCCACCGAATCTGGCCGCTTCTGGCCTGCGCCGGAAGCATGGAAGCAGACATCGGTAATGTTCGACGGTTTTTCCGCAATCCGGCCGCTGCTGGGTCCGGTGCAGACGAGAGAAGCTGCGCAGCTGCCGGTATCACAGCTTTTCGGTCATTTGCCGGTCACGATCCTGCTCGCGGAATCCACAAAAGCACGCAAGCCGCGCGCGCAGGCTGCAGTGACGTGAAATTCCTGTCCTGCCCGCGTGGAACCTCACCGCGGGATTACCGGTTGTTGCCGAGGAGGATAGACCGATGGACGACTTCGAAAACCGCGTGCGAGCTCGCGCCTATAAGCTGTGGCAGGAAGAAGGCTGTCCGGAAGGCCGTGAACATGTGCACTGGGAAAAGGCGCGCGAGTTGGTGGCGATCGAAGACAACATCGATGTCACGCTGAAACCGATCCCTCGCCCCGACGAATTCGGTCCTCACGGCGAGCCCGTCGAACCGCTCGCACCGGCGCAAAATACCGGCGAAAATCCCACCATTGTCGATCAGGGCGAAGAAGAGACGATCCCGCACCGGCGCACCGATCAATTCGCCGACGAAAAATAGAAACGACGACGTTTGCTTTTGCGGTCGCCCTCGACTGTGATGCGACAGGCCGCAGAAAACAAAAAGGCCGCCCGGGATCTAAGTGGCCGGACGGCCCTGCGGCCCTCGTGCCGACCTGCTCCTGGCCGGTTCCCTCCCTCCGCATTAGGGCGAGATAAAAGAGTCGCAGGGCAACGTCAATTCCGACTTCCTTTTCAAGGAAGCAAGAGATTGGAACGACGGCGCAAAATAGGCTGGCAGCGGAAATATAACTTCGCTAGATAGGAGCGCGTCAGCCTAATCGGGCCTTACCGGCAGGTATCGGGCAGCGGCAAAACAACCGCTGGCTAGGTGTAAGGCTTTGAAAAGATTGGGGAATAGTTCAACGGTAGAACATCGGACTCTGACTCCGAGAATCTAGGTTCGAATCCTAGTTCCCCAGCCACCCGTCCCGCCTGGCCGAGTTTTCGGATACCACAATTGCTGTCAGGCGCACCTGGCCGATTCCATGGCCGCCAGACCGCTTGAGTTGCTAGCCGAACCCAAACTCCCGCAAGTCCAACCAGTCTCTAATCCCCCTCGCATCGTCGCGATGCTGGGACATGGCGCTCCGCAGCCCGCTGGCCAATCCACAAACCTTAAACTAACCTCGACCCGGATGACTCCTGGGCGCCGATCAACCGTCGGCCCGGTTGCGCGCTCAACTGCAAACACTTCTGCGTAGCTATATAAAAAATGACGGAGAGGGAGCGATGTCGAAGAGGAATCTGCCTGCCCGCGGATGCGGGCTTCTCGCGCTGGGCTTTGTCGCAGCTGCGCTAGCGCAGCCGGCCGTCGCACAGCCTGCGCCGCAGACACTTGAAGAGCGCAAGGCGATCTATGCTCCCTGGTCTCCGGACCAGATGGCGGAACGGCGCAAACAGCAGGGTCTCGTCGGGCCGGGTACGACGCGAGCTGTGCCGCAACCCGCCTTCCCTTCCTATCTGAAAAAAGCCAACTCGGTGGAAGAGTTGATGCCGCAGGCGCGCGCCGCCGTGCGCCAGACCGGCGGACGCACGCCACTCGGCCTCGTGCTGCCGGGAAAGACCTTGCTCATTGTGGTCGGCGAGATCCGCGAGCCGAAACCCAATTTCATGGTGCAGGAAGCTGTCACTCGCGCGATGAAAGAGCGTGGCGCGAACGCCGTCGTCGTCACCACCTGGGATCTCCTCGGCGTCAGCGAGAAAGATTATCTGGCGGTGCGCGAGGCTTTGCGCGAATCCACCATCGGCGATGGGCAACGCGAGCTGGAGTATTTCTTCACCGTAACGGGCCTGATGGTGAAGCCGGAGCGCGGCCGCGAATGGGTCAGGCAAAAGGATGCCGAACTTTTCGCGGCGACATGGCCGGAGCCGAAAATCGCGGATGAGCGGCTCGCAGCGCTTGCCAAAGACTATACGGCCCGGATCCCGAAGGCGTTGATCGCTTATCTTGATAAGCATCCCGAGATCGACTGGATCGTCTGGCGCAGCGGCGGCCGAGGCAATACCCGCAGGCTGCTGGAAAAGCACTCCGATAAATATCTAGGCAGCTACACCTATTTCGATCTGTACGATCTCATGAGCCAGGTGCCGGCTTTCCCCTCGGACGTCTGGCGGCTGGTCGAGACCAAGACGATCGAGTCGATCGCCTTTGTTGACCGGGTCGAGGTCACTGATCCCGAGGGAACCGCGTTCGGCTACAATGTCAGCGAGGATGAGGCCAGGCGCTGGGCGGAAGGTGTTTACCAGCAGGGTCACCTCTACATGTTTCCGGCGCAGGGCACGGGCCGCTTTCCCTATTCGCTGATCGAATATCCGGCCTTGTCAAAATCCTACGTCCCACCGGTACAGCCGGAGGTCACCGGCATCGTCGCCTCGACCACGAGTCACGCTGCAACTCACCCGCGCATCGAGATCCAGGTGACCAACGGCCTGATCAGCAGCATCCGCGGCGGCGGCCTCTACGGCGAGGGCATGCGGCTTCTGCAAAACTATCCGGGCACCAAGGAGCTGACCTGGCCCAACCAGAAGAGGCCGGGCTACTGGTGGCTCTACGAAGCCGGAATGGGCACGAATCCGAAATATTTCAAGCACCCGGCCGAGGTGCTTGAAGGGATCAACCTTTCGGAGCGCAATGTCGCCGGGGTGATTCACTGGGCGTTTGGCGCCGAGGTCTCGATGGGTCCCGACAAACCGGGCGACTGGGCGCCGGAAACGGTGAAGTTTTCCGAAGAGCATGCGCTGCCGAGGGGCCACTCGATGCACAACCACAACCTGCTGCCCACCTTTCAGGTGCGCATTCGCGACCTTGACCAGTGGGTCACGCTGATCGAGCACGGCGGGTTGACCGCACTCGATGATGTCTACGTGCGGGCGCTGGCGTCGCGCTACGGCAACCCTTCGAACATCCTGCGCCGCGATTACATCAGTGCCATCCCCGGCGTGAACGCGGCCGGCAGCTATGACGAATATGCCAGGAATCCAGGCGCCTATTGGACAAGATGGGCGCAGAGCATCGAGCAGGGAACCTACCCGTATTTCAAGCCGTAGCAGCGGAAAGCTCTTTTGCGAAAAACAGCGGCATCGCTGCAAGGAAAACGATGGGGGAAATGACAGCAAACGGCGAGGATAAGGCCAACGCGTCCGCGCGGCTCGACAAAGTCTCGAAGATCTATCAGACCGCGGCCGCCCGCATCACCGCGCTTGAGGATATGACATGGTCGGTTCATGCCGGCGAAGCCGTTGCGCTGATGGGCCCGTCCGGCTGCGGCAAGACCACTATTCTCAACCTGCTTGGCGGCATGGACCGGCCCAGCGGCGGCAACATCTGGGTCGACGGTGAAAACGTCGCGCAAATGACCGAACGTCAACTCGAGCAGTATCGTCTGCACAAAGTCGGATTCGTGTTCCAGTTTTTCAATCTGATCCCGAGCCTTTCCGCCGTGGAAAATCTCGAGCTGCCGATGTTGATGGCGGGAGCGGCTTCTGCCGAGCGCCGGGCGCGCGCCGAAGCGCTGCTGGAAACCGTCGGCCTCAAGGAGAAGGGCTTCAAACGACCGGAAGAGCTCTCCGGCGGCGAACAGCAGCGCGTCGCGGTATGCCTGGCGCTGGTCAACGACCCGCCGATTATTCTCGCCGACGAGCCGACCGGCAATCTCGACAGCAATAATGCCCGGATTATCTCCGATCTTCTCTATGATCTGGCGAAATCCCGCGGCAAGACAGTCATCGTCGCCTCTCATGATCCCAAGGTCGTCGAGCGCTTTCCCCGCGTCTATCACATGCGGGACGGCGCCATCGAACAAGCTGCCTGACGGCCTTTCCCTTTTGGTTGAGTGGAGAAACGCGCGTGCCCGCAACGGGATCGATCATAACGCTGCTGTTCAAAATACTGGGACGGCGGGTTTTTCTCTCATTCGGCCTCGTTACCTTTCTGATCGTCTTCCTGCTGTCTGCGGTCACCGTCACGTCGCGCTATGCCATGCAGCGCTATGTCGCCGACCAGGTTGAGCGGCTGCCATTCGACCTGTCGGTCTACCAGACGGCCGAGGTGCCTCTCGCCGAGCGATTGAGCGGTTCGATAGCGGCTGTTTCCGGCATCGCGGCAGCGGAGCGTCTCTACTTCTTGCGCACGATCCCGCCTTACGCCGTCGCATCGGTAGTCGACGGCCAGCAGCTGCGCACGCCGTGGCTCTCTTTGCTGATGGCAACCGATCCAACTCTGCTTCCTCCCGATCTTCGCCCGAGCGGCAATGGAATCTCCCTCGTCCTGGTCGGCTCGAAAGCGCAGATGGGCGACGCCCTGCTGCGGTTGCAGAACCGCAAGCGCTTCGAACTGGTCGCCAAGCCGCGCGACGAGCACGCGGAAGCCGATCACGAGCACGACGATAACCACGCTCACAAGCACCCGCTCGGGATCGTCACCGTCTCGGCGTCCATTGAACGGGTCATCCGGGTGGACGCCAGTGAGATCAATCGCTGGTTTCTTGAGAAGACCAGCTCGCCGACACTGGTGCCCGAACTCGGCATGATCCTTGTCGGTTCATGGGACCCGAAGCTGATCCTGAGTTTCGATGCGCTGTCGCGCGGTTTCATGCATGACCACGGTCATGCCGACATCCACGGCAGTCCTGGCGAATATTTCCCCGAAGTGATTCATCTCGCAAAGCTCGACCGCGCCAACCTGATTTCCGGATGGGATATCGAAGGCTCGCTGCATCGGATCATCACTACCGGCAGCCGGATGACCGATGACGTGCAGGAAATCACCGCAAGCGCGGCGGTCGATCACAATCTCGGCGTGATGTTCCTGCGCATGAGCGACATCGCCAAACGAATTGCCTTGATCAGTCTTCTGGTGTCGCTGCCGCTGTTGTTGATGGCCGGCATCCTGCTGTCCAACCTGTCGGCTCTGCTGCTGCTCAATGAACGCCGCAAGTTGGGCCTGTTGCGTTTGCGCGGCGTCTCCGGCGGGCTTATTGGCCGGACGCTGCTGCTCGCGGTCGGGATCGGTGGCCTGCTGGGCGGCATGGCAGGCGCCGTACTCGGAACGCTCTTGCCGCTGCTGATCTATTTCGGCCGGATTCCACCAGTCGAACTCATCGGCAAAATCCAGGAACCGCTCTACCTCGGATTGTTCCTGGTGGTGGGTCTTGCGATCGCGCTGCTGACCGGACGCCGCTTCATCGCGGAGGCAATACGTGTCTCGCCGCTCGACGCCTTGCGCCGTACGGCCGTCTCGCAGACCGGCTCGACGCAGGTGCAGGCGGGCCCCTTGCAGTGGCTTGCCTTTGCATTGGGCGGACTGAAGGTAATCGGTTGGATCGCAGACTACTCGCTCGCCGACATCAGCAGTGAGCCATGGGTAGCGGATGCCGACCGCGCGCTCGACTTTATCGCCTTCCCGCTTTTCATTTACGGACTCGTTTCGCTTCTTGCCTCTTCCGAATGGCTGATGTCGGCGATCATGAGGCCGGCCGCCTGGGCGCTCGCCGGCTCGCTCAAGACGGCGTCGCTTCGCCACATGACAACCCGCCGGCACCGGGCCGCGAGTTTCCTGCTGATCGTGGCATTGATGACGAGCCTGGCGCTCTATCCGACGGTGATGATCGCCGTGTTCGACAACAAGACCGAGCGCGGCGCCCGCGTGCAGCTTGGCGGCCACATGCAGGTGACGCTCAACGCATTGGACCTGATGCCGGCGGAGACGCAGGCCAAGGGCGATTTGAGCGAGCGTCTCGCCAGCTTGCAGCAAAGGCTCAACCCGCTGCTGGCCGAGCTCGAACGCATGCCTGAGGTACGGCACGCCACCTATATGGTCGAGGGCCTGGTGGAAGGGCTCTACATGCCGGACCGCGGTTTCAGCGGCCTGCCGATGTATCTAACCGCAGAGCCGGGCCGTTACCTCGGCTCGGTCTATCACGAGCCGGAACTCGGCCAGCTCGACTCATTTTCCACGCTCATGCATCGCCTCGGCGAAGGCAAGGTGCTGAGTTCTACTTCGGTCGGCACTTTCTACAAGAAGGGGCTCGACCAGCCGATGCCGGTCGGCCGCACCACGGCTGGCCGGCTTGAGCGCGTACCGTTCGGCGGCGCCGTGCACTTCCTGCCGGGCGTGCCGCTGCGCACCGTCAATGAACGCGAAGGATTCATCAGCGCGCGCGTCGACTATCTCAATCACCTATTCACCAACAGCCCCTACCTGATCGGCGATGCCCGGAACCGGTCCTTTGCGGACCTCGATGTGCTGATCCCGCGCGTCGTTCTCACGATCACCGCCTCGGGCAACGGCAGTGCCGGTGAATTCCAGGAACGCGTGCTCAAAACAATTGAAATCAAGCCGCTTGACGTCCACGACCTCAATACGGAAATCGCACGTCTCGGCGGCGACATGTACATCTATCTCGCTCGTCAGAATGTGCAAATTTATCTGCTGGGTGGGCTCATACTGGCGCTGATCGGCATTTTCGCCGTGGCCTATGCCAACTATGTGGAAGACCGGCGCACGCTGGCGCTGTTGCGCATCCGGGGAGCGGGTCCGCTTCAGGTCGTGCGCTTCTTCATGCCCAACATCATCGGGCCGTCGGTGGTCGGTTTTATTATTGGCGCATTGATGGCGCTCGCCGGCGGTTTCGGCATTACCAAGCTGGTGTGGGAGCTTCGGCAATTGCAGACGGTGCTGAACTATCTGCCGACCCATCTCGCGCTGTCCCAACAGACGGCAGTCATCGGCGGCATCTTGCTGCTGGCGGTGATTGGCATTGCGGTTGCCTTTGGGCGATGGGTGTTCGCCCGAACCGCCCGGCAAAGCCTGCTTGAAGGGTAGCTGCCGCCGTATGTCCCAGCTGGATGCCGACGTCGCGACGATCAGCGCCTTATTGATTGTTTCGACGTCAAGCACCTTTGCGGGCGGCAGCTTGGCTAATAAGCTAGAAGCCACCACCGCGGGCTGTGGCTATTTTCTCCTTCATTCGGCCAGGCTATCATGGAGCCAGGCTCTGAAGTGTAATAGCCTGTAGTTTCTGATATATTTTCCCCGTTCGGCGCGCCAGCGGCCGGTTTCAAGGGAAACAACGGGCTTGTTCGCGCGTTTCTTAAATAAGGTTTCGACCTCACGGCGGCGCGCCGGATCCTGTACAAAGTTCCTTGACTTCGTACGCTCGCGGCCCGGCGCGGCGCTGCAATTTTATTTCAGGATAGCTCGTGAAACTTGATTCCATTGATCCAACCCAGGTCGCTATCCTCCTCGATGTTGACGGCACCTTGCTCGATATCGCGCTGACGCCGCACGACGTGCGCGTGCCATCCACGTTGCGCAGGACCTTGGAGAAGCTGCAGGAGCGCACCGATGGCGCGCTCGCGCTGGTGAGCGGGCGTTCGCTGAGCGATATCGATCTCATCTTCGCACCGCTCAAGCTTTCGGCGGTGGGCGGGCATGGCGCCGAGATACGGGTGTCGCCGAACAGCAAGCCCAACGGCACCAAGTCGCGATTTCTGGACAAGAAAACGCGCTCCCGCCTGATCGAGGTGGCGGAGTTCGACGAAGGCATCATCATGGAGGACAAAGGTTTTTCGGTTGCGCTGCACTACCGTCTTGCGCCGGGCAAAAAGCGTGCAATCGAGGACGCCGTCGCCGCGATTTGCGGCGAGCTGCCGCAGGGCGCGGTGGAGATCCTGCCCGGCAAGGCGGTGATCGAGATCAAGAAGAGTGGCTTTAACAAGGGCACCGCGTTGCGCGACCTCATGGCGCATCCGCCCTTTGCCGGCCGCAAGCCGATATTTGTCGGCGATGACGTGACCGACGAGGCAGCTTTTGCGGTCGTGCCGGAATTCGACGGGATAGCCATCTCGGTCGGACGCATGGTGCCGGGCGTTGCGCAGCGCTTCGAAGCGCCGAGCGACGTGCGCCGCTGGCTTGAGCACATCGCCAAGGACGGGTCAGGACGGCCCGGGGAGAGACAACCGGGAGGATAGTTATTGGGCCGCCTCGTAGTGGTGTCCAACCGCGTCGCGGTTCCGACGCGCGACGGTAAGAGCCAGGCGGGAGGCCTCGCGGTCGCCCTCCGCTCCGTGCTGAAGAACAATTCCGGCCTCTGGTTCGGCTGGAGCGGCGGCATCGCTCCGAGCGCCGCAGAAAAACAGACCCACACGACACAGCATGGCGACATATCTTATGTAGTCACCGACCTCGTCCATGACGATTACCAGGAATATTACAACGGCTTCGCCAACCGGATGCTGTGGCCGATCCTGCATTACCGGCTCGACCTTGCGGAATTCTCCCGCCGCGATCTCGGCGGTTACCTGCGGGTGAACGTGCATTTCGCCGAAGAGCTGGAAAAGATCTTGCAGCCGGACGACGTTGTTTGGGTGCACGACTATCATCTGATCCCCTTCGCCAAGACGCTGCGGGAGCGCGGCCACCGCAACAAGATCGGCTTTTTCCTGCACGTCCCCTTCCCGCCTCCGGAAATCCTCACTGCCCTGCCGAACCACGACCGCCTGATTCCGCACCTGACCCATTACGACCTCGTGGGCTTCCAGACCCAGAACGATGCCGCCAATTTCGCACGTTACCTGAGCAAGGAATGCCTGATACCGCGCCGCGACGCCGATACCTTTCTGGCTGGCGAGCATGCCATGCGCATTGGCGTCTTCCCCATCGGCATCGAGACGGTGGAGTTCAACCGGCTGGCGCGGCGTTCGGTGGTCTCCTCCTTCGTTACCGAGACGGTCACGAGCCTCGCCGGCCGCGACATGATCATCGGCGTCGACCGGCTGGATTATTCCAAGGGTCTGCGGCTGCGGATGGATGCATTCGAGGACTTTCTCAGCACTCATCCCGATTGGCGGGGAAAGGTGACCTATTTGCAGATCACGCCGAAAAGCCGCTCCGATATCCGGGAATATGAGGACATGGAGCGGCAGATCGGCGAAGCAGCAGGACGCATCAACGGCGCCTTTGGCGAAGCCGCATGGACCCCGATCCGTTACGTCAACCGTGCACATAGCCGCACCGCGCTCGCGGGGCTTTACCGTTCGGCGCGGGCCGCGCTGGTCACGCCGCTGCGCGACGGCATGAATCTCGTGGCGAAGGAATACGTGGCGGCGCAGGACGAGGAAAATCCGGGCGTCCTCATCCTCTCGCGATTCGCGGGCGCTGCCTGCGAGCTTGACTCTGCTCTGATAGTTAATCCCTACGACAGGGAGGGCGTCGCCGCCGCCATTGCGCGAGCGTTGTCGATGCCGCTGGAGGAACGCCGCACCAGACATGATGAAATGTTCCAGGTGCTGCTGGCCAACGATGTCAAATATTGGGGCGAGCGCTTCATGACCACTCTCACCCGGCCGCACGCCGTGCCGACCTGGATCGTACGCTCAGGCGCCTTCCTCAACGACTGACTGGGACTCCGCGCCAGAGGCCGGCGTCTGCTCCGCCCGCTGTTCGACCGGTTTTACTCCCGCAGTCAGGTTGAAGGCGCTGTTGACCAGCGCGACGTGCGAGAAGGCCTGCGGGAAATTACCAACCAACCTACCCCTGCGAGGATCATATTCTTCGCTCAGCAGGCCAACATCATTGCACAAGCCGAGCAGCCGGTCGAACAGCTTAAGCGCATCGTCATGGCGTCCCAACAGGATGTAGGCATCCACCAGCCAGAAGCTGCATGCGAGGAAGGCGCCCTCGCCGGGCGGCAAGCCGTCATCGGTAGTTTCGGTTGCATAGCGCAAGACGAAGCCGTCGACCGTCAGATCGCGTTCGATGGCCTCGACGGTGCCGCGGATGCGCGCATCCTGCGGCGGCAGGAAACCGACTTCGGCGAGCAGAAGCAGGCTGGCATCGAGCTCGGTACCGTCATAGGCCTGCACGAAGCTGCCAAGCGCTGCGTTATAGCCGCGCTGGCAGACCTCGTCATGGATCTGGGTGCGCAATTGCCGCCAGCGTTCCAGCGGTCCGGGCAGATTGAATTTTTCCGCGCTCTTGATCGCGCGATCGAAAGCCACCCAGGCCATGACCTTGGAATAGGTGAAATGCCGGCGCGGGCCGCGCACTTCCCAGATGCTTTCGTCCGGCTCATGCCATGCGCTCTCGAGCCTGCTCAGCATGGCTATCTGCAGGTCCCAGCCTGACTCCGTTGCCGCCAGTCCGCCAAGCCTGGCCTGATGGAAGGTATCCATCACCTCGCCATAGACATCGAGTTGCAGCTGGCGATGCGCGTCATTGCCGATGCGCACAGGCTGGGAATTTTCGTAGCCCGGCAACCAGGGCACCTCCCATTCGGTCAGCCGCCGCTCGCCCGCGATGCCATACATGATCTGGATCTGGTCGGGACTTCCCGCCACGGCGCGCGCAAGCCACGCTCGCCAGTCATGCGCTTCCTGGTAATAGCCGGCGTCCATCAGCGCCAGCAGCGTCAGGGTTGCGTCGCGCAGCCAGCAGAAGCGGTAATCCCAATTGCGCTTTCCGCCGAGATGCTCCGGCAAGGATGTGGTCGGCGCCGCCACGATGCCGCCGGTCGGGGCATAAGTGAGCGCCTTCAGCGTCACCAGCGAACGCACCACCAGCTCCGGGCAGGCGCGCTCGGCGCGGCAGCGCGCCGCCCAATCGCTCCAGAATTTTTCCGTTATGTTCAAGGCCCGCTCCGGATTCATCGGCCTCGGCGCCGTCAGATGGGACGGCGCATAAGTGAGCACGAAGGACACGCTCTCTCCGGCGCTGACGGTAAAATCACCCACGGTGGTGAGGTTCTCGCCATGCAGTTGCACCGACGAGCAGAGCAGCACCATGTCGGGGCCGGCAACGGCACGGATGCCGCCGTCCGGAAGCCGCGTCACCCAGGGCACGATCGCGCCATAGCCGAACCGTAGGATCAACTCGGTATGCATCGCGACCTTGCCGCGTTCGCCCGTGACGATGCGCACGACGTCGGAGCTGACATCGCGCAGCGGCATGAAATCGGTGAGCTTGACCGCACCCTCTTTCGTTTCGAACGTCGTTTCGAGGATCAGCGTGTCGCCGCGATACCGCCTGCTGATGCGCGGAGACGGGTCGCGCGGGCTGATCAGCCAACGCCCGTGCTCTCGGGTACCGACCAGCGCCGCGAAACAGGCATCGGAGTCAAACCGTGGCCAGCACAGCCAATCCATGGAGCCGCCGCGCGACACCAGCACCGCGGTTTCGCAGTCGCCAATCAGGGCATAATCTTCGATGCGTTCGGCCATGTCAGGCTGCGATGTCGATGATGTTTTTGATGTCGCCGCGGCGGTGTTCGAGCGCGTCCTGCCAACGCTCGAGCGGAACCCGCCGGGTGATGAGCCGGCGCAGCCATGCTTTGTCGGCATTGGCGAGCGCCTGCGCGGCCGCTTCGTAATGCTGGCGATTGCCGTTGACGCTGCCGAAGACGACCTGATTGCCGAGCACCATGGCGCGGCTCCAGGCACCCACGTCGATTTCGGCCACATGCCCCGCCGGCGTAACCCCGGCGAGGCAAACGATACCGCTTGGCGCAACGCGCTGGAGCGCTCCGGTGATGACCGGAAGAGCGCCCGTGCACTCGATCAGGATATCCGGCTGCAGGTCGAGCCCGCCGATATCGCTGGTGTGATATTTGGCGCCGAGGCCGCGCGCGAGCTCCGGCTTGGGCCCGGTGGCATTGCGGTCGAGAAGATGAACCTCCAGCCCTCTTTGCACCCCGATCAGCGCGGCGAGCAGCCCAATGGGCCCCGCACCGGTGACGAGAACTGTTTTCGGCGGCCATGAGCGTGAGCGACGGCCGACGGCATCGATATGATCCCATACCTTGGCAACCACGCTGGTCGGCTCGATCAACACACCCAGTATCTCCAGGTCCGGATCGATCTTGATGGCGAATTCCGGCTCAATGCGGAACAGCTCGGCGCCGAAGCCGTTGCGCGCCTTGATACCGTGCTCGGTGTATTGGCCGTTGAGGCACATGTCCCATTCTCCCGCCGCGCAGGCCGGACATGGCACGGGATCAGGGTGCCGCACGAAACCGACGATCAAATCTCCGGGAGCGAAGCCGCTGGTCCGCGGCGCCTGCTCCACCCGCCCGAGGGACTCATGGCCGAGGATCAACCGCTCCTGCCCCGGGGGCGCAGCTCCATATTTTCCCGCCATGATCTCGCGGTCGGTGCCACAGACGCCCAGGACGATGGCGCGGGCCAGGACTGAACCTTCCGACAGCGGCGGCTCCGGCACCTCGTCTAGCCGCAGGGAGTTCGCCACGCCTGGCAGAACCGTCAGCGCCCGCATGCCTGCTGCTCCCGGAAACCAAAGCTTTCGGGCATGGATTGGCGTCCTTTAAAGAGCGGGGCCGCGTTGGGCCGCGAGCGCGAACGGCAGGAGATCACGCATGCAAGCCATTGGCAAAAAACGATGGGCAATACCTGAAGGCTACATCCCCTCGGAGAGCTGCTCGACCGAACGCGCTCTGATTTCCCATGAGACAGCCTGCATCCTGAATACCGGCGACGCCGAAGCGCATATTATGCTCACCGTCTATTTCACCAATCGCGAGCCGACGACTTACCGGGTCTCCGTGCCGGCACGCCGCACGCTGCATCTCCGGTTCAACGACTTGAAAGATCCAGAACCGGTTCCCCTCGATACCGATTTCTCCTCGGTATTCGAATCCGATGTGCCGGTCACGGTGCAGCACACGCGGCTGGATTCGCGGCGCGCGGAAATCTCGCTGCTCAGCACCATCGCCTATGCTCAGGATTGATCGCTGCTCACACCCAAAGGGGACGCCGGACGGCTTTCCGTCGGGGGAGGGAGGGTATGAAGGCCGCCCGGCGTATTGACGCGACCGAGGGGGAAGTCGCGTCTGACAGGCAAACACGCGGGACCTTGCGAATGTTCCGCGGGTGCCGCCGGTTTGCAACAACTAGGCGCGAGGAAGATAAGGCCCCTGCCCGTATGTCCATTCGGGCCGGAAATGGCCGTTCTCGCCCATGACGCAGACCTCCGCCTTGCGGTCGCCCTGATCGCCCAATTTCTGGGCCGCATCGATGGCGAAAAGCATGGCCTCCGACTGGGTCCGGTAAGGCCCATATTCCTCGTCGTCGAACTTGATCAGCCAGTTGCCGTCGTGCTGAACGACAAAATAGCGGGCCTGAGCCATCGTAATCTCCTGCTGCGACAGTGGAGCGTCAGAGATAACGCAGGCCAGCTTGCGCAAGTTTCGCGACGAAATTAATGCCGGGAATCGCTGTTCACTAAATTTTGACCGGCTGTTGCCGCGGTCCGGCCACCTATTTCGCGGCTGCGCAGCTGGAATGGCAGCAAGGTGGCGCTCTCTGCGGTGGCGCTCTCTGGGACGACCGCCGGCTCCAGGCAAGCCGTGCGCAAGGCCGTGACGAAATCCGAGAACCAGCCCTGCAACGGCGCGGCCATCAGCGCCTTCATCATCGCGTCCCAGCGTTCCCGCCGCTCGTCTGCCGGCATGCTGAAGGCTTCGGCAATGGCGCTGGCGAGGCCCTCGATATCGTGCGGGTTGACCAGGAGCGCCGCATCGAGCTGCCGGGCCGCGCCCGCGAACTTGGACAACACCAGCACGCCCGGATTGGAGGGATCCTGCGCTGCGACATATTCCTTGGCCACGAGATTCATGCCGTCGCGCAACGATGTTACCAGGCCGACCTGCGCCGCCCGGTAGAAGCAGGCCAGCCTGCCCTGGGAGAAGCCCTTGGTGAGGTAGCGAATGGGCGCCCAATCGATCTCACCATGGCGGCCGTTGATTTCGGTCACCTGGGTGGCCAGCTGCAATTGCAGTTTCTGATAGGCATCGACCTGAATGCGCGAGGGCACCGCGATCTGCAGCAGCGCAACCGTGCGCTTGAGCGATGGATGGCGCTGCAATAACTGGTCGAAAGCCTCGAAGCGGTTGGTCAAGCCTTTTGAATAGTCGACGCGGTCCACGCCAATCGCCAGCCGCGCACCTTGCAGACTGGTGCGCAGGCGCGTGGCTTCCGGCCGCGTCGCCGCCTTGGCGGCGCGGGCGGCGAAAGTGGCCGCGTCGATCCCGATCGGGAATGTGCCGATGCGAACGTTGCGCCTGCCCGCCTTATAGACGTCGCCGTTGCCTTTGAGGCCTAGCTCATTCTCCAAGTATTCCGCCAAATTGGCGTGATCTTCGTCGGTTTGCACCCCGATCAGGTCATAGGCGAGCATCGCCTGGATCAATTCACGATGATGCGGCACGCTGGAGAATACGCCGCGCGTCGGGAACGGCGTGTGCAGGAAAAACCCGATCGGCTGGCTGACGCCAAGCTTGCGCATATCCGCGCCGAGCGCGAGGTAGTGATAATCGTGGATCCAGAAGGTCGCATCCCGTTTGGCGAAGCGGATCAGCGCCCGCGCCATCAGCGTGTTGATCTCCCGATAGCAGGCATAATCCTCGTTTGACGTGCGGATCAGATCCGGACGCGAATGCAATGCCGGCCAAAGTGCGGAATTGGAGAATCCATCGTAAAAGCCGCGATACTGCTTTTTAGGCAAATCCACGGTGGCAATGCTGCCGGCGCCATAGCATTCGATCGTGGCGAGGGGCTCCTTCGCGGTCACTTCCTGCAGCCGCTGACTCGCGCCGACCCAAATGGCCCCGCTAGTCTGCACGGCAGGAAGCAAAGCAGCCGCCAACCCTCCTTCGATCGGTTCGTCCGCCGCTGGGCAGGCGACGCGATTCGACACCACGACCAATGTCATTGTTCAAGTTCTCCGGACACCAGAAACCTAACGATCCGTTCATCTAATAGTTCCGGTGGGAGATGCCGAAAGTCGAAGCGCGGCGACAAAAAGAAACAGCCGAAGGCGCCCTTTCTTGTCTAATGCGGGACACACTAAGCGCCAGATTCAACCCTGGCATGTCCGCATTCAACCCTGGCATGTCCGCGCCCCTGCGGCCCTGAGTCCTCGCGCTAAGATCCAGGCCGAACTTATTGATGGAGCCAACATAAACCTTCGTTGCGCACTTCTTGTGCTCTCGCGGCTTGGCTAGACCTCGTTCTCGTTTCACAATCAGCAAAAAATTACCTTTGAATGCGGCAAGCGAGGAACTTTCTACCCTTGGGCGTATTGAGCCCGTGCCATAAACGGCATTTTTATTTCAGAGAGAATTACGTCATGTCACTCGGCACCATTCTGATCATTGTTCTGATCCTGGTTCTCTTGGGTGTCATCCCCACTTGGCCGCATAGCTCCGGCTGGGGCTATGGCCCGTCAGGAATAGTAGGGGTGATCCTGGTTATTCTGTTGATCCTGGTCCTGCTCGGACGAATCTAAACTCCGTCCGGGGGGACAGCCAAAGAAACGGCCATGCCGCGGCTCGCGTTGCGGCATGGCTGTTTTGTTGTTGTGCAAGACGACCTTACGTGAGGCAACGGCTGGCGAAATTGTTCTTGGCCGACGCCATCAGCGGACTGAAAGCAGGGTCGCAACCCTCGAGGATTTTCGGTTCCTTGGCCACCGCGGGCTTGGGCTTGTGCTGCACAGGCGTCGGGGCGCGCGCATCGCGCACGGCGAGCTCACGGTCTCCTTTGCCCGTTCGATTCACTATGGTTTGCGCCGACCCGGCAGCCTCAACGACTGTTGGCCGGAAAGCGCTGAGCCCGCTTTCTGCGGAAACGGCGACATAAGCAGTGGCCAGAAGGGCGGCCAAGCCGCCCGCGGAATACCGCAACAACGCGCACATCGGATTTCTCCAATATACCAACAACGGCGCTCGAGGCGCAGATGGGCAAGGAAAGGGTTGGCGGACCAACGTGCGGGAGCAACGTGCGCAGGAGCGGCAGGTTCCGGCGAAGCCGATCAACAATCAGCGACCGACCGACAATTGCATCACCGGTATGACAATCCGGCAGTGCAAACCGGTGGGATTGAAGTCCAAGGTTACTTCGGCGTCGAGAGCGCGCGTAAGATTTTGCTCAATCACCATGCTGCCGAAGCCGCGCTGCTTGGGCGGCTTGACCTTGGGCCCGCGCTCCTCGTCCCAGCAGATTTCAACCCCGTGACCTTCGGTTGCAGACAGCCGTTTCCAGCGGATGGAAACATGACCGCCCGGCCCGGAGAGCGCCCCATATTTCGCTGCATTGGTTGCCAGTTCATGCAGCGCAAGGCCCAGACTCTGCGCCGCTTCCGGCTTCAGCACGACCGTCGGCCCGTCCAGCGAAACCTGGGTGCCGACCCGGTCCAGGTAATGCCCAAGCTGCGAGCGCACCAGCTCGAACAGCGAAACACCGTACCAGCTTTCCTGCACCAGGAGGTCGTGCGAGGTCGCCAGCGCCTGTAACCGTGCGCCGAATTGCGTGAGGAAGCCGTCGATGGAGCCGACGTGCCGTGCCGTCTGCCGCGCCATGGCCTGGATGACGGCAAGGAGATTTTTCGACCGATGCGTCAATTCGCGCATCAAGAGACGCAGATGCGCCTCCCCCTCCTTGCGCTCGGTGATGTCGACCGCAGCGCAGCTCAGGCCGACAATGGCGCCCATGATGTCCCGCAGCGGCTCGATATGCAGGTCGTGCCAGCGCTCGCCGGAAGCAGTCTGGATACAGACCTCGCTGTCCTGGGGGCTGCCGGTTTCCAGCGCGGCGCGCTTTAACGCGATGATCGCCGAGCGGCTCGCCGGCGGCAGCACATCCTCGTCAGTATGGCCGATGATCTCGTCGAGCTTGCGCTCGAACATGGGATTGCTGATCGAGGTGTAACGCAGGTCGCGATCCTGCGTGTAAACGGTGACGTTCGAGCCGCGCAGCGCGGTCTCATAGCGCTGCAAGGTGCCAGCCAGTTCCTCGCTCAGGTCGCGGTGCTCGCTCTCCAGCGAGCGGACACGGGAAATATCAGTGGCGGTGGTAGTGATGCCGACGACTTTGCGGTCGGGCCCGAGGATTGGGTGCACGTGCAAGGCGAAGAGCTTACGGCCTTCCGGCAAGGCATAAGATACCTCGCAATCCGCCGGCACGCCGGTCTGCAGCACGCGTTGCTTGACGGCGACTACCGCCTCACGTTCGCGCGATGGCAAAAGCTCCTCATCGGTGCGGCCGGTGAGGCCATCGCCGCCGCCTTGCGGGCCGTAAACCCAAGTGTAGCGGAGATCCGCGTCCTGCCGGAAGACATAGATATTCGCTTCCGCCAGAGCAGTTTCCAGCTGCTCCGGCGGAAGACGGCGTACGGACGCGCCACCCTCGCTGGGGGATACTGTCTTCAATTGCTTCCCGTGTTGCCGCACCAAGCAAACTCGTAGAACAATAAGCCAAGTATACTAATGTGGTGTCGCAACCGCGGCGACACCAGTGCATCGTTCGCGGGATAGCATCAAGACGACCGCAGCCGCGGCGCCTGTCACCTGTCCGCGCCTGGGTCCAAATATTCAATATCCGCCTTTGTTCTCGGAACCTTGATTGCTGCCGCGCATTGAAAGGGGTAATTGGCCGCATCCCCCTCCCCCCTCGCGCGGCCGATCAATTAGGCGTAGCCGGCCCCGGCCGGCTGCGCCTTCTTTTGCGCCGGAACTTTTGCGAGCGCCTCCGGTTGCCTTGCCGTCCCGCAGGAAAGCAAATTTACATGGCCAGAAAAAGCAAGTCGCCGAGCGATGATATCGCTGCCGTGGAAGAACTGATGCAAGATTTGGAGTCGCGGCTGCGCCGCCTCAATGCCAAGGCAAAGACGGATGAATCCGGCGGTGCCGACGACATCAGCGATTTTGTTTCCGAAACCCTGGCCCGTATCGTCGCGCAGGTGCGCGACACGGCGGACACGGCGACCGATACGCTCGCCAACCAGGCGACGGAGGCGAGCACCGACATCATCAAGAAGATCTGGGAGGAGATGGAGCGTCGCCCGCTGACGACCCTCGCGCTCGCTGCGGCCGCCGGCTATCTGCTCGGCCTGATCAGCAAGCAGGATAACGTGGAGTAAGCATGGCGCTCACAGACTTTGCCAGCGCCACCATCGGCCGGATCGTCAGCCGACTGGTCCGGCGCGCGCTGTGCTGGGCGCTGGTGGGCGTATTCGGGCTGATCGCGCTTTATCAGGCCTCGGTCGCGGCAGCGGTGGCGCTGGAAGCGACGTTCGGCGCCTTGTATGCCCATCTGATGATTGCAGGCTTCTATGCGCTGCTCGCGACCGGTTTGGTCGTCTTCCTGTGGTTTACCGTGCGGCGCCCTCTGATCGACGAAAAATATCGCAAAAGCCTCGCGAAACTGCCGGCAGAAGCGCAGGTCGCCACCGTTATCGAGGCGATGCTGCTAGGATATGCGATGTCGCGGCGGAAGTAGCGGCTAAGCCGTGGCGCGGTGCTCGCGGCGCTTGGCCTTGCGCTCGAAGAACAGCGCTTGGCTGAGCACGGCCGAAACGGTCGCCGGCTGGAACGGCTTGGCGATCAGGAAGGCCGGCTCCGGCCGCTGACCGGTGAGGAATCGTTCCGGATAAGCGGTGATGAAGATCACCGGCACCTCGAAAAGCCGCAGCAACTCGTTGACCGCATCGAGGCCGGAACTGCCGTCGGCCAGCTGGATGTCGGCCAGAATCAAACCTGGGCGCTTGGCCTTGGCCAGCGCAATCGCTTCCGAATGGGTGCGCGCGACACCAAGCACGCGATGACCGAGGCTTTCGACCAAGCCCTCCAGATCCATCGCGATGAAAGTCTCGTCCTCGATGATCAGGACGTCGGTGGCGATCTCGGCCGCCAGCTCGCGGCCCGATTCTTCCACCAGCCGACGCAGGGTCGGCACATCGACATCCAGCACCTTCGCGGCATCATCCTCCGACAGGCCCTCCAGGGCGACCAGCAGGAAGGCCTGGCGGGGCTTCGGGGTGATGTTGGACAGCCGCTGCTCCACCGGCATATCCCGGCTCGCCGGCTCGGTGGCCTCGTTAACGGGCACGGAATTCCAAATCTTGGTAAAAAGACGGTAGAGCGCGACCCGGGTGGAGGTCGCCTTTTCCAGCACGCTCGGGTCCTCGATTAGCGCCTCCAGGGTGGTGGCCACATAGGCATCCCCGGAGCTCTGGCTGCCGGTCAAGGCCCGGGCATAGCGTCGGAGATAGGGCAGATGCTGCGCTACGGCTTGAGACGTCGACACGGAAAACCCTCCCAATTCATATCCGGGCTAACCCCCGGCGACCCCTCGCAAGGGATACTTAATTCAGCTTTACCGCAATGGAACCGCTCATTGTCGAAAAAGTTCCCTGGCTATGGAACAAAACCTGGGGGTGAGACTTTTACTCCGATGACGCAAGGGGGGCCGGCCGCTTCGAAAATCGAAAGGGCCGGTGAGGGACACATGAAAGACGCCAAATCAACGGGATCCCGTTCGCAGATGGAAACTGGAACTAGCCCAGGCAAGACCGACGCGAAATTGGGTCGCGACATTCAAGCAAAAATCGGCCAGCAGCTTCGCGCTCTGTATGACGAAGTCGTCAATCAGGGTGTGCCGGACCGCTTTTCGGATTTATTGAACCGCCTTGATAAGCCGGATGACAAGGAGTCGCGGTAATGGCTCTGGACCCGTCAGTCCGAGAGGCTGTTCTGGCAGCAGTCCCTAGCCTGCGCGCCTTCGCCATCTCGTTGTGCGGCAATGTCGACCGCGCGGACGACTTGGTGCAGGAAACGCTGCTGCGCGCCTTGGCCAATATCAATTCCTTTCAGCCCGGCACCAACATGTCGGCTTGGCTGTTCACCATTCTGCGCAACCATTTCCGCTCGGAATATCGCAAGCGGCGGCGTGAGGTCGAGGATGGCGACGGTAGCTATGCCGAAACGCTGAAATCGCATCCCGAGCAGTATGGCCGGGTCGAGTTTGAGGAATTCCGCACGGCGCTGGCCAAATTGCCGCCGGATCAGCGCGAAGCTCTGGTGCTGGTGGGCGCTTCGGGATTTTCCTACGAGGAAGCAGCAACAATCTGCGAATGCGCTGTCGGCACTATCAAGAGCCGAGTCAATCGCGCCCGTACCCGTCTGTCGGAATTGATGTCGGTCGAAAGCGTCGACGATTTCGGCCCCGACCGCACCACCCGCGCTATTTTGGCCCGCACCGAAAGGGCCTGATCCCTCCTCTTTAAGCAAAAGGCCCGCCGCTGACGCGACGGGCACTCTCCACACTTAGCCACCGCAGCTTAAGAGACTGTCGGCGACCGTCCGCGCAACAGTGCGACCACCGCCGAGATCGCGAACAGGATGATCGCGACGAAGAACACGAGTTTGGCCGCTTCTACTGCCACGCCTGCGATGCCGCCGAAGCCGAGAAGCGCGGCGATCAGCGCAACCACAAGAAAAGTAAGAGCCCAGCCTAACATCGGACGTCTCCTTATTGGTGTTGTAACCGCTGCGAGATAAACTCTGGGCGCATGCGAATAGTTCCGGTGGCAACGGCGTCGCGAGGAACCCCAGGTTGTCCATGACGTTGCAAATTCATCGCAATCAGACACGAATCAATGGCACTTCAGACCTACTGGACCAAACGCCGCTTCGGGATCACGCCCGAGCCGCGCGGCAAGACCGGAAAACGCGGGGGCAATGCTTTCGTCATTCAGAAGCATGCCGCGACCCGGCTGCATTACGATTTGCGGCTTGAACTTGACGGCGTGATGAAGAGCTGGGCCGTGACCCGCGGGCCGAGCCTCGTTCCCGGCGAGAAGCGGCTCGCGGTGCATGTAGAAGACCATCCGATCGAATACAACAAATTCGAGGGCACGATTCCGCAGGGTCAATACGGCGGCGGGACCGTGATGATCTGGGATCGCGGCACCTGGGAACCAGAAGGTGATGCGCACCGCGGCTACAAGAAGGGCCATCTGAATTTCCGCCTCGAGGGGACCAAGCTGCATGGCAGCTGGCACCTCGTGCGCATGCATAAACGTCCGGGCGAGAAGCGCGAAAATTGGCTCTTGATCAAATCGGATGACGACTTTGCGCGCAGCGCCAAGGACCCTGACATCCTCGAACAAGAGGACCTTTCGGCCGCGACCGGCCGGAGCATGGATGAGATCGCCGGCGCCGAAGGCGCCGTATGGCACAGCAACCGCCCGGTGAAAGAGAACGCTGCCGGCTTAAAACGGGTGAGCCGCGCGAAGCCGGCGCAGAAGATTGCCAAGAAGACAAGCAGGACCAAACCGAAAGCCGCCCCCCGCGCGCGCAATGGCAAAGGCATCAGCAAAGCCAAAGCCGGCAAACGCAAGGCGAAGACCAAGAAGGCCAAGGCAGAACCGGTTCCGGGCGCGCGCCGCACTCCCCTGCCCGACTTCGTCCCGCCCTGTCTCGCGCTGCTCGGCGTCACCGCGCCCGACAGCGCCGACTGGATCCACGAAATCAAGTTTGACGGCTACCGCATGCAGGCCCGGGTCGATAACGGCAAGGCGCGGCTCCTGACGCGCAAAGCGCTCGACTGGACCGACAAATTTGCTCCGATCGCGGATGCGCTGGAGACACTGCCGGTGGAGCAGGCGATTCTCGACGGCGAAATCGTTTCCGAGAACGACGACGGCGTCGCGACCTTCTCCCAACTGCAGCAGGATTTGAAGGAAGGCCGCAGCGAAAACTTCGTCTATTATGTTTTCGATCTGCTGCACCAAGACGGTTACGACCTTACGGCCGTGCCACTGGAAACGCGCAAGCAGGCTTTGGCCGACTTGCTGGCGGGCTCCGATCTCCGCCAGGTGCGCCTGAGCGAGCATTTCACCGAATCCGGAACGACGCTGCTCAAGCACGCATGCAAGATCGGACTGGAAGGCATCATCTCCAAGCGGCGCAGCGCGCCTTATCGTCCCGGGCGCGGCGGCGATTGGATCAAGACCAAATGCTCCGACCGGCAGGAATTCGTCGTGGCGGGCTACGCGCCCTCGACCGTGGACCCGCGGGCGATCGGCGCCTTGATCCTTGCGTATAACCGGGACGGAAAGTTGCACTATGCCGGCCGCGTCGGCACCGGCTATACCCACAAAATGGCGCGCGAGCTCTGGACAAAGCTGCAGCCCCTGCGCCGGGACAAGCCACCCTTCGCCACCGCGCCGGTGGAAGAAACACGCGCCCGCAACGCGAAATGGGTCGAGCCGAAACTTGTGGCCGAAGTCGACCTGCGGGGCTGGACGCATGGCGAGCGCGTGCGGCAGGCTTCCTTCCAGGGATTGCGCGAGGACAAATCTGCCCAGGAAGTCGTGCGGGAGTTCAAAGCCATGGTGACAGCCAACGGCCCACGGCGAACGGCGGCGAAGCGCGTTGCGGCCAAGGCGGCGGTGAAGAAGCCAGTTGCGAACAAAACCGCGACGGCGGGCGTCACCTTGAGCAATCCTGACCGCGTCTATTGGGAAGATGCCGGCGTCACCAAGCAGGACCTCGCGGATTTCTACACGCGGATATGGAAATGGATGGCGCCGCATGTGACCGGGCGCGTGCTTGCCTTGTTGCGCTGTCCGGAAGGCGCCGCGGGCGAGTGCTTTTTCCAGAAACACGCGTCCGCCGGGGTCGACCAGAAGCGGCTGCATCTTGTGGCCGAACCCGACGGTGACAAGGCTATCTCGGTGGACGGCCTGGAAGGCGTCATTGCCCTGGTGCAGGCCGGGGTGCTGGAAATCCATACCCGCGGCTCCAGCATCGATCACCTCGAGCAGGCGGACCGGCTTGTCTTTGACCTCGATCCCGGCCCGGGCATCGGCTGGAAAGATATCGTCGCTGCCGCGCGTGAAGTGCGTGAGCGCCTCGCAGCGCTAGAACTCAAGGCCTTTCTCAAGACCACTGGCGGCAAGGGCCTGCATGTGGTGCTGCCGATCCGCCCGACGCCATGGGACGAAGCAAAAGATTTCTGCCGCCGCGTCGCGGAGCAAATGTCGACCGACACTCCCGGCCGCTTCACCGCGACCGTGAAGAAATCGGCGCGCGGCAACCGCATCTTTGTCGATTATCTGCGCAACAGCCGGGAGGCGACCGCCGTCGCCCCTTATTCCACCCGCGCTCGGCCCGGCGCGCCGGTATCGGTGCCGATCGCCTGGGAAGAGCTTAATACGCTCAAATCGGCAAGCCAATATACGGTGCTCAACCTGCCGCAGCGATTGTCGCGCCTGCGCGCCGACCCATGGAAAGGTATCGGGAAGCTCAAACAGGCGCTGCCCGATCCCAAGCGCATGCGCAGATAAGTCCCGGAGTAAGTTCTCGGCCTGGGTTAAGCCGTCATCGCCTCCTTGTTGACAGAGCTTTCCGCGATCTTGGTCAAAAGCTCGTCGGTCTGCTTTTCTTCTTCCAAGGTCTGGTGCAAGAGGCGTGCGAGTTGCGGTTTCCCGAGCTGCTTCGCCCATGCGCAGAGCGTGCCATAGCGAGCAATCTCGTAATGTTCGGCAGCCTGCGCGGCACCAATCAGGCCGGCGTCCAAGGTATCCTCGTCTTCGACCTCGTCCATGACTTCCTTGCCTTCCTGGATGATCCCCAGGATGGCGTCACATTTTTTGGCCCTTGGCTTCTTTTGGATCATCTCGAAGGCCTGCTCCAGCCGTCCGATCTGTCCTTCGGTCTGATCTCGGTGTGTAAGGAAGGCCTGCGAGAGTTCCCCGTTGGAAGCCTGTTTGGCCATTTTCGGCAGGGTCTTCAGCAGCTGTTTCTCGGCGTAATAAACATCCTGCAGCAAGCCGTATAAGAGGTCTTCTAGGGTTTTCATGAGTTCTTTCTCCGGTGGTTGGCGCGGAATATTCCAGGGAGGCAGGCGCGCTTCTTTGCGACCGCAGGAGCAACGCCCAATCAATGGCCGGGTTCCGGTTAGGCTCGGCGGAACGCGCGATATTCAACGGCGTTAGGCGGTGGAGCTTGCTCGTTACGGTGCGGGGCGCGGACACAAGGCTTTGGGCAAAGAGCGTTAATTCAGGATTTTTGGACGGAGATCATTCATGGCGCGCAAAAAGAATGCCGGCGCAAAGCGTCTGCGCAATTCCGACGACGCCTCGCCTTCCCGGGGCAAGCAGATCCAGGAATGGTTCAGTTTGTTCTCGCAGGCGACCGCCTGGGTTACCGGGCGCCCCGCAACCTTCCTGCTTGCCTTTACGGTCATCGTCGTTTGGGCCGCAACCGGACCGATTTTCGATTACAGTGATACTTGGCAGCTCGTGATCAATACCGGCACCACGATCGTGACCTTCCTTATGGTTTTTTTGATTCAGAACACCCAGTACCGCGACACCATGGCCATTCAGTTGAAGCTGGCCGAGCTCATCCTGGCGTTGAAAGGCGTGCCGAATAAATTTGCAATGATCGAAGACCTTTCAGATGAAGAACTGGAGGCGCTGCACGAGCAGTGCAGAACCCAGGCTGAAACCGCGCGTGAGCATGCTGACACAGCGCTTGAGCATCTCGAGCGTCGGAAGACGAAAAGCTAGCACGGCCGATCTGGATACCGACCGGCGCGCCGCCTGTCGCTAGGTTCGACGTTTCATAACGCAAGGCCCCGTCATGGGACGGGCCTTTTTCGCGTGGGCATCGATCGGAGGAGAGTTAGATCCGCGATCCTGCCGCCATCGGCATCCGCTCCATCGCGGCGGGTGCGGCGGCGGGCGCCTCGGCAGCATGTTGCGCGGCCGGTTTGTTCAGGCGCTGCCGCAGCAATCCAAGGAAACGCTCCTGCGGCATGGGCGGTGCGATCAGGACGCCCTGGCCGAAATCGCAACCCATCACCACCAGGGCTTGCAGGTCGATCGCGGCCTCCACGCCTTCGGCGACGGCGGCGCTGCCAAAGCGGTGCGCCAGATCGATCGCCGTCTGGCAGATCGCGGCATTGGTCGCATCGGTGGCGCAATTCTTCACGAAGCTGGAGTCGAGCTTGAGCTCGGCGAAAGGCAAATCGCGCAAGCTGGAAAAGGACGAATAGCCGGCGCCGAAATCATCTATCGAAATGGTGATGCCGCTGACGCGAAGCTGCGTCGCGATTTCATGCGCCTGCTTGATGTCCCGCACGATCTGGTCTTCGGTGACTTCGAGAATGATGCCCGGCCAGTGATCGGCCTTCGGACGATTTTCGCGCACCAGCGTAGGGATCGGCAGCTTGAGCAGCACGCTGACCGGAACATTGATGGCAAGATGCAGATTGAAGCCGGCGGCATCGAACGTCGACCAGGTGCGCAAGGTGGACAACAACGCATGCTCGGCGAGCAGCATCGTGCCTTCCTCGCTGGCATAGGGCAGAAAACTTCCCGGCAGCAGCACGCCGAAGCTCGGATGGCGGATGCGCGCCAGCGCCTCGGCGCCGGCGAGGCATTTACGCTTCAGATCAATCTTCGGCTGATACCAGATCTCGAACCAGTTGTTGCGCAGGGCATCGGCGATTTCGATCCGGGGCCGCCCATTTGGCAACATGGAATCAAAAAGCGAGCGGCGCTCGGTCTCGTCGAGATTGCTCATGGGGCCGGACCAGCGCCGTAACTCGTCAGCCGGGTCCCGCGCCATGGCCTGCCTCAAAGCTTGTTTGCACGTGATGATATAGCCTTGACAACGTTAACCAATCGTAATGCATGCCCTTTCCGCGCCGGGAAACGGGCGCTTTCGCTTGCGCCGGGAAATGCATCGTGCCGCCCAGCACCGGGCGCGCTCCTTAACATCAACATCGGCCGTCCGCTCAGGCCCTCCCGCAAGCAGCGGGACATGAGCGGTATTTTCAGCCAGATGGTGGGGTTAATGCGACGGGGGGCCGTGCTATCCTGCGCTCCTGAACAGCGTGGTTCGAGATATGCCGGCACAGCACGAAACGCAGGAGCAAGAGACCGGCCGGATCGTGCTGTTTCCGACCCGCACCTCCCCGGGTAAGGGAAAGCCGCGAACGGGCGCCGGCCAGGCCGAGGTCTGTAAGCCCGAGGTCGAAGACCTGCGAAAATACGAGCACGGCACGGAGCCCGACGACTATCGCCGCCGCATGATCATCAACGCTGCGGCTTTTGCATTCATCGCAGTATTGACGTTCGCCGGAATCTGGCTCGCTGAGCAGTTCGCCCTGCTGCAAAAGAATCAGGACTGCGTGTTTGCGGGCCGGAAGAATTGCACCGAGATCAACGCGCCTATCCTTGATCGCTGAATCGGTTTTGCGCTCAGGCCTTGTTCCCGACCACGGCGAGCGTGACGGGGGCGAGCCCCCAGCCCAAGCCAATCTCGCGCGCAGCCGCAGGTGACAGATCAATCACGCGTCCGCGGATGAAAGGTCCCCGATCGATGATGCGGACCACCACCGATTTCCCGTTCCTTCGGTTGGTGACGCGGACCTTGGTGCCGAAGCGGAACGTGCGATGCGCGGCGACGAGGCGATTGAAGTTGAGGATTTCGCCACTCGCGCTCCGGCGTGGCTTTTTGTACTTATAAACCGAGGCGATGCCGGTCAGCGACGGCGGCGGTAGCTTCGGTATCTTTTTCTTCGCCGCCTGTGCGGCGAGCGCTGTTTCCGCGACAAGAAGAAAAACGGACGTGGCAATAATGCCGCTCAAAATTTTATGCACGAATGTCCCCCTGCCGTTCGGGACTATATCGCCATAGGGGCGCGAAACAGCCCCGATTACCGACGCCGCGAACGTTAATTGAGGCGAAGGGTTACCGCAGCCCCTGGCTGGATCCACCCGGTCTCCGTTCTATCCCCTCTCGATATCCTCCGTCCCGCGGGCTTTATAACCTGCGCGGCGGCGGCTTGGTGAAGGGGCGGAAAGCACTTTCCCAGTCCACTGCGGCAGATTGGCAACGCCCCGGCCGCCATTGAACTCCCTGGGTCTCTTCGCTATACGGGCACTCGACCTCGCGGGGGATCAGCCGGTCCGGACAAGTCCTGCCCTCAGGCGGATAAGCCGTCCGCACTGCTTTTCCGAAACTCCTTTCCCATCAGAGATTTAGCATGTCTTCGACCTTTGACACCGTGGCTAAGATCATCGCCGAGACTTGCGATATACCGATCGAAACGATCACCCCCGAGAGCCACGCCATTAACGATTTGGGAATCGACAGCCTGGACTTCCTCGACATCGCCTTTGCCATCGACAAGGCCTTCGGTATCAAGCTCCCGCTCGAGCAATGGACACAGGAAGTGAACGACGGCAAGGCCACTACCGAGCAATATTTCGTCATGAAGAATCTCTGCGCGCGCATCGATGAGCTGGTCGCTGCGAAGGGCGCGTGAATCAATCGGATGCGTCTAGAATATTTCCAGCTGCTCGACCGCATCGTCGAACTGGATCTTGCCAACCGCACCATCCGGACCGAAGCGACCGTCCCGCTCGAAAGCACCATCTTCCAGGGACATTTTCCCGGCTATCCCCTGATGCCGGGCGTGCTGCTGCTGGAAACGATGGCGCAGACCTCGGGCTGGCTTATCATCGCCCTGACGAAATTCGAACGCATGCCGTTCCTCGCCGCGTTCAAGGAAGCGAAATTGCGCACTTTCATCCCGCCGGGAACGAAGCTCTCCGCTTCGGCGAAGCTCGAGCACGAAGGCTCCGGGTATGCAGTGGCGCAGGCCGAGATCCGCGTCGACGGCAAGGTCACCTGTGACTGCGACATCACGTTCCGTGTCGTGCATTTTCCCGCGCCGGACCTGAAGAGCTATATGCAGAAAGAAGCCGAGCGCCTGCAGTTCCCCATGGGAGCGATCGCCGATGGCTGATAATCGCCGCGAGGCGCTAATCACCGGCATCGGCATCGTCTCTTGTCTGGGTGAAGGAGCGGAAGCGCATTGGCAGGCGCTGTCGAGCGCGCAACCGCGGGCCGATACGACGACATTCGCGCCTTACATCGTGCATCCGATCGCGCCGCTCGACTACGACAAGCAGATTCCAAAGAAAGGCGACCAGCGGCAGATGGAGCCCTGGCAGCGTATCGGCACCTACGCCGCCGGACTGGCCCTGGAGTCGGCGAACGCCAAGGGCAATGCCGATCTGCTGGCGAAAATGGACATGATCGTCGCTGCCGGCGGGGGCGAGCGCGATCTCTCGGTGGACAGCGCGATCCTGAGCGGACGGCAAAAGGCGCCCTTGCCCGACTCCTTTCTCAACGAGCGGCTGATGAACGACCTGCGCCCGACCCTGTTCCTGGCACAGCTCTCCAATCTACTCGCCGGCAATATCTCGATCGTCCATGGCGTCACCGGGTCGTCACGCACCTTCATGGGGGAAGAAGCCTCCGGCGTCGACGCGGTGCGGATCGCGGTCTCCCGCATCAATGCCGGACAAAGCGATATCGTGCTGGTCGGCGGCGCGCACAACGGCGAGCGTCGGGATCTGTTGATGCTTTACGAGTTCGGCCGCTGCAATCTGAAGGACAAATTCGCTCCGGTATGGGAGCGCGGGCCTGCCGGCGGATTCGCCTTGGGCTCGATGGGAGCCTTTCTGGTACTGGAATCGCGCGCCCATGCGAAAGCGCGCGGCGCCAAAGCGCTGGCGCAGCTGTCGTCGGTTGTCTCCGACCGCTCAAAGCGGCAGCCGGGAACCGTCGGCTCTGCGCTCAAGCGCTTATGGGACGGCGTGGCACAGCGCCTGCGGCCGGGGCAGTTCGCCGTGCTTTCGGGCGCGAGCGGCGCGGAGCCGGCCACCGGCGAGGAGCGCGGTTTCCTCGCCGAGCAGATCAAGGCTCCCATTCGCGCCACCGGCACTTATCTTGGGCATGCCATGGAGCCGCAATTTCCGATGAATATTGCGCTGGCCGCGATGGTTGTCAGCCGTGGTAAGCTGTTCCCTCCGGGGGACAGATCCGGGATGGAATCGCCCACAGACGCGGCCATTACCCAGGTGGCGGTCACCGGTGTGGGGCATTGGCGTGGTGAAGGCCTGGCGCTGGTCGAAGCGGCGGCCTGAAGAGGAACGTAAGGATGTCAGCAAAAACCGATAAAGCCGGGCGGCCGATCGTCGTCGTCACTGGGCTCGGCGTCGTCACCTCGCTCGGCGCGGGCAAGGCCGACAATTGGGCACGGCTGACCGCGGGCGAATCCGGCATCCACACGATCACCCGCTTTGCCACCGACAATCTGAAAACCAAAATCGCCGGCTCGGTCGATTTCCTGCCGGTCGAGCCTTTCTCCGCCCCCTCTCTGACCGAGACGCTCGCCGCCACGGCAGCGGAAGAAGCGATCATGGAATCGAGCATTGGCTCGCGCGGCGATTTCCCCGGCCCGCTGTTCCTGGCCATGCCGCCGGTCGAGCTGGAATGGGCGCAGCGCATCGAGATCGCCGCCACGCTCAATCAGGAGGCGTGCGACTATGACGAGTTGCTGCGCGTGTGCGGCGGCAGTCAATTTGCGCCCTACCACGAACGGTTCCTGTTCGGCTCGGTGGCTGATCACCTGGCGGACCGGTTCGGCACCAAGGGCTCGCCGATCTCGCTTTCCACCGCCTGCGCTTCCGGCGCGAGCGCGCTTCAACTCGGCATCGAAGCGATCCGGCGCGGCGAAACCGACGCGGCGCTGTGCATCGCCAGTGACGGCTCGATCAACGCGGAGTCGCTGGTGCGCTTCTCGCTGCTGTCGGCGTTGTCGACCTCGAACGAGCCGCCGGCGGGCGCCGCCAAGCCTTTCTCCAAAAACCGCGACGGCTTTGTGATGGCCGAGGGCGCGGGCGCTTTGGTGCTGGAAAGCCTGGAATCCGCGCAGGCGCGCGGCGCCAGGATTTTGGGCGTGATGGAAGGCGCCGGTGAAATGGCGGACTCCTTCCACCGCACGCGTTCCAGCCCGGACGGCAAACCAATCGTCGGCTGCATCCGCAACGCATTGGCGGATGCCGGGCTGACGCCGGACGACATCGATTACGTAAACCCGCACGGCACCGGCACCTCGGAAAATGACAAGATGGAATGCGTCGGGATGATGAGCGTGTTTGGCGAGCGCGCCAGGCAGATCCCGGTCTCGTCCAACAAGTCCATGGTGGGCCACACGCTCTCCGCCGCCGGCGCAGTCGAGGCGGTGTTCAGTCTGTTGACCCTGGAGCATCAACGCATCCCGCCAACGATCAACTACAACCTGCCGGATCCGGCGATTCCGCTCGATGTGGTGCCCAACCTGGCGCGCGACGCCCGCGTGACGCACGTGATCTCGAATTCCTTCGGCTTCGGCGGGCAGAATGTCTCGCTGGTGATGGCGCGCGAGCCCGCCTGACGGATGCGCGCGCTCACCCTGATCGGCGATCGCAAGCTCGAGCTTGCCGATATTCCGCCTCCCCCGCCGCCGGGCGCCGGCGAGGTGCAGATCCGCGTCAAGGCGGTCGCGCTCAATCACCTCGATCTCTGGGGGTTCCGTGGCATGGCTTTCGCCAAGCGCAAGCTGCCGCTGATCGTGGGCGCCGAAGCGGCGGGTGAAATCGCGGCCGTCGGACCGGATATTTCGGGCTTCAAGGTCGGCGATCCGGTCGTCATGTATGGCGCGCTGACTTGCGGCAGCTGTAAGGCCTGCCGCGAGGGCCGCGATAACCTGTGCGAGAATGTCGGCGGCATCATGGGCTTTCACGTCGACGGCTTCGCGCGCGATCTGCTCAACCTCCCGGCACGCCTGGTTATCCCGGTGCCGAAGGGTGTGAGCATGCGCGACGCCGCCTGCGCGCCGATCGCCTTCTCCACGGTCGAACACATGCTGTTCGACAATGCCAAGCTGCAGCCGGGCGAAACGATCCTGGTGCATGCGGGCGGCTCCGGCATCGGCACCGCGGCAATCAAGATGGCAAAGGCGCTGGGCTGCACCGTGATCACCACCGTGGGCGATGACGAAAAGGCGGAGAAGGCCAAGGCGCTCGGCGCCGATCACGTGATCAATTACCGCACCGATCGCTTCGAGGGCGTGGTGCGCAAGCTCACGGCAAAGAAAGGCGTCGACGTCGTGTTCGAGCATGTCGGCGCCGAAACCTTTCCCGGCTCGCTGCTATCCCTGAAGCGCGGGGGGCGCCTCGTCACCTGCGGTTCCACCTCGGGCCCGAGCACCACGCTTAACCTGATGCAGCTCTTCCAGCAGCAATACAAAATCTTCGGCTCGTTCGGCGCTTCCATCCGCAATATCCGCGACAGCCTGGCGAAAATGGCGGGCGGCCTGCTGCCGGTGATCGACACCGAGGTGGCGCTGGCGGATTTGGAACGCGGGCTTGAGCGCATGGAAAGCCGCAAGGTGTTCGGCAAAGTCATCGTGCATTTCTAAAGGCGGGCCAATGCAGTCAGCCTTTCGACGCACCGCGCGGCAGGCCAAGGCCGCTCTTTATCTGCTGCTGGGCGCACTCGCCTTGCTGGTGCTCAAGGCCTTGCGGCTCACCGACCCAACCTGGGCGAGGGAAAAAGCCGGCCGGCTGTTGCGGCGCATCGGTCCCTGGCTGCCGGAACACCGCACCGGCCGCGCCAATCTGCAGGCCGCCTTCCCCGAATGGCCGCCGAGTGAGATCGAGCGCGTGCTCGGCGGCGTCTGGGATAATCTTGGCCGCATCGGCGCGGAGTTCGTGCATCTCGACCGGCTATGGCATGTCATCAATGCCGACACCGGGGAGATGGATCAGGTCGAATTTACGCCGGAAACCATCGAACGTTTCGTGCGCCTGCGCGACGACGGCAAGCCGGCGCTGATCTTCGCCGCGCATCTGGCCAACTGGGAATTGCCGGCGCTCGCCGCCCGGGCTTTCGGCCTTAACTCGCTGGCACTCTATCGCCCGCCGGCGATCCCGCAGGTTAGGCGCTTTGTCTTGGAAACGCGGTCATCGCGGATGGGATTGCTGGTGCCGACCAATCTCGGCGCGCCGGCCGTGATTGCCGATGAACTCGCCCGCGGCACCCACGCAGGCATGCTGGTCGATCAGTACAATTCCCGCGGGGTCGACGTGACTTTTTTCGGCCGCCGCACCAAGGCCAATCCGCTGATCGCACGGCTCGCGCGCCATGTCGATTGTCCGATCCATGGTACGCGCGTGGTGCGGCTGCCGGGAAACCGTCTCCGCGTCGACCTGGCCGAGGCGATCGAAAAACCGCGCGACGCACAGGGCGACATCGACGTCGCCGCGACCATGCAGGTTATCAACTCCGTCATTGAAGGATGGGTCAGGGAGCACCCGGAGCAATGGCTTTGGCTCCACCGCCGCTGGCGGTGAAGCCTGGCTTGCCTATTTGCCGGTCTTGACCCTGGTCCACAGGCGATTCATCAGCCGCTTGGTCTTGGCGTCATGCGCGAGGTTGGTATAGAGGCGATCCATCACATCCTGCGGCGGATAGACGCCCGGGTCTTCCAGCACCGCTTTGTCCAGCAATTGCTGGCTGGGCAGATTGCCATTGGCATAAGCGATGAAATTGGAATTCTTCGCCGCCACCTCCGGCTTCATCATGTAATCGATGAAGGCATGCGCCTCGGCGACGTTGCGCGCGTCTTTCGGAATGGCGAGATTGTCGAACCAGAGCTGCGCGCCTTCTTTCGGAATGGCATAACCGATCTCCACGCCGCGCTTGGCTTCCGCCGCGCGGTTCTGCGCCTGCTTGATATCGCCGGAAAACCCGACGACGAGGCAAATCTCACCCGAGGCGAGCGCATTGAGATATTCCGAGGAGTGGAATTTGCGCACGTTCGGACGGATTTTCGTCACCAGCGCGGCAGCCTTTTCCAGTTCCTCCGGCTTGGATGAGCTCGGGTCAAGGCCGAGATATTTCAACGCGGCGGGAAGGATGTCGTCGGCGGAATCCAGCATGTGCACGCCGCAGGCTTTGAACTTGGCGATATTCTCCGGCTTGAAAACGATGTCCCAGCTGTCGATCTTGGCGTCGGCGCC
>DASSPI010000067.1:0-15628 GCA_035699705.1 Xanthobacteraceae bacterium
ACGCACGAGCCGATCGATCCGGTGCGCTATATCGGCAACCGCTCCTCCGGCAAGCAGGGCCATGCGATCGCGGCTGCCGCCGCTGCCGCGGGCGCCGACGTGGTGCTGGTGAGCGGGCCGGTGGCGCTGCCCGATCCGCCAGGGGTGCGCGTCGTCAGGGTGGAAACGGCGCAGGACATGCTGGCTGCGGTGGAACAGGCGCTGCCGGCCGACATCGCGATCTTCGCGGCCGCCGTCGCCGACTGGCGGCTGGCGCAGATGCAGAGCCAGAAGATCAAAAAATCCGGCAAGACGCCGCCGCCGCTGGCGCTGACGGAAAATCCCGACATCCTCGCCACCGTGGCCAAGCGCGGCGACAGGCGGCCGGCGCTGGTGATCGGCTTTGCCGCGGAAACCGATCAGGTCGTCGCGCATGCGCGGGAAAAGCTCGCGGCCAAGGGCTGCGACTGGATCGTGGCCAATGACGTCTCGCCCGAGACCGGCGTATTCGGCGGCGACCGCAACACGGTGCATCTCGTCACAAGTTCGGGTGTAGAATCCTGGCCGCCGCAAAGTAAGGACCAGGTGGCGAAAAACCTGATCGCCCGCATCGTCGCAGCCTTGGAAAATCCAAATGAATGAGATCGAGGTGAAGGTGATCCGGCTGCCGCACGGCGCCGATCTGCCGCTGCCGGAATATCACAGCGCGCAGGCGGCCGGCCTCGATCTGCTCGCCGCCGTCACCGCGGATATCGTCATCCAGCCGGGACAGCGCGCCTTGGTGCCGACCGGGATCGCGATTGCGCTGCCGCCGGGCAGCGAGGCGCAGGTGCGCCCGCGCTCCGGGCTGGCGGCGCGGCACGGCATCACCGTGCTCAACACGCCCGGCACCGTGGACGCCGACTACCGCGGCGAGATCCAGGTCATCCTGATCAATCTCGGCGAGGCGCCCTATGCGGTGCGGCGCGGGGCGCGCATCGCGCAACTGGTGATCGCGCCGGTGCTGCGCGCGAACCTGTCGGAAAGCCAGGAACTGGCCGGCAGCAAGCGCGGCAGCGGCGGTTTCGGCTCGACCGGGACCGGCTGAGTCGTCGGCTTTCGTCATTGCCGGGCTTGACCCGGCAATCCATCCTCTTTGAAAGGGATGGACCCCCCGGAGCCCGGGCTTGCCCGAGTTCCGCACTATAACGCGCATATCGGGTTAACCCGATGGGCGGTCAGGCGCCGGGGGTGACGAGTGTGGATCGACCGCCTCGCATTAACGCGATAAGACACGGCTCGTATCATTGGGGGGAGGACAGCATGGCGCAACGCCTGGGCCGCGGCCGGATCTACGGCTCGATCACCGAAACCATCGGCGATACGCCGCTGGTGCGGCTCAATCACCTGCCGCAGATGCACGGCGTCAAGGCCACCATCCTCGCCAAGCTGGAATTCTTCAATCCGATCGGCAGCGTGAAGGACCGCATCGGCGTCGCCATGATCGACGCGATGGAAGCCAAGGGCATGATCGGTCCGGACACGGTGATCGTGGAGCCGACCTCGGGTAATACCGGCATCGCCCTCGCCTTCGTCGCCGCCGCGCGCGGCTACAAGCTGATCCTGGTGATGCCGGATTCCATGTCGCTGGAGCGGCGCAAGATGCTGGTCCTGCTCGGCGCGCAACTGGAGCTCACGCCGGCGGCGCAAGGCATGCGCGGCGCCATCGCCCGGGCCGAGGAAATGCTGCGCGCCAACAACAATGCGGTGATGCCCCAGCAATTCAGCAACCCGGCCAATCCGGAAATCCATCGCCGCACCACCGCCGAAGAAATCTGGAACGACACCCAGGGCGCGGTCGACGTCTTTGTCTCCGGCGTCGGCACCGGCGGCACCATCACCGGCGTCGGCCAGGTGCTCAAGCCGCGCAAGAAATCCCTGCGCGTCGTGGCGGTGGAGCCGGAAGACAGCGCGGTGCTCTCCGGCAAGCCGCCCGGCCCGCACAAGATCCAGGGCATCGGCGCGGGCTTCATTCCTGAAATCCTCGACCGCTCGGTCATCGACGAGGTGGTCGCCGTCAGCAACCAGGATGCTTTCGACACCGCCCGCGTGCTCGCCAAGCATGACGGCGTCCCCGGCGGCATATCTTCCGGCGCCGCGGTGGCGGCCGCGCTGCAGATCGGGCAGCGGCCGGAAATGGCGGGCAAGAACATCGTCGTGATTATTCCGTCCTTCGCCGAACGGTATCTTTCGACCGCATTGTTCGAAGGGCTGTAGCCAGGCACCCGCAAAGCTCTCCTCCGCCATCGTCCGCGAAGGCGGACGATCCAGTAATCACCAACGCTCGCGGCTACTGGATGCCCCGACGGAGCCTGTCATCGGACCGCGCAAGAGCGCGGACCCGTGGGCCGGGCATGACGAGGCAGCGGCGGTTGTTTATTTTCTCAGAACGCCGTTCACGGTCTGGACTCTTTCGGCGCGATTCCTCTTGGGGTTAAAGTCAAACGATTCGCGGCCTGGCGGAGGCCGCGCGCCCGGCGCTGGATTTGCGCTGCGCCGGGACGAGGGTGGGGCTAGGCGACATGCCGGATGCGATCCGGGCGAGGGGCGGGAGCTTGCGAGCTCATCCGCGGCGAGGCGGATTCCTCGCGGTCGTCGCTACGGTTTTTCTCTCTGCCACCCCCGCGCGTGCCGCGCTGTTCGATTTTTCGCCGCTCGATTCCATCGCTGATTTCACCGGACTCAATCCGCACGACGTCGCGGGCCTGGCGCTGACGCTCGGCATCCTGCTGTTCGCGGTGGTGACCGCGGTCATGCTGGTGCGCACGCGCAGCCGCGCGGCGCAGTCCGAAATCGCCGCCCGCGAGGAGATCATCGCGCTGAAGGCGGACGTCGACCGCGCGCATGCGCTGCTGCTGGCCGAGCCGCAGGTGATCGTTGCCTGGGCCGCGGGCGGCGACAAGCCGGAAATCTTCGGCGACACCAGCATGGTCACGCCGGTGTCCGCGCCGCATCGCGTGCTGGCCTTCGGCACATGGCTGGAGCCGGCACAGGCGCGCACCATGGAGCGGCTGGTGGAAGCCTTGCGCGACGAGGGCGAAAGCTTCGCCACCGCGCTCACCACCTTGTCGGGACGGCCGATGGAGGCCGAAGGCCGCGCCATCGGCGGCCGCGCCGTGCTGCGGCTGCGCGATGTCGGCGGCGTGCGGCGCGACTTGACCGAGCTGTCGATCCAATATGCCAAGCTGTTGGGTGAAGTGGATTCACTGCGCACGCTCGTCGAGGCGCTGCCCTCGCCGATCTGGGCGCGCGACGAGAGCGGCGCGCTCAGTTTCGTCAACCACGCCTATGCCCGGGCGGTGGAGGCCAAAAATCCGGCCGACGCCGTCGCGCGCGGATTGGAATTGCTTGACCGCCCCGCGCGCGAGGAACTGGCGCGCGCCTGCGCCGCCGACGAATGCTACACCGGCCGCGTGCATGCGGTGGTCGCCGGCAGCCGGCGCGCCTTCGATATCCGCAGCGTGCCGACCGAGCGCGGCAGCGCCGGCATCGGCATCGACGCGACCGAGGTCGCGATGCTGCGCGCCGAGCTCAGCCGCGTGACCGAGGCGCACCGCCGCACGCTCGATCAGCTCGCCACCGGCGTTGCGATCTTCGACGGCAGCCAGCGGCTGACGTTTTACAACACGGCCTATCGCGCGCTGTGGGACCTCGAGCCGAGCTTCCTCGATCAGGGGCCCACCGATTCCGCCGTGCTCGACAAACTGCGCGCCACCCGCAAGCTGCCGGAGGAGCAGGACTTCCGGCAATGGAAGAACGAGCTGCACGAGGCCTATCGCGCCACCGAACCGTCGGAGACGGTGTGGTATCTGCCGGATCGGCGCACCCTGCGCGTCGTCACAACGCAGAATCCCGAAGGCGGCGTGACCTATCTGTTCGACGATGTCACCGAGCGGCTCGATCTCGAGCGCCGCTTCGACGCGCTGATCCGGGTGCAGGGCGAGACCCTCGACAATCTCACCGAAGGCGTGGTGGTGTTCGGCAGCGACGGCCGCCTGCGCCTGCACAACCCCGCCTTTGCCCAGATGTGGCGGCTCGCGCCGGAAACTCTGGTTGAGCGGCCGCATATCGAGACGGTGATCGGGCTGTGCCAGCCGCTGCATGATGACGAGGTGACCTGGTACGCCTTGCGCTCGGCCGTCACCGCCATCGACAACCGCGAGCAGCTCACCGCGCGGCTTGATCGCCGCGACGGCAGCGTGATCGATTGCTCAACCGTGCCGCTGCCCGACGGCGCGACGCTGGTCGCCTTCCACGACATCACCGATACCATCAACGTGGAGCGGGCGCTGCGCGAGAAGAACGAGGCGCTGGAGACCGCCGACGAGATCAAGATCGATTTCGTGCATCACGTTTCCTACGAATTGCGTTCGCCGCTGACCAACATCATCGGCTTCGCGCATTTCCTCGGCGACCCGGCCACCGGTCCGCTCACCGACAAGCAGCGCGAATATCTCGGCTATCTCACCACCTCCACCAACGCGCTGCTGGCGATCATCAACAACATCCTCGACCTCGCCACCATCGACGCCGGCGCGATGACGCTCAGCCTCGGCCCGGTCGATATCCGCAGCACCATGCTGGCCGCCGTCGAGGGCATCCAGGACCGGCTGGTGACCGACGAGCTGGTGCTCGACATGCGGGTGCCGCCCGACGCCGGCAGCTTCGTCGCCGACGAGAAGCGCGTGCGGCAGGTGCTGTTCAATCTGCTCGCCAATGCCGTGAGCTTCTCGCCGCCCGGCGGCACCATCACGCTGACGGCGGAACGACGTCGCGATGCCGTGGTGTTCGCCGTGACCGACCGCGGCCCGGGCATCCCGCAGGACGTGCAGGACCGGGTCTTCGACTGGTTCGAGACGCATTCGCTCGGTTCGCACCACCGCGGCACCGGCCTTGGGCTTTCGCTGGTGCGCTCCTTCGTCGAGCTGCATGGCGGCACGGTGGCGCTCGATTCCGACATCGGCCGCGGCACCACGGTGACCTGCGCCTTCCCGCTCGAACACAGTGCCGAGCGGACGGCGGCATAACCATTTTCCGCCATCGGCAGCTTGACGCGCCGGCCGGTAACCGAACAAACAACAATCGGTGCTATGCCTTCCCGCAACAGCGGTGGATACTGATGCCCTGCTGCCCGGTGACTAAGAGAGACGGCGGATGCTTCCGACTACGGCCGGCGGTTCAGGTTTTTCCGTGCAATTGCCGGATGAGGCGGCGATGCACCGCTTCATGCGCGACATCGCTCTTGCGCTGCGGCCGGGCGACCTGATCACGCTTTCGGGCGACCTCGGCGCGGGCAAGACCACTTTCGCCCGCGCGCTGATCCGCCACTTGGGCGGCGATGAAAATATCGAGGTTCCGAGCCCGACCTTCACGCTGATCCAGACCTATGAACTCGACGATTTCCCCATCGTCCATGCCGACCTTTATCGCCTGGGTGCTGCATCCGAGCTGGCGGAGCTTGGCTTCGACGATTTGCCGGAAGACGCGCTGGTGCTGCTGGAATGGCCGGATCGCGCCGCGGGTTTTCTGCCAGCCGACCGGCTCGATATCGCCTTCACCATCTCGCCCCAGCACGGCGAAACCTTCCGCAATGTGCGGGTCACCGGCTACGGGACCTTCGCAGCCCGCGCCGGGCGGATGGCGGCGATCCGCAATTTCCTCGACGAGAGCGGATTTGGCGACGCCGAGCGCCTGCATCTGCAAGGCGATGCCTCCACCCGTTCCTATGAACGCCTGGTGCTGAACGGCCGGAGCTACATTCTGATGAATGCGCCGCGCCAGGCCGACGGCCCGCCGGTGCGCGACGGCAAGCCCTATAGCGCGATCGCGCATCTGGCCGAAGACGTCAGCGCCTTCATCGCCATCTCGAAGGGATTGCGCGCTGCCGGCCTGTCCGCGCCGGCGATCTATTTCGCCGATAACGAACAGGGCCTGCTGATCCTCGAGGACCTTGGCGCGGAAAGGCTGGTGGAAGGCGAGCCGCCGAAGCCGATCCCGGAGCGCTATGAAGCCGCGGTGGATGTTCTGGTCGCGCTGCACAGCGAACCGCGTCCGCCCGCACTGCCGGTCTCCCCGCGGGTGGAATATCGCATTCCGCGCTATGATGCCGAAGCTTTCCTGATCGAGATCGAGTTGTTGCTCGACTGGTATCTGCCGCGCATGAAGGCGACGATCTCGCCGGAAGACCGCGCTGCCTTCCTCGCGCTCTGGCGCGACGCCCTGCAGCCCGCGCTGGAATCGCAGGCCACCTGGGTGCTGCGGGATTTTCATTCCCCCAACCTGCTGTGGCTGCCCGAGCGCGAGGGGATCGCCCGCGTCGGCCTGCTCGATTTCCAGGACGCGGTGCTCGGCCCCGCCGCTTATGACCTCGCCTCGCTGTTGCAGGACGCCCGCGTGGATTCCTCGGAAGGCCTGGAGATAACCCTGCTCGGCCATTATGCGCGGATGCGCCGGGAGGCGGATCCGGACTTTGACACCCCCGCTTTTGTAAGACTCTACGCCACCGTCGCCGCGCAGCGCGCCACAAAAATTCTCGGTATCTTTGCGCGGCTGGATATGCGCGACGGCAAACCGCAATATTTGCGTCACATGCCGCGCATATTCGGTTATCTCCAGCGCTCGCTGGCGCATCCCTCCCTTAATTCCCTGCGCGAATGGTATGCGGCGCATGTGCCGACGGTGAAAGCGATATGAAACGACCCGTTGCGAAGATCGTCATGCCGAAGCGCGCCATCGTGCTGGCCGCGGGCCTGGGCACGCGCATGCGCGCCTACAGCGACAAGCTGCCGAAGCCGCTGGTGAAAGTTTCCGGCAAGGCGCTGATCGATTACGCCCTCGACCGGCTGGCCGACGCCGGCGTCGAACAGGCGGTCGTGAACGTGCATTACATGGCCGACGCGCTGGAAGGCCATCTTGCCAGGCGCACGCGCCCGCGCATCGTGATCTCCGACGAGCGGAACGAATTGCTGGGCACCGGCGGCGGCGTGGTGAAGGCGCTCGGGCACTTGGGCGACGCGCCGTTTTTCTACATGAATTCCGACACGCTCTGGATCGACGGCGTGAAACCCAACCTGCCACGGCTCGCGCAGGCTTTCGATCCGGCGGAAATGGACGCGCTCTTGCTGCTCGCGCCCACCACCACCAGCATCGGCTATGACGAGCGCGGCGATTTCGCCATGAGCACCGACGGCCGCCTGCGCCGGCGTCCGGAGCGCGAAGTGGTGCCCTTTGCCTATGCCAGCGCGGCGCTGCTCGCGCCCGCGCTGTTCAAGGATGCGCCCAAGGGCGCGTTTCCGCTGACGGTGCTGTTCGATCGCGCCGCCGAACGGGGCCGCCTGCATGGCCTGCGCATCGACGGCATCTGGATGCATGTCGGCACGGCTGACGCGGTGGCCGAGGCGGAAGCCGCCATGATGGAAAGCGCGGCGTAGCTTTTCTAAACCCGCTTCCTGCCTTTGACCCCCTCCTTGGTCCTCCCTCTTTCAGGGGGAGGAAAGATTCGCGGCACGGTTCTCCCTCCCCCTAAAGGGGGAGGTTTGGGAGCGGGTTCACATAATTTGCCGCTCCCCGCCGCATCAGCGACTATCATTCCCGCATGCCGAATCCTCCGCGCGTCTTCACCATCCCGGCCTCCGCCCCCTTCCTGCCGACGCTGATCAAGGCCTTGATCGACGGACGGCTGGTGGACGGCTTTGCGCCCGGCGCCGACCCGCTGGCGCTCGCGACCGCCACGCTCTATCTGCCGACCCGCCGTGCGGCGCGGCTGGCGCGCGATGTCTTCCGCGACGTGCTCGGCAGCGAGGCGGCGATCCTGCCGCGCATCGTCGCCATCGGCGATGTCGATGAGGACGAGATCGCCTTTGACGAAGCCGGGCGCGGCGATTTCGGCGCCTCCCTCGACGTGCCGGAGGCCCTGGGCGGGCTGCAGCGGCGGCTCTTGCTCGCCACGCAGGTTACGACATGGGCCAAGGCTCTCGCGCCCAGCAAGAAGGGCGAAGCGCCGCTGGTCGCCGACAATCCCGCCGCGGCGCTGGCGCTGGCCGACGACCTCGCGCGGCTGATGGACGATCTGGCGACGCGGCAGGTGCCCTTCGCGCAACTCGACGCGCTGGTGCCGCGCGAGGTGGACAATTACTGGCAGGTCACGCTGCGCTTCCTGAAGATCGCACGCGAGACTTGGCCGTCGATCCTGCAGGAAGAGGGTAAGATCGAGCCGGCGGCGCGGCGCGATCGGCTGATCAAGGCGGAAGCCGAGCGGCTGGCGCGCAGCAAGGGCCCGGTGGTGGCCGCCGGCTCCACCGGCTCGATCCCCGCCACAGCGGAACTGCTCGCCACCATCGCCGGCCTGGCGCAAGGCGCGATGGTATTGCCCGGGCTCGATACCGATCTCGACCCGGATTCCTGGGAGAGCATCGGCGGCGACATTGAACAAGATCTTCCGCCCGCCGCCGGGCATGCGCAATTCGCCATGCACGGCCTGCTCAAGCGCATCGGCATCGCGCGCGATGCAGTAACCGTGCTGGCCGAGCCCGCGGCGCATGGGCGCGAGCGCATTGTCTCGGAGGCCCTGCGCCCGGCCGCGACAACGCAGGTTTGGCAGGAAAAACTCGCGGCACCGGATTTCGCACGACAGGCCGACATGGCGCTGTCCTCGATCAGCGTGATCGAGGCGGCGAATGCGGAAGAGGAAGCACTCGCCGCCGCGGTGGCGCTGCGCGAGGCAGTGGAAACCCCGGGCATGACGGCGGCGCTGGCCACGCCCGACCGCGCCCTGGCGCGGCGCGTGCTGGCGGCCCTGGCGCGCTGGAACGTGGCCGTAAATGATTCCGGCGGCGATGCGCTGCCGGACACGCCCGCCGGCGTTTTCGCGCGCCTGGCCGCCGACGCTGCGCTCGGCGGGCTTGCGCCGGTGACGCTGCTGGCTCTGCTCAAGCACCCGCTGCTGCGGCTCGGCGCGGAAGAAAACGCGCAGGCCGACGCTGTTGCCGCGCTGGAACTGGCGGTGCTGCGCGGGCCGCGGCCGAAGCCCGGCACCGAAGGATTGATCCAGGCGCTGAAGAATTTCCGCAGCCAGCGCGGCACGCTTTATCGCAGCGATCCGCGCAAGCAGCTGTCGGATGCGGAACTCGACTCGGCCGATGAGCTGGCGCGCCGTCTCGCCGCCGCGCTGGCGCCGCTGGAAAAATTGCCGCGCATAACAGCGTCCTTCCCCGAGATCGCCATTTGCCACCGCGACGCCATCGAAGAACTCAGCACAGGGAAAGACGGCAAAGCCGCTGCCTTTGCCGGCAGCGACGGTAACGCGCTTGTTCTGGCCTTCAACGAGATTGCGCAACATGCCGCGGCGGCATCCTTCGGCATGACGCTCGCCGACTATCCGGATTTCTTCCGGGCGGCGATTTCCGACCGCGTCGTCCGGCGGCCCGACCGGCCGGGCACGCGCGTGCATATCTACGGCCTGTTGGAAGCGCGGCTGCAGAATGTCGATCGGCTGGTGCTGGGCGGCCTGGTCGAGGGCGTCTGGCCGCCGGAGACCCGCAGCGATCCCTGGCTCAACCGGCCGATGCGCCACGAGCTTGGCCTCGACCTGCCCGAGCGCCGCATCGGCCTTTCCGCGCATGACTTCGCGCAGTCGCTCGGCGCCAAGGAAGCGATCCTCACCCGCGCCGCCAAGCTTTCCGGCGCGCCGACGGTCGCCTCGCGCTTCACGCAGCGGCTGCAGGCGGTGGCGGGCAAAGAGCGCTGGCAACAGGCGCTGGCGCGGGGCGAGAAATATCTGCATTGGGCGCGCGCGCTCGATCAGCCGGAGATGACGCCGAAAGCCGCGTTGCGGCCGCAGCCGAAGCCGGCGGTGGATTTGCGGCCGAAATCGCTGTCGGTCACCGAGATCGAGCTCTTGCTGCGCGATCCCTACTCGATCTATGCGCGCCATGTTCTGCGCTTGCAGCCGCTCGACGCGGTCGATACGCCGCCGGGTGCGCGCGACCGCGGCACGGTGATCCACGAGGCGATCGGCGCCTTTACCGAGCGCTACAGGGACGCGCTGCCCGCCGATCCGCTGGAAGAGCTGCTGCGGCTCGGCCAAGAAGGCTTTGCCAGGCTGGAGGATTTTCCCGACGCGCGCGCCTTCTGGTGGCCGCGCTTCCAGCGCGTGGCACGCTGGTTCGTCGATTTCGAAAAGGAACGGCGGGAAAATATCGGCAGGCTTCATGCCGAAGTCCGCGCCACGCATGAGATCCAGTTGGGCGACAAGGTTTTCAAGTTGAACACGCGTGCCGACCGCATCGAGCAAATCGACGATGGCCGTTATGCCATTATCGATTACAAGACCGGCCGGGCGCCGTCTTCGAAGCAGGTGAAATCCGGACTGTCCCCGCAGCTCACGCTCGAAGGCGCCATTCTTCGCAAGGGGGGATTTGACGGCATTCCGGAAGGCGCGTCGATCGCGAAGTATCTCTATGTCGAGCTGCGTGGCGGCGAACCGGCGGGCGAGCAAAAGATCGTCGACATGGACAAGACGACGCCCGACATCGAAGCCGACAATGCGCTGCGCAAGCTGACCGCGGTTCTGGTCAGATTCACCGATCCGGACACCGGCTACGCATCGCGCGAGCGCCCGATGTTCATGGGCCGGAGCGGCGGCGATTACGACCATCTCGCACGCGTGCGGGAATGGTCGCTCTCGGGCGGCGTCGCCGACGAGGAAGGGGACGTCGAATGACCGAGCGCGTCGTCCCCGATGCCCTCATCACCAAACAGCATGACGCGTCGGATCCCGGCGTATCGGCCTGGGTTTCCGCCAATGCGGGCGCCGGCAAGACCCATGTGCTGGCGCAGCGCGTCATTCGCCTGCTGCTGGAGGGAACCAAGCCGGAAAAAATCCTCTGCCTCACCTTCACCAAGGCGGCGGCGGCCAATATGGCCAACCGCATCTTCGAGACGCTGGGCGGCTGGACCTCGCTCGACGACGAAAGACTCGACGCAGAGATCCGGCAGGCCGGCACGAAAGCCATCGGCGCAAAACTTCGGCAAAAGGCGCGGCAGCTTTTCGCCTCGGCGCTGGAGACGCCCGGCGGCCTGAAGGTGCAGACCATTCACGCCTTCTGCACAAAACTGCTGCAGCAGTTTCCGTTCGAGGCCAATGTGCCCGCGCATTTCGGCGTGCTGGAGGAAACCCAGCAGCAGCAGTTGCTGGAGCAGCTCCGCCGGGAAGTGTTGCTGAAAGCGGCGAATTCCGCGGACAGCGAGGTCGGGCGGGCGCTGGCTGCGATCATTCCGATTTGCAGCGACTTTGCCTTCCAGAACGCGCTGAACGAAGCCATCCGCAAGCGCGGCGCCATCTCGCAATGGCTGGAGGCGGCCGGCGGCATCGCGCCCGCCATGGCGCAGCTTTCGCTCGCGCTCGGCATCAAGCCGGAGGACACGCTGGAGGCGGTCGAGGCCGCCATCGTCGACGGGCCGCATCTGCCCTTCAGAGATTGGAGCTCGGCTGCGCAGACCTGCGCCGCAAGCTCGTCAAACGACCAAAGGCAAGGGCGGCGCCTGCTGGCGGCGGCGGCGGCCAGCGGCGGCACGCGCGTGCTGGCTTATCTGGAAATCTTCTTCACGGAAAAATTCGAGCTACGCAGCGCCGTGGTTACGGCCGGCTTGGCGAAGAAGAATCCTGCCTTCGCCCAGCGCTTCGCCGACGAACGAGACCGGATCGGGAGTCTCTGCGAGCAGCGGCGCGCCATCCTCGCCCGCGACCGCAGCAAAGCCCTGCTCACCTTGGCGATGGACGTCCTCGACCGTTATGCTGCCGAGAAGCACCGCCGCGGCCTGCTCGACTACGACGACCTCATCGTCCGCACCCGCGACCTGCTCGCCAGCACGGAAGCCGCCTGGGTGCATTACAAGCTGGATCTCGGCATCGATCACATCCTGATCGACGAAGCGCAGGACACCAGCCCGGCGCAGTGGGACATCATCAAGCGCTTTGTTTCCGAATTCACCGCCGGCGCCGGCGCGCGCAGCGGCGTGGCACGGACGGTTTTCGCGGTGGGCGACGAGAAGCAATCGATATTTTCGTTTCAGGGGGCGGTGCCGGTGGCCTTTGATGAGATGCGGCGCTTCTTCGAGAAGGCGCATCAAGACGCGGAAAAGACATTTCTCCCGGTCCCGCTGCAGCATTCCTTCCGCTCCGTGCCTGCGGTGCTGGAGGCAGTGGACGCGGTTTTCAGCCAGCCGCCAGCCTTCAAGGGTCTGACTTTCATTCACGCGGCCACGGTGCATGAGGCCGTGCGTGCGGCCTCGCCCGGCCTGGTCGAGCTCTGGGATCTGATCGAGCCGGAGGAGAAGGACGAGGTCGATCCCTGGGATGCGCCGTTCGATCTCGCCACGGCGACCAGCCCGCGGGTGAAACTGGCAAGGCAGATCGCTGGTGCCGTGAAGACATGGCGCGCCCGCGGCGATCTGGTCGGCGATTCCCCGGGCCGTCGTGCGGTCCGCGCCGGCGACATCCTCATCCTGGTGCGGCAGCGCGGGCCGTTATTCGAGGCGATCATCCGTGCGCTGAAGAATGCCGGCGTGCCGGTGGCGGGCGCGGATCGGCTTATGCTCAGCGAGCATATCGCGATCATGGATCTCCTGACGCTGGCCGACGTCGTGCTGCATCCGGGCGACGATCTCGCCTTGGCGACGATACTGAAAAGCCCGTTATTCGGCCTGTCCGAGGATGACCTGCTGGCGCTGGCCGCGCCGCGCAAAGGCATGCTGCGGGCCGCCTTGCGGCAGCAACGGCCGGACATTGCGGACAAGCTCGACGCCATCGTGCAGTCGGCGCGTCACTGCACGCCGTTTTCCTTCTATGCGGAACTCCTCGGCGCCAAGGGCGGGCGCAAAGCATTCCTATCGCGGCTTGGGCTCGAGGCCAATGACGCGCTCGACGAATTCCTCACGCTCGCGCTCGACTATGAGTCGCGCGAGACGCCGTCGCTGCAGGGCTTTATCGCCTGGCTGCGAACCGCTTCCGCCGCGGTGAAGCGCGACATGGAAATGGCGCGCGATGAGGTGCGGGTGATGACCGTGCATGGCGCCAAAGGGCTGGAGGCGCCGATCGTGATCCTCGCCGACACCACCACCTTGCCGGCCGGCCCGCCGCATTTGCAGCCCCGGCTGCTCGATCTGCCCGCACAGAATGCGGCACCCGGCACTCCGAACCGTATCGTCTGGGTGCCGCGCAAGGCGGACGACGTCAGCGCAACATCTCTCGCGCGGGCGAAATTTGTCGGCGAAGCCGAGGATGAGCACCGGCGCCTGCTCTATGTCGCCATGACGCGGGCGGCAGACCGGCTCGTGATCTGCGGCGCGGTCGGGGAAAAAGCGATGCCTGCGGGCTGCTGGTACGATCTTGTGCGGCAAGGGCTGGAAGGCGCCGGCCTGCTGACGGAAGAGCCGGCCGACTTCGGCACGGAAACGGTGAAGCGTTTCCGGAAATTCCAGCCTGCGAGCGAAGCCGGAACAGCCGCATCGTTGCCCGCCACGGAGGAGGCGCCGCCGTTCTGGCTGCGCCAGATCGCCCCCGCGGATGCCGAAGCGCGAAAGCCGATCACGCCATCGATGTTTTACGATGAGCAGACGCCGCTTGCCTTCATCCCCTCGGGCGACGGGAGAGAAAAGGCACTGGCGCGCGGCAATCTCGTGCATCGCCTGATGCAGTCGCTTCCCGACCTGCTGCCGGAGTGGCGCGAGAACGCGGCGCAACGCTATCTCGCGCGCAACGCGAAGGGATTTTCCAGCGCCGAACAGGAGGCCCTGCTCGCAAAGGTGCTGGCCCTGCTCGACGACAAGCGCTTTGCGGAATTGTTCCTGCCGGGCAGCCGCGCCGAGGTCCCGATCGTGGGCCGCCTCGCCGGACGTCCGTTGTCGGGCCAGGTGGACCGCCTCGTGGTGACGCCGAAGGCGGTGCTGATCGGCGACTACAAGACCAACAATCCCGCCCCAACGCGCCTCGAGGACGTCCCGGAAGGCTATGTCACCCAGCTTGCGCTCTATCGCGCGGTGCTGCGGAAGCTCTATCCGGACCGGCCCGTCCGGGCGGCCCTTATCTGGACGGAAATACCGGAAATCATGGAGATTCCAGCCGCCAGGCTGGATGCGGCGGCCACCGCCCAAGGCATACCTTGACGCTCCGCCCCCGCGTTCATACGTTGCATTTCCCTAATTAAAGCGGCGCCAGATTCGCCCGCAATTCGAAGGAATTCCCCATGGCCGTTGGCAAGGTGTCCGATTCGACTTTTGAAAACGACGTGTTGAAGGCGAGCGGACCCGTCGTCGTCGACTTTTGGGCGGAATGGTGCGGACCGTGCCGGCAGATCGGGCCTGCGCTGGAAGAGATTTCCAGCACGCTCAACGGCAAGGTGACGATCGTGAAACTGAACGTCGACGAGAATCCGGCGACGGCGGCGAAATACGGGATCATGTCGATTCCCACGCTGATGCTGTTCAAGAACGGCGAGCTGGCGTCGCGCCAGGTCGGGGCCGCGCCAAAGGCCAAGCTGGAGCAGTGGATCACCGCCGCGGTGTAGCCGGGTTTGTTTTCTCGTCATCACCGGGCCGCGCCGAAGGCGCGAGACCCGGTGATCTCGCTAAAAAAATAGCGTAGCGGCCGGCGAAATGCCGGCCGTTTGCGTTAGGGACTCATGCTCCCGCTGCGTCAGCCCTTCATGCCCATGGAAGCCAGGTCGGTGGACGAGATCCCCACCGGCGAAGAATGGCAATACGAGCCGAAGTGGGATGGCTTCCGCTGCCTGATCTTCCGCGACGGCGACAAGATCGATCTGCAATCGAAATCCGGCCAGCCGCTGACGCGCTATTTCCCTGATGTTGTCGAAGCGGTGCGCACGATCAAAGCCAACCGCTTTGTGCTCGACGGCGAGATCGTGGTGCCGAGCAATGGCAGCTTCTCCTTCGACGACCTGCTCCAGCGCATCCATCCTGCCGCCAGCCGCGTGAGCAAGCTGTCGAAGGAGACGCCGGCCCTGCTGATCGTCTTCGACCTGCTGGTGGATGCGGACGGCAAGCTCCTCACCGGCCGGCTGCTGGCGGACCGCCGTCCGCTGCTCGAGGCATTCGCGAAGAAATATCTCAAGCAACAAGATCGCATCCGGCTGTCGCCCGCGACGGTGCGTCTAGCTGACGCGAAGAAATGGCTCACCAGCGTCGGCGCCACGCTCGACGGCATCATCGCCAAGCGGCGCGACGTCGGATACCGCTCGGACGACCGCAGCGGCATGCGCAAGATCAAGAATTACCGCAGCGCCGATTGCGTGGTGGGCGCTTTCCGTTATCTCGAAGCCAAGAAGCTCGTCGGCTCGCTGCTGCTTGGCCTCTATGACGGCAAGGGCCTGCTGCATCACGTCGGCTTTAGCTCCACCATCAAGAATAGCGAGCGCGCGGCGTTGACCAAAAAGCTGGAGAAGCTGATCGGTCCTCCCGGCTTTACCGGCAACGCGCCCGGCGGGCCGAGCCGCTGGTCGACCAAGCGCTCGGCCGAGTGGCAGCCGCTCAAGCCCAAACTGGTGGTGGAGGTCTGCTACGACCATTTCACCGGCGACCGCTTCCGCCACGGCAC
>DASSPI010000068.1:0-10732 GCA_035699705.1 Xanthobacteraceae bacterium
CTTCAGCATCGACGATCATGACGGAACAAAAGATATCGACCGAGGTGGCAAAGATTTCCGCCTGTCCCTGGTTGATAGCTTCGCCCGGGCTCAGGACCGCGTCTTCGAAGAACATCCTTGTGAAGTGCGTTGACAGCGTCCTGGTGCGATTGGGCGCGATGGTGACGGTCCGTTCCCCGGCGATGACGCCGTTAAAATCCCGCACGCGGATGCGCAATGTTTCATTCACCGCGCTGCCGCTGGTGCAGTGAAACGACGTTGCCCGTCCCCTTTCGGGCCCGCCGCCGTTGTCGCTCACGCCGGAGAGGCGATAAATCCGTTGCAGCGGATCTCCTACGGCTTTTGGCGCCTCGGGCGCGGCGCCCTCCGGATGCGATCGTTGGGCCTGTGCGGGCAGGATCGCCGCGAGCAGCGCCACGGCCACGATAGAAGCTGATATCGATTTCATGATAAGCCTCTCGAGAAAGGTGCGCGGACGATTCCGCATCGAATAATCTCCGAGGTGCTGGCGCTCCCGTCCAGCGGAATTTTTTGCATCCCGCCGCGCGCCATTCAGGAACTAGTCGGCGACATTTTGGTTATGAGCTTTCCGCATCGCGCCTCGCGTCAGCCGCCTGGCGGCGAGGCTGAACAAAAATTCAGATTCGCTCGACGAATGAATCCACCACGCGCTTTTCGCCGGCCTTGTCGAAGGCGATGGTGAGCTTGTTGCCGTCCACCGCCACCACATTGCCGTTGCCGAATTTCTGGTGGAACACGCGGTCGCCCACGCCGAATTCCGACACCGTACCGGTGGATTTCGCCACAAGCTCGCCCTCGATCGTGAGCGGCGGGCGGGAATAGCCGCCGCGCGGCTCGGAAAAGCCGCCGCGCTGGTCCTCGTTCGAGCGGGCATTGCGCGCGCGAGCGGCCTGCGCGCGCTGCCAGCCCGGCGTGCCGTAGCTCGAGCCGAAGCTTGCCATCTCGTCGAAGCGCGAGGGACCGTAGCCGCTCATGCCGAAGCCGCCGCCCTTGCTCTCGGTTACTTCCACATGATCCTCGGGCAGCTCGTCGAGGAAGCGCGAGGGAATATTGCTCGACCAGGTGCCATGCATGCGCCGGTTGGTGGCGAAATAAATCTTCGCCCGCTTGCGTGCGCGCGTTAAGCCCACATGGCCGAGGCGGCGCTCTTCCTCCAGCCCGGCGCGGCCCTGATCATCAAGCGCGCGCTGATTGGGAAAGATGCCTTCCTCCCAGCCGGGCAGGAACACGGTGTCGAATTCCAATCCCTTGGCGGCGTGCAAGGTCATGATCGACACGCTGTCGACGCCTTCGCCCTTGTCGGTGTCCATAACCAGCGAAATGTGTTCGAGGAAGCCCTGCAGGTTCTCGAACTCCTCCATGGAGCGCACCAGCTCCTTCAGGTTTTCCAGCCGGCCGGCCGCGTCCGCGGAACGGTCCTTCTGCCACATCTCGGTATAGCCGCTCTCGTCCAGCACGATCTCAGCCAGCTCGCTGTGGGGCAGGGCATCCTTCTGCACGCGCCAGCGGTCAAAGCATTCCAGCACGCCTTTCAGCGCGTTGCGCGGCTTCGGCTTCAGCTCGTCGGTCTCGACCACCGCGAGGGCGGCGTCGGTGAGCGGCACACGGTTCTTGCGCGCATAATCGTGCAGCAATTGCACGGTGGCGTCGCCCAGTCCGCGCTTGGGCACATTCACGATGCGCTCGAAGGCGAGGTCATCGGCGGGGGAATTGATCACGCGCAGATAAGCCAGCGCGTCGCGGATTTCGGCGCGTTCATAAAAGCGCGGGCCGCCGATCACGCGATAGGGCAGGCCAAGCGTGATGAAGCGGTCTTCGAATTCGCGCATCTGGAACGAAGCGCGCACCAGAATGGCGATCTCGTCGAGCTTGTGCTTCTTGCGCTGGAGCTGCTCGATCTCCTCGCCGACTTCGCGGGCCTCTTCTTCCGAATCCCAGGCGCCGGTGACGGTGACTTTCTCGCCCGGCACGTCTTCGGTGCGCAGGGTTTTTCCGAGCCGGCCCTGGTTATGCGAGATCAGATGCGAGGCGGCAGCGAGGATGTGCCCGGTGGAGCGGTAGTTGCGCTCCAGCCGAATGACCTTGGCGCCGGGGAAGTCATGGTCGAAGCGCAGGATGTTGTCCACCTCCGCCCCGCGCCAGCCATAGATCGACTGGTCGTCGTCGCCGACGCAGCAGATGTTTTTCTGCGCGCGCGAGTGAGTAGAAGCGATGGCCGCGTTTCCCCTTTCCCCTTGGGGGAGAGGGTGCCGGGCAGCCGCAGGCTGCGAGGCGGGTGAGGGGGCAAAGGTATCGGCTAGCTCCACCCCCTCACCCGGCTCAGACTCGCTCCGCTCGACTTCGCCACCCTCTCCCGCGAGGGGAGAGGGGATAGAAGGCGCGGCTGCGGGCTGCGATTGTCCCAGCAAGCGCAGCCAGAGATACTGCGCGACGTTGGTGTCCTGATATTCGTCCACCAGGATGTATTTGAAGCGGTCCTGATACTGCCGCAGCACGCCGGGGTGCCGGCGGAACAGGCGGATATTCTCCAGCAGGAGGTCGCCGAAATCCGCCGCGTTCAAGACCTTCAGCCGTTCCTGATAGGCGATGTAGAATTTCTTGCCCTTGCCGCCGGCGAAGCTCGCAGCCTCTCCGGCGGGAACCTGGTCGGGCGTCAGCCCGCGGTTCTTCCAGCCGTCGATCAGCAGCGCCAGCACGCGCGCGGGCCAGCGCTTCTCGTCGATATTCTCCGCTTCCAGCAACTGCTTCATCAGCCGGATCTGGTCGTCCACGCCGAGGATGGTGAAGTCGGGCTTCAGCCCCACCAGTTCGGCATGGCGGCGCAAAATCTTCACGCCGATGGAGTGAAAGGTGCCGAGCCAGGGCATGCCCTCGACCACCTGGCCGACCATCTTGCCGACGCGCTCCTTCATCTCGCGCGCCGCCTTGTTGGTGAAGGTGACGCTGAGGATTTCGCCCGGCCGCGCCCGGCCGGTGGCGAGGATATGGGCGATGCGGGTGGTCAGTACCCGGGTCTTGCCGGTGCCCGCGCCGGCCAGGACCAGCACCGGCCCGTCCAGGCTTTCCACCGCTTCGCGCTGCTCGGGATTGAGGTCGGCGAGATAGGCGCGCGGCCCGGGCATGGCGCGCGCGGCAATGCCGCCCGCCTTTAAGCCAGGCAAGTCATTGTCTTCAGAAGAGATTTTTACCGGTTCGGCCATGAAATCCTTGTTATCCGGCTCGCGCGATCAGCAAAAGTGGGTACCGGTTTTGCGCCCGGATCGCGCGCCCATTCAATAAGTTGGCGCACAATCTTATCGGAGAAACCGGTGCCCACTTCGCCGGATTATGCGCCGGCCAGATGCAAACTACCTATCGCATGTAAGGGCGATTCTTCACGTTAAACATGGCGATGGTGGCAAGAGAATGGGAGGGGCAATCCGCCAGGCAACCTGCGGTCTGCGGTCTCTAGCGGGGGGCGTCACGCCGAGAGGAAGCTTTCGATCTCCCCGATCAACCTGGGCCACGCCGGTTCGTCGGCCAAGACGACGTGATTTTCGCTCTCCAGGGTCACCAGTTTCGCATGCGGGATCGATCGGGCCATCAGCAAGCCTTGGTCGATGGAAGCCACATTATCGTGCCGGCAGTGGATCACCAGCGTCGGCACTTGCACCTTCGGCAAGAGGCTCGTCACGTCAATATTATCGCATGCATTGCGAATGCGGACGGCATTTTCCGCCGACGTCGTGATGCGCTGCAAATCGACGAGCCACTTGATCTGCTGTGGCGATCCATTCGGCAGGAATACCGAACTGAAGGCTCTCATGAAGGCCGAATGCTCGTCCCCCCAGCCGTGCCGCATGATGGCGAGGAAGGCCTTTGCCATATCGGCCTCGCCCGGCGATCCGCGCTTGTTCCGTCCGGTGGCATAGCCGCCATAGAGGATCAGCTTGGAAACGCGCTCAGGGTGACGGACCGCATAGGCAATCGCCACCGCGGCGCCCTGCGAAATGCCGAGAAAGGCCGCCTGCTTCAGTTGCACGGCCTCAACAACGGTATCCAGATCGCGCACGAATGCATCGAATGAGATGTCCGCCACGTCGCGGTCGGCCAAACCGTTGCCCCGCCCGTCGTAGCGGATCAGGCGCCAACGTCCGGCGAGAAATTGCAGCAGCGGCGACCAAATCGGGCTCTCCCAATCATATTCGAGATGGGTGAGCCAGTTGGCGATCTTGACCAGCGGCGGTCCGCTGCCGACGGCTGCCAGCGCGAGATTGACGCCGTCCGGAGTTCTGCAAAAACTGATCTCCTGTTTTGCGGCCATGGCGGGCAGCGGCGGCGAGGCATCCGCCGGCATCTCCGCTTCCCGCACGCTGCCGACGAAACGCAGGCCCTTGCGCGAGACGGTGCGGATCAGCCGCTGTTCTTCGCCGCTGTCGCCAAGCGCGCGGCGCGCGGCGTTGATGCGCGTGCTGAGCGTGGAATCGGAGACGATGCGGCCGTTCCAGACATTCGCGATCAGGTCATCCTTGCTGACGACGCGATCACGGTTGTGCAGCAGGTGGAGAAGCAGGTCGAAGACCTGCGGCTCGACTGGGACCAGCTGGCCCTTGCGGCGCAGTTCGCGGCGGTTCGCGTCCAGCACGGAATTTTCGAACAAGAACAGCAAGGCAGGGCCTCCGCTCGGTGAACCCCGAGATTAGCGCAAATTTGCCCGAAAACGTGCGACTCGAAAATCAAGCTCGTCTCAAGCGAAACTCAAGGCCGTCTAAAAGCCAGCCGTTGGCTTACCTGCCAAGGTCAACCGAGGTGCTGGGTGAACGATGGAGACGGCTATGCGGAATCGTGACGGTGGGAAACAGGTGGCGGACAATGGCGGCCACTTCGAGGGATGGTGCATGGGAGTCGAATTACAGAACGTCCGACGGTTGGGCGATGGGTCAATAGACTACGATTTCTACGAGCGGCGTGCGCGGCAGCTGCGGTCCCAATGCTTGGCTGAAATGCTGGCGTCAGCTTGGCGCGGCTTGCTTATTCTCGTTAAATTGACGCGAACTAGGCTCAGACAAGCGGACGCGGGCGGCCGGCGGTTCGTTGCTCAGGCGCGGCGGTAACCCGTGCTTTGTTGCACCGGCGGCGTTTCTGCTATCGTCGAAGATTGGAGGTCATGAGGTTGCAGATCGGGCCGCAGACGCCGCGCGATGGCAAAGCGATCGAAGCGGTCGTGCGCGCGCTGCAAAGCCGCTTCGGCAACCGTGTGGTGACGTCGCTGGCCGTGCGCCAGCAGCATGCCCATACGCAAAGCTGGCTGGAGAACCAGCCGCCGGATGCGGTGGTATTTCCGCAAAACGGGGAAGAGGTGGCCGAGATCGTCAGGCTCTGCGCGGCGCAGCGCGTGCCGGTGATTTCCTTTGGCGCCGGCACCTCGCTGGAAGGCCATGTGAACGCGCCCTTCGGCGGTATCTGCATCGCTTTCCGCGACATGAACCGGGTCATCGCCGTGAATGCCGATGATCTCGACTGTGTGGTGGAGCCCGGCATCACCCGCAAACAGCTCAACGAGCATTTGCGCGACCAGGGACTGTTCTTCCCGATCGATCCCGGCGCCGACGCCTCGCTTGGCGGCATGGCGGCGACACGCTGCTCCGGCACCAATGCCGTGCGCTACGGCACGATGAAGGACAATGTGCTGGCGCTGAAGGTCGTGCTGGCGAATGGCGAGACCATCACTACGGCGCGGCGGGCAAAAAAATCCTCGGCCGGCTACGATCTCACGCGGCTGATGGTGGGTTCGGAGGGCACGCTCGGGGTGATCACTGAAATTACGCTGAAACTGGCGGGAATTCCGGAGGCGGTGGCGGCCGGCATCTGTCCGTTTCCTTCCGTCGAAGCTGCCTGCAACACGGCGATTGCCAGCATCCAGTCCGGCATTCCGGTCGCGCGCGTGGAACTGCTCGACGCGCTGCAGGTCAAAGCCTGCAACGCCTATTCCAAACTGACGCTGCCCGAGCAGCCGATGCTGTTTGTGGAATTCCACGGCAGCGAAGCGCATGTGAAGGAACAATCGGAGAGCTTCGGCGCGATTGCGCAAGACTTCGGTGGCGGGCCGTTCGATTGGGCGACCAGGGCGGAGGACCGCACGCGGCTCTGGCAGGCGCGGCACGACGCCTATTGGGCCGGCCGCGCGCTGCGTTCCGGCGTGCAGGCCTTCGCTACCGATGTCTGCGTCCCGATCTCCCGGCTGGCGGAATGCGTCACTGCAACCCAGCGCGATCTCGCGCAAAGCGGGCTTATCGCGCCCATCCTCGGCCATGTCGGCGACGGCAATTTTCACGTCACCCTGCTGGTGGACATGGCCGACGCCGACGAGGTGGCGCGGGCCCGGGCGGTGTATGAGCGAATGATCGAACGCGCGCTGGCGATGGACGGCACCTGCACCGGCGAGCACGGCGTCGGGCAGGGCAAGATGAAATACCTTCTTGCCGAGCACGGGCCGGCGGCGCTGGAGGCCATGCGGGCGCTGAAAGCCGCGCTCGATCCGCAGGGGATTCTCAACCCCGGAAAGATCGTCGCGGGCGGCTGAGAGCGGGGATTTAGCGGCCCAAATCTGTCGCGCCTGCGCCGGAATGCCTGTATATTGCGACATTCCTTAAGCCGGGGCGGTTAACTGGGCCAAGCTGGTCCTTTCGCGGAGATCGCGTGCAGACCACGTTGCTCGGACTTGCGATTGCGTTGATTCTGGCGCTGCTGGCGGCGCTGATTGGGCCGTCGGTCGTGGACTGGGGACGCTTTCGCCCGTCCATCGAAGCCGAGGCCAGCCGCCTGATCGGCGCGCCCGTCCGCATCACCGGACCGATCGAAGTCGCCATTCTGCCCACCCCGGCGCTGATCCTGCGCGGGCTCGAAGTCGGCCCTTCCGCCGCCAGTAGCGGCGTGCGCGCCCGCTCGCTCGCGGTCGAGCTGCAGCTGGGCTCGCTGGTGGGCGGAAAATGGCGTGCGCAGCAACTGCATCTGGTCGGGCCGGAATTTAACCTCGGGCTCGACGGCACGGGCAATCTGGCGCTGCCGCCAATCGCGCCCGGGTTCGACCCCGACCAGTTATCGATCGATCGGCTCAATATCGAGGATGGTCACGCGGTGCTGACGGATTCCCGCAGCGGCTCGCGCATCAGTCTCGACAAGCTCTGGTTCAATGGGGACGTGCGCTCGCTGGCGGGCCCATTCAGGGGCGAGGGCGCCTTTGTGGTTGCCGGCGACCTCTATGCATTCCGCATTGCGGCCGGCCGGGCTGAGGAGGGCGCACTCAAGCTGCGGCTGAATCTTGAGCCGGTGGAAAAGCCGCTCGCGGTGGAAGCCGACGGCACACTGTCGTTCGCCGGGACGGCGCCGCGTTTCGACGGCGCGATGACCGTTTCGCGTCCCGCCGCCATCGCAACGCCGAGCGGGCAGACTTTCGCAAGCGACCCCTGGCGGCTCACCGCCAAGGTCAAGGCGAGCGCCTCCGCCGCGCTGTTCGAGGGGGTCGAGTTCCAATATGGCCCGGAGGAACGGGCGGTGCGGCTCACCGGCACCGCGGAGCTGAAATTTGGCGATCGGCCGCGGTTCGACGGGATTCTGGCCGCCATGCAGGTCGATCTCGACCGCGCCTTCGGTTCTGCCAATGCCGGGCGGCCATTGCCTTTCGCCGCGCTCAAGACCTTGGGCGACACTTTCTCCGGCGCGTTGCGGCCCGCGATACCGGCGCGCATCGGCGTCAGTATCGAGGCGCTGACGCTCGCCGGCGCGACCATCCAAAATTTGCGCGGCGACCTGCGAAGCGACGGCGAAGTCTGGAATCTCGATGGTTTTGAATTGCGCGTGCCGGGATTCACCCAGGTCAATCTTAGCGGCCGGGTCGATCTCGCGCCCACGCGGCTCGGCTTCATCGGCCCGGTGAGTGTGGACTCTACCGATCCCACCGCACTGATCGCCTGGCTGGAAGGCAAGAGCGCGCAATCCGCGGCGCGGATAAAACCGTTTCGCGCCCGCGGCGAGGTCACGCTCAGCAGCGAGAAGATCGCCTTCGACCGGCTCACCGCCGAGATCGACCGCAAATGGGTGGAAGGCAGCTTCGCCTATGCCTGGGCGGCGGGCGAGAAACCGGCACGGCTCGATGCGGATCTGAATGCCGCCGAGCTCGACGTCGATGCGCTGATGTCCTTTGCCGACGCTGCGCGCGGCGCCACGACCTTCGAAACTCCGCGCGAGGTGACGCTGGGGCTGGGTGTCGGGCGCGCGGTGGTGGCGGGCGTGCAGGTCACCAACATCAGCGCGCGTTTCCGGCGCGATGCTACCGGGCTGCATGTCGAGCGATTTTCGATCGGCGATGTCGGCGGCAATGCCGTCGACGTCAGCGGCCGGATCGACGCGACCTCATCGCCGCCTCAGGGCGCGCTGAACGTGCGGCTCGACGCGCGCAATCTCGCCGGCGTGGTGACGCTGGCGGAGAAATTCCTGCCGGATTCCGCCGATCTGGTCCGCCGCGTCGCGCAGCGCATGCCCTCGGCGCAGCTCAACGCGACGCTGGCCCTGGAACAGAGCGGCGCGGGGAAACTGGCACTCGACGGCCGCTCGGGCGACCTGCGCATGACGTTGCGCGGCGAGGTGGCGCGCATCGCGACCGCCGCGGCAATCGACCTGCAAAGCCTTGCCGGTTCCGATGTGCGGCTGGAGGGCAAGATCGAATCGGGCAAGGGTTCGGCAGTGCTCGATCTGCTCAACCTCGGCGGCGTGCTGGCGGTCGAGGCCAATCGTCCCGGCGAGCTCAACCTGACCGCAACGGGTCCGCTCGGCGCCCTCGCGCTCGACGGCCGCCTGCTCGCCGGAGGCCTCGATGCTTCGGTCAAAGGCGTGGCGAACCTGCGCGCCGACGAGCCGAAGGCCGATCTGCGGCTCACGGTGGCGAATGCCGATGCCCGGCCGCTGCGGCGCGGATCGGCGCGGCCCGCCCCTCTGCCCGTGAGGCTGACCAGCACCCTCGCGCTGACGGGGCATTCGGTCACGCTGGGCGATTTCTCCGGCGCCTTCGCCGCCATCCCCGCGCGTGGAAGGCTGGCGATCGACTTCGGTTCGGTGATGCGGGTCGAAGGCCAGATCGAGGCCGATATTTTCGACGCGCCGGCAGCGCTCGCGGCGCTGGTTGGCCTGCCCGGCTCGCCCGATGCGCGCGCCTGGTCGGCCGAGCCCTTCGGCAAAGGCCTTTTGGACGGCGCGGAAGGGCGAGTCGAATTGCGCAGCGCGCGCGTCAATCTCACGCCCACGCTGACGCTGCGTCAGGCGCGCGGCACGTTGAAAATTGGCCCGTCGGAAATCACTTTCGCCGATATCGAGGGCAGGGTGGCGGATGGTCAGGCCAGAGGGCAGATCGTCTTTCACAAACGCGCCGACGGCGTCTCGGCGGACGGCCGCCTGCAGCTGAACAATGCCGATGCCGCCGTGCTGCTGGCGGGCGAGGGCAAGACGGCGGCAACGCTGCCCGCCAACGCCAACAAGCCGGCGGTGACCGGGCGTGTCGGGCTGCAACTCGATCTCGAGGGCACGGGGCGCAGTCCGCAGGCACTGATCGGCTCGCTGTCCGGAAACGGGATGGTGTCGCTCTCGGGGGCACAATTCGCTTCGCTGAACGCCAAAGTCTTCGAGACCGCGGCGCGCGCGGTCGATCAGGGCGTCGCGCTCGACATGAAGAAAATCAGCGAGATCGCCACTGGCGCGCTGGAAAGCGGCACGCTGGCGGTGCCCTCGGCGGACGGCGTGATCACCATCGCGCATGGGCAAATCCGCCTGACCAATCTGGTGACGCGCGCGGAAGGCGCGGACCTGACGGTGAGCGGCAGCCTCGATCTGATGGAACAGAATCTGAGCGCGCGGCTGGCACTGGAGGCAAACAAGGATGCGTCCGCCGACCGGCCGGTGGTGTCGATTTTGCTTAGCGGCCCGCTCGCCAATCCCAAGCGGACGGTGGACGTGAGCGCGCTGACGGCCTGGCTTACGCTGCGCGCGGTGGAGCACCAGTCGAAACAGCTCGAAGCAATGGAAGCCAAACGCCGGGCGGCAATTACGGAAGAACAGCGTGCGCCTTCAGCCACGCCATCGCCCATGCCGCCGATGCTGGTGGCGCCGTCCGCCGCGCCGCCGATACTGGCGCCGAGCTCGCCGGCCGCACCCACGCTCGCGCCGCCGCTGCCGCCGGCGATCGAAATCCCATCCTTGCCTAATATCCAAGAACAAAGGCCGGCGCAGGCGCCGGTTCGTGCCCAGAGGGGAACCGCGGCTCAGCCGCGATCCGCTCCTCCGCCTCCGCTGCAACTATTACCGGCCAGCCCCGACAACTGAAGCCACGTCGCGGAATTGAATCGGCTCATTCAGGCCGTTCGATTCCTCCTTAGGGACGTCTTCGACCTGCGAGCGATAGTGATCGAGCACGAAAAGCCGGATGCCCGAAGAAAGATTGCCATGGCGGCGATCGGTATCGATGGTGGCGACAAGCTCCGACAAGGTCATATCCCGCGCAGCGGCGATATCCTTGAGACCTTGCCAGAAAGCGTCCTCAAGACTGACACTTGTCTTGTGGCCGGCGATGACAATCGAGCGTTTAATGACCGGCGATTTCATCAGCTTCTCCCGTTCTAGTCGGATACGAGTCCAGATCGCGGCGAGGTTTGACGCGTGGGGTTTCACTAAGCTTGCGGTCGAA
>DASSPI010000069.1:0-9112 GCA_035699705.1 Xanthobacteraceae bacterium
CTGTTCAAGAAGGTGCGGGAAACCGAGGAATGGAAGAAGCTGATGTCCGACGGCGCGTTCAACCAGACCTTCATGACCGGCAAGGAATATACCGACTGGGTCGCCAAGGAAGAAACGCGCCATCAGCAGCTGATGAAAGACGCCGGCTTCCTGGCCGCCAAGTGACAATCTGACATAACACGCGCCGGCGGGCTCAACCCGCCGGCGGTTTTCTGCTGGCGTTTGCGGAGCAAGTTGAGATGAAAAGGGCTCGAATAAGCGCGGAGGCCGGTCCGGGTCATCGCACGGTGGAAATCGGCGTTGCGCTGGCCATGATCGCCTTTGCGGTGATTGTCATTATCGGCAGCATTCAGGCCGGGATCGACTGGGGCGCCGAAGGCCCGCGCGCCGGGTTCTTCCCGTTCTATATTGCCTTGTTCATTCTGGTCGCCAGCATGGTGAATCTTTTCTCCGTCATCATAGACATGCCGGCCGGAAAGCTGTTCGCCGAATGGGGCCAATTGCTGCGCGTGCTGTCGGTGATCATCCCGACCGCGGTCTTCGTCGGGATTATTCCCACGCTCGGCATCTATGTCTCGTCGACGATGCTGATCGCGCTGTTCATGAAATGGCTGGGAAAATATCGCTGGCCGATCGTCGCGCTGATTGCGGTGGGCGTGCCGGTGGCGACCTTCCTGGTTTTCGAAAAGTGGTTCCTGGTTCCCCTGCCGAAGGGGCCGGTGGAGGAGATGTTGGGGTTCTGATCGTAGCAGGCAAGCCGGACCAACCGGCACGGGAACGAAAGCTCAGCGGACATGGAAGAAATCGTCAATCTGTTTCACGGCTTTGCCGTCGTATTGCAGCCGTTCAACATTCTGGTGATGGTGGTCGGGATCCTGCTCGGCGTCATCATCGGCGTGCTGCCCGGCCTCGGCGGCGCCAACGGCGTGGCAATCCTGTTGCCGCTGACCTTCTCCATGTCGCCGACCTCCGCCATCATCATGCTGTCCTGCATCTACTGGGGCGCGCTGTTCGGCGGCGCCATCACCTCGATATTGTTCAACATACCCGGCGAACCATGGTCGGTGGCGACCACCTTCGACGGCTATCCGATGGCGCAGAAGGGCCAGGCGGGCGAGGCGCTCACCGCCGCCTTCACCTCCTCCTTCGTCGGCGCCTTGTTCGCCGTCATCATGATCACCCTGGTGGCGCCGTTGGTCGCCTCCTTCGCCCTGCAATTCGGTCCGGCGGAAAAATTCGGCGTCTATTTCCTCGCCTTTTGCAGCTTCATCGGCATGAGCAAGGAGCCGCCGTTCAAGACGCTGGCGGCGATGATGATCGGCTTCGCGCTCGCCTCCGTCGGCCTCGACCAGATGACCGGCGCGCTGCGGCTCACCTTCGGCTTCACCGAATTGCTCACCGGCTTCGACTTCCTGATCGCGGTGATCGGCCTGTTCGGCATCGGCGAGATCCTGCTGACCATGGAGGAGGGCCTGGCGTTCAAGGGGCGCACCGCCACCATCAATTCCAGGGTCGTATTCGATACCTGGAAGAAACTGCCACGCTTCTGGGTGACGTCGCTGCGCTCCTGCATCATCGGCTGCTGGATGGGCGTCACGCCCGCCGGCGCCACGCCGGCCTCCTTCATGAGCTATGGCATCGCCAAGCGCACCTCGAAGAACGGCCGCAAATTCGGCAGCGGCGAAATCGAGGGCGTGGTGGCGCCGGAGACCGCGGCGCATGCCGCCGGGACTTCCGCGCTGCTGCCGATGCTGGCGCTCGGCGTTCCCGGCTCGCCGACCGCGGCGGTGCTGCTGGGCGGCTTGCTGATCTGGGGCCTGCAGCCCGGGCCGATGCTGTTCGTCGAGAACAAGGACTTCGTCTGGGGCCTGATCGCGAGCATGTATCTCGGCAACATCGCCGGCCTCATTATCGTGCTGACCTGCGTGCCGCTGTTCTCCGCGATCTTGCGCATCCCCTTCAGCATCATCGCCCCGGTCATCTTGGTGTTCTGCGCCATCGGCGCCTATTCGGTGAACAACAGAACCTTCGACGTGATGCTGATGCTGGTGTTTGGCGTGCTCGGCTACATCCTGAAAAAATGCAATTACCCGCTGGCGCCGCTGGTGCTCGCGATCGTGCTCGGCAACAAGGCGGAGGAAGCATTCCGCCAGTCGCTGCTCGGCTCGCAGGGCAGCTTCACAGTGTTCTTTTCCAACGGGCTCGTGGGCACGATCATGGCGCTGGGGCTGATTGCCCTGTTCTGGCCGCTGATCTCCAACGGCTGGGCCTGGCTGCGTTCACGCCCGGCCTATTGAGCCGCGGGAGGGCTGCTCACGGCAGGAAATATGATGTCGGTGTAGCCGGTTAGCTGCGGCATTTGCGTTCAAGCCCATCCTTGGAATATTGTATACCAGTCATGACCTCAGGCCCGACAAGTTTCCCATCGCTGAATCCCCGCCCTGACGAAGCCGCGGTGGACCCGGCCTTGCCGACCACCCGGCTGGCGCTCGAGCCGCTCGCCTCCGACAGCTTCAAGAACAAGGCTTATGCCGCGCTGAAAAACGTCATCGCCGGCATGGACGTCTATCGCAACCGCTCGGACATCCGCCTCGACGAACGCCAGCTGGCGCAGGATTTCGGCGTCAGCCGCACGCCGGTGCGCGAGGCCATGGCGCAGCTTGAGCGCGAAGGCTTCATCCGCTCGGTGCCGCGCCGCGGCGTTTACGTGGTGCGCAAGACCAAGCGCGAAGTGATCGAAATGATCACCGCCTGGGCCGCGCTTGAAAGCATGGCCGCCCGCCTGATCACCAAGAACGCCACCGACGGGGAGATCGCGGTGCTGCGCAAGATGTTCGCCACCTTCCATGACGGGCGGGTGGCGGCGCATCTCGACGAATATTCCGAAGTGAATATCGAGTTCCACCAGACCATCATCCGCATGAGCCACAACAACGTGCTGATCAATCTGGCGGAAAACCTGTTCACCCATATGCGGATGATCCGGCGCAAGACCATCGGCGAGAAAGACCGCGCCGACCGCTCGATCCGCGACCACATGCACATCATCGAGGCGATCGAGGCGCGCGACACCATGCGCGCCGAAGAACTGGTGCGCACGCACGCGCTCGGCTTGGCCGACCACGTAGCGCGCTATGCCGATTATCTGGACTGAACGTCCGGAACGAGCGACGAAGGAGTCAAGCCATGTCTGACGCAGCAGTAAAAGATAAGCCGGCCGCTGCGGCCGAAACGGAGCGGGAGCTGACGGACGGCTTTCACCTCATCATCGATGCGCTCAAGCTCAACGGCCTCAACACGATCTACGGCGTGCCCGGCATCCCGATCACGGATTTCGGACGCATGGCGCAGGCCGAGGGCATTCGCGTGCTGTCGTTCCGGCACGAGCAGAATGCCGGCTATGCAGCGGCGATCGCCGGCTTTCTGACGAAGAAGCCCGGCGTCTGCCTCACGGTTTCTGCCCCCGGTTTCCTCAACGGCCTCACCGCGCTGGCGCACGCCACGACCAACTGCTTCCCGATGATCCAGATCAGCGGCTCGTCGGAGCGCGAGATCGTCGACCTGCAGCAGGGCGATTACGAAGAGATGGATCAGCTCGCGATCGCCAAGCCGCTCTGCAAGGCGGCTTTCCGCGTGCTGCATGCCGCGGATATCGGTATCGGCGTGGCGCGGGCGATCCGCGCCGCGGTCTCGGGGAGGCCCGGCGGTGTTTATCTCGACCTGCCCGCCAAGCTGTTCGGGCAGGTGATGGACGCGGCGGCCGGGCAGAAGTCGCTGGTGAAGGTGATCGATCCGGCGCCGGCCCAGATTCCCGCACCCGACGCGGTCAAGCGTGCACTCGATGTGCTGAAGGGCGCGAAACGTCCTCTGATCATCCTCGGCAAGGGCGCGGCTTATGCGCAGGCCGACGACGCGATCCGCACGCTGGTCGAAAAGAGCGGCGTTCCGTTCCTGCCGATGAGCATGGGCAAGGGCCTCCTGCCCGACACGCATCCGCAGTGCGCGGGCGCCGCGCGCTCCACCGTGTTGCAGCAATCCGACGTCGTGATGCTGATTGGCGCCCGCCTGAATTGGCTGCTCTCGCACGGCAAGGGCAAGACCTGGGGCGAGCCTCACTCCAAGAAATTCATTCAGATCGACATCGAGCCGAAGGAAATGGACTCCAACGTCGAGATCGCCGCGCCGCTCGTCGGCGATATCGGCTCCTGCGTCTCGGCGCTGCTGCAAGGCATGGGGGCCAAATGGCCCGCCCCGCCGGCTGATTGGACCAGCGCCGTCGGCAAAAAGCGCGAAGAGAACGTCTCCAAGATGGCGCCGCGGCTGATGAACAACAACTCGCCGATGGACTATCACGGCGCGCTCGGCGTGCTGCGCACCATCATCAAGGAGCGGCCCGACGCCATCCTGGTCAACGAAGGCGCCAATACGCTCGATCTGGCGCGCGGCATCATCGATATGTATCAGCCGCGCAAGCGCCTGGACGTGGGCACCTGGGGCGTCATGGGCATCGGCATGGGATACGCCGTTGCCGCCGCGATCGAGACAGGAAAGCCCGTGCTGGCGGTCGAAGGCGACTCAGCCTTCGGCTTCTCCGGCATGGAGGTGGAGACTGTCTGCCGCTACAAGCTGCCGGTCTGCATCGTCATCTTCAACAATGACGGCATCTATCGTGGCACCGACGTCAATCCGACCGGCAGTGCGGATCCCGCGCCGACCGTCTTCGTCAAAGGCGCGCGCTACGACAAGATCATGGAAGCCTTCGGCGGTGTCGGCGTGAGTGCAACCACGCCCGACGAGCTGAAGCGCGCGGTGAACGCCGCGATGGACAGCGGCAAGCCGACACTGATCAACGCGGTGATCGATCCGGCCGCCGGCAGCGAGAGCGGCCGCATCGGCAATCTCAACCCGCAGAGCGTGCTGAAAAAGAAACAGTAACGATAGGCAAATGACGAATTCACCGCTCATCCCCGCGTACGCGGGGATCCAGAACACCGGGAACTGGATGCCCGCTGGTGCGGGCATGAGTGGAGCAAAAGGAGACGAACGATGGCGACGCGGAAGAAACAGAAAAAGCAGGTGAAGGCGAAGGGCAGGGCGCAGCGCGCAGCGAACAAGCCCGCCGCCAGGAAGGTAGCCAAGAAAACCGCCAAGAAAACCGCGGCGAAGAAAAACGGCAACGGCCTGCCGCGTCCCAGCAGCAGGCCCTTCGGCCAGGCCGGCAAGGCGCTCGACGGCGTGCGCGTGCTCGACTTCACCCATGTGCAATCGGGTCCGACCTGCACCCAGCTGCTCGGCTATCTCGGGGCGGACGTGATCAAGATCGAGCGCCCGGGCGTCGGCGACATCACGCGCGGGCAATTGCGCGACGTCAAAGGCCAGGACAGCCTCTATTTCACGATGCTCAACGGCAACAAGCGCTCGATCACCATCGATTCCAAGAATCCCAAGGGCAAGGAGATCATCGACCGGCTGATCAAGCACTGCGACGTGCTGGTGGAGAATTTCGCGCCCGGCGCGCTCGACCGCATGGGCTTCACCTGGGACTACATCCACAAGCTCAATCCGCGCATGATCGTCGCTTCGGTGAAGGGCTTTGGCCCCGGGCCCTACGAGGACTGCAAGGTCTACGAGAACGTCGCGCAATGCGCCGGCGGTTCGGCCTCCACCACCGGCTTCCGCGACGGCCCGCCGCTCGTCACCGGCGCGCAGATCGGCGACAGCGGCACCGGCCTGCATCTCGCGTTCGGCATCGTCGCCGCGCTCTATCAGCGGATGCGGACCGGACGCGGCCAGAAGGTGCTGTGCGCCATGCAAGACGGCGTGCTCAACCTGGCGCGCGTCAAGCTGCGCGACCAGCAGCGCCTGGCCCATGGCCCGCTGACCGAATACAGCCAATATGGCGAAGGCATTCCCTTCGGCGCCGCGGTCCCGCGCGCGGGCAACGACTCCGGCGGCGGCCAGCCCGGCTGGATTCTCAAATGCAAAGGCTGGGAGACCGATCCCGACGCCTACATCTATTTCATCACCCAGGCGCCGGTCTGGGGCGCGATCTGCGATCTGATCGGCAAGCCGGAATGGAAGACCGATCCCGACTTCGCCACCCCGCCGGCGCGGCTGCCGCGGCTCAAGCACATCTTCGCGACCATCGAAGAATGGACGATGACCAAGAGCAAGTTCGAGGTCATGGAAATCTGCAACGAAGTCGACATCCCGGTCGGGCCGATCCTGTCGATGAAGGAAATCGCCGAGGAGAAATCGTTGCGCGCCACCGGGACGGTGGTGGAGGTCGATCATCCCGGCCGCGGCAAATATCTCACCGTCGGCAATCCGGTGAAGATGTCGGACTCGCCCTGCGAGGTGAAACGTTCGCCGCTCTTGGGCGAGCACACCGACGAGGTGTTGAAGAAAGAGCTCGGCTATTCCGACAAGGAGATCGCCGAGATCAGGATGTCCGGGGCGATCACGCCGCCGGAGAAGCCCGCCAAGGCCGAGGCGGCGTAACTAAACCGCTCGTCCCCGCGCAAGCGGGGACCCAGCGCAACATCGTAATTTCGCTGGATGCCCGCTTGCGCGGGCAGGAGCGGAGTGTGGGGAGGCGAGGAATGCGTATCGTGGTTCACGGCCAGCAGGCCTTCGGCAAGGCGGTGCTGGAAGCGCTGCTCAAGCGCGGTGAAAACGTCATCGCCGTCTATGTCGCGCCGGAGAAGCCGGGCGCCAAGGCCGATCCGCTGAAGGAGGCCGCGCTCGCCGCCAACCTGCCGGTCTATCAGCCCGCCTCCTACAAAGACCCGAAGGTCTGGGAGGAGTTCAAGGCGCTGAAGCCCGACCTGCAGGTGATGGCCTTCGTCACCCTGTTTGTGCCGGAGGAATTCCTCAACATCCCGACCCACGGCTCGATCCAGTATCATCCGTCGCTGCTGCCGGCCTATCGCGGCGCCAGCGCCATCAACTGGCCGATCATCAAGGGCGAGAAGGAAACCGGGCTCTCGATCTTCTGGCCGGATAACGGTCTCGATACCGGCGACGTGCTGTTGCAGAAGAAGACGCCGATCAGCGGCACCGACACCCTCGGCACGGTCTATTTCGACCGGCTGTTTCCGATGGGCGTCGAGGCGATGATGGAGTCGGTCGATCTGGTGAAGGCCGGCAAGGCCCCGCGCATCAAGCAGGATGAATCGAAGGCGACCTATGAAGGCAAATGCGGCGCGGAGAATGCCAGGATCGACTGGGGCAAGCCCTGGGAACAGATCGACCGGCTGATCCGCGGCTGCAATCCGGCGCCCGGCGCCTGGTCCACGCTCGACGGCAAGACCATCAGGATTTTCGAGGCCCAGCCGCTGCCGGCGAAGAATCCCAAAGGCATCGCCGGCAAGCTCGGCGAGATTGTCGCGGTGGAAGCCGACGGCGTCACCGTGGTCTGCGCCGATGGCCGCTTCAAGCTCACCCGCGTGCAGCCGCCCGAGGGCAAGAAGATCGAAGCCGGCGAATGGGCCGCGACCGCAAACATTCAGCCCAAGGCGAGGTTTGCGTGAGCCTGATTTTGGCCGACGGACCCCCTCCTCACTCCTCCCTCTTTCAGCGGGAGGAAGGTCGAGTGGCGCTGTTCTCCCTCCCCCTGCAGGGGAGGAGGGTCGGGGACGACACGCTGCCCGCCACCGCGCCACAGGAGGCCGCTCCCAGCAGTCGCGCCTTGATTGAAAAATGGGGACGTCTGCACGCGGTTCGCAGCGCGCTCGGCGTCCTCGCCGCCGTTTTGTTTCTCGCCCCTTCGCTTTCTTGAATTTCGCAAAATTGCAGGATCCCAACATGCCCGCCTCGCAGCACCAGTCACCGAAGTCCGACATCGAAATTTCGCAGTCCGCGCAGAAGCGCCGCATCCTCGACATCGCCAAGGAAAAGCTCGGCATCGCGGCGGAAAATCTCGAACCCTACGGCCATTACAAGGCCAAGGTGTCGATGGATTTCGTCAAATCGCTGCAGAGCAAGAAGGACGGCAAGCTGATCCTGGTCACCGCGATCACCCCGACGCCGGCGGGCGAGGGCAAGACCACCACCACCGTCGGCCTCACCGACGCGCTTAATCACATCGGCAAGAAGGCGATGCTTTGCCTGCGCGAGCCCTCGCTCGGCCCGTCCTTCGGCATGAAGGGCGGCGCGGCCGGCGGCGGCTATGCCCAGGTCATCCCGATGGAGGACATCAATCTCCATTTCACCGGCGACTTCCACGCCATCACCTCGGCGCATAACCTGCTGTCGGCGCTGATCGACAACCACATCTATTGGGGCAATGCGCTCGGCATCGACAGCCGCCGCGTGGTCTGGCGGCGCGTGATGGATATGAATGACCGCGCGCTGCGCGAGATCGTCTGCTCGCTCGGCGGCGTCGCCAACGGATACCCGCGCGAGGCCGGCTTCGACATCACGGTCGCTTCGGAAGTGATGGCGATCTTCTGCCTGGCCAAGGATCTCGACGACCTGAAGGAGCGGCTCGGCAACATCATCATCGGCTATACACGCGAGCGCAAACCGGTGCGCGCGCGCGACCTGAAGGCGCATGGCGCCATGGCGGCGCTGTTGAAGGAGGCGATCGCGCCCAATCTGGTGCAGACGCTGGAGGGAACGCCCGCCTTCATCCATGGCGGTCCCTTCGCCAATATCGCGCATGGCTGCAATTCCGTGGTCGCGACCACGACCGCGCTGAAGCTCGCCGATTATGTCGTGACCGAAGCCGGCTTCGGCGCCGATCTCGGGGCGGAGAAATTCATCGACATCAAATGCCGCAAGGCGGGGCTCTCGCCCGACTGCGTCGTCATCGTCGCCACCATCCGCGCGCTGAAGATGCATGGCGGGGTGAAGAAGGACGACCTGAAGAAAGAGGACCTGAAAGCGCTGGAAATCGGCATGGCCAATCTGGCGCGCCATGTGGAGAATGTGAAGAAGTTCGGCCTGCCGGCGGTGGTCTCGATCAACCGCTTCTCCGCCGACACCGAGGCCGAGATCAAGCTCGTGAAGGACGCCTGCGCCAAGCTTGGCGTTGAGGCGTTCATGGCGGATCACTGGGCCATGGGCGGGGAGGGTGCCGCCGATGTGGCGCGCGCGGTTGTGAAAGCGA
>DASSPI010000070.1:0-19026 GCA_035699705.1 Xanthobacteraceae bacterium
GTAGAGGTGCCGCCATGATCCGACTGATCGCTGCACTTGTCTTCACGTTCCTCGCTGTCATCGCCGGCCTAATCGCTGTCAATTATCGCAGCACGGCGGATGCTCCCTTCCAAACGGCTGGATGCATCAACGGCGCCTGCAGCTAGATCGTTCTGCGCTTCCCGTGGTGAGGCACCGGGAGGAGTAGCGTGACTTGGTCTGAAAGTATTCTCGGCCCTCACCCGGAAGCACTCCTGGTCGGAGGCTTCCTGATCGCGGTCTATCAAGCCGCCAGATTCTCCACACTGGATTTCGCCGACCCGACGACCAGCCGTTATATCGGCCGTTTCCGCGATCTTACCGTCAAAGACCTCGCCGGCGCTGCCACCTATCGCTTCGCGCTGATTATTTTCGTGGTCGTCAGCCTCTTGCTGTATTACCTCGCCTGCCAGATCTCCGAGCCGGTCGTGGGCGGCGCCATCAAGATACTGACTGGCGTCGAGCCGTCGACCAAGGGCGTCCCATTCCCACTTTATATCGCCGCGCTGTTCATGGGACTCACCCAGCCCGTGATTCCGGGTCTGGCCAGGGTGGCGGACGCCCAGCGCAATTTCTTCCATGGCCAGATGCACGTGCCGGGGCGGATCATCAATCTTTCCGAGTCGCTCACCACCGCGATCAACGCTCGCGGCGGGACTAATCGGCGGCAGTTGATGGCGGAAGTCAAGAAACTCTCCGACGACCCTTGGCGCCAAAAGCTGCAATCCGCCTACGGCGATCTGGCCTTCTACAACATGCAGCTGGAAAAGGCGGGGCTCGGCGACCCCAGCAAAGCGGCACAGACTGTAAGAGGCGCGTCGCTGCCGGAACTGCGGGAGCTCATCGCCACGCTTGTGCTTTCCAATCTGATTGCCGTGATGCGCAAGTCCGGGCCAAAGCAATTGGCGCAAATCGTTGGATTGATCGATCCCCATCTGGTCGTTCCCCCCACCCAGCTTGGCCGGGTTATCTCGGGGCTTCTGCTCGCCGGCCTGCTGTTCGGTCTGGCGGTGCTGACGATCTGGCATGCGCTCGATTTCATGCGTCCTCTGGTTCCGGGTCTGGTCGGATCGGCGAAGCTCTGGCCCAATACCGAATATCTCGGCGTCGAGCTCGGGAGGATCGTACCCTCGATCTTCATCTGCCTGCTGATATCCGTCGCCATGCTGCCGCAAAACCTTTCGGTAGAACTCGTCAAGCAGGCCGAAGATCACCGGCGTTCACTCAGCGCGGACTTCCTGATCGAGTTCGGGCGGTCGATCGCCTCGATCCTGATCATCTGTTTCGCGGTTTCCCTGACCATCCATTTTACTGCCGAGTTTTACCAATACGGCACCGCGCGGGAGGTTAAATCCGACATCTCGATCACCAAGCTGGTGGTGGTATTCGTCCGGACGATGCCGTCGGTGGCAGTCGCCTATTGCGCCCTGCTCTATCTGTTTCTCAGACAACATCGGCGCGCATCGTTCCTCTGGATCTTGACGGTGATGACTATGGCGGTCGCCGCGCTGTCGCTGCTGGTGGCGCTGACCTTCCTGCGCCTGGATTTCCTGCCCGCCTTCCCGAATATGGGCTCGGGCTGGGACTACACCCTGTTTTACGTGCTGGCCAACATGCTGGTGTCGATAGCAGCCTTTTGCAGCGTGGTGCTGTTTTCGCGCACGCAAACCGCGGCACCGCAAACCGTCGGCAACCTGCGGAGGAGGCTGCGCAGAGGACTGGCAACCACGTAAGCCTGGAGGGGTTCTGCTACAAGCCAAAACGCGTCCCCTCGCTCAGTCCGTCAGACAACATGCGTTGCGGGAGGAGACCCGGCGCAACTTCGCGGCGACGCATCCAACGCTGAGCCTGGGTAACGCCGCTAAGCGGCGTCTAGTTGTCCAGGAAGCTTCGGAGTTTGTGGCTGCGGCTCGGATGCTTGAGCTTGCGCAGCGCCTTGGCCTCGATCTGCCGGATGCGCGCGCGCGTGACCGAGAACTGCTGGCCGACTTCCTCCAGCGTGTGGTCGGTGTTCATGCCGATGCCGAAACGCATGCGCAGCACGCGTTCTGAAAGGCGGCAGGATCGCGTTCTTGGCCGCGATCGGATGGCCGAGCGGGCACGGTAAACCCATGACCTTTGGATGATGTCCGACAAGGAGACGTTTTCCCTACGATCCGCGGAGGACTAGGGCCGGTGTCTTTGGGGGAGACGGGTCATGTTCCATCTTTGGATCGGCATCATAGCCGGCGTGCTGCTGGCGTACCTGTGGTCGCGCGGCTCGGCCGCGCGCTGGGACCTGAAAAAAGCGGTGCGTTCCGGCCGCTGGTGGCTCGCGATCATCATCGTGATTATCCTCTTCTGGCCGCTGGTTGCCGATTTTATCCGGGTTTGGGTCGGCCGCTTCGGCTTCATCGAGGCACTAAAAACCGTCGTGTTGCCGTGGGCGACCGGCGTTGGCTTCGGCATCTGGCTCTATTCGGTGTCGGTGCCGGTGGCGCGCGAGTCGGCGGCACGGTCATGGATCCCGCTATTGGTGGCCGTGCTTTTCGCCACCGCCATCGTCTCCGAGGAACGCTATGGCTGGTTCAGCCGGCTTCAGAAGATTTCTCTTGCCGGCGGCGGCATCGAGTTCGCCCCCGGCGCCCTGACATCCGCGCGCCCCGACACATCGCCGATCGGCGTAAGCGGCGGGCAGCGTGGCGAAGGCCGCATCGGTTACCTTTTGACCTTCATGGCCCTGCTTGGCACCTCAATCGAGCGCGATCTGGCCTATGCGGAGGAAATCGGCATCAAGATCAATGCCGACGATTTCGCCAAGGACCTCGCCTTTGCCAAGGATGTCATCTCGCCGCTGGGGAAACGGCTCGGCTCGATCCACACAGCGCGTGGCTACAACGATCTAAATATCATTGTCGACCGAACGATGATCGATCGTTTTCGCGCCTTCACCCAGGGCTATGCGGCGAGCGCCGCCGGCCAGGCGGCGGCCGCGATAGCGGACCGGGAGGTTATCAGCAGCCTGCAGGCGATCTGGCAGAAAGCCTGTGATACGCAGAGGCAACTGGCCGACGCGGAGTTTCTCGATGCCAGCATGTTCGAGAAGGATGACGACAAGCCGGAGAATTGCGCGACGCAACGGCACGCGGCCAGCGAGCTCCTTAATAAAATGCTGTCCGACCCGGACAAATACGCGCTCAATTGGAACCTGCCATACGCGACGCTGCTCTCGGCCATGCTGTTGAACGCAGCCGGCGAAACCGATCCCGCGGTGCGCGACCTGCACCGCTGGCTCTTGAAGAATCCCATGAGCGAGAAAGAGCCACGTAAATGGTTCCCAATCTGGCGCGTACATTTCTTCAGCGCCGCACTGTTGCTGCGGGATAATACCGGCGGGACGCGCAATCATGCGCTCGTCCTGCAATATAAGAAACTCGTCGGGCTGGGGGAGACTTTTCTCGCCAGTAACGCGGTGCCAGGAGCCAGCCCCCCTCCGGCACACATCGTCCGCCGGCTTCAATCGGTGCAGTCTGTCGCCAGGGCCCGAGCCAGCCTCACGGCAGGCCCGCGCTCGTGGCGCGAGCAGGTGAAACTCTTCCAGGACAGCGACGAGATGGGCGAGATCTGGCGGACCGCGGTCTGCGCCAATGACCTGTCGAAGCATTTCAAACGCTTTATGAACGCCCACCTCACCAATGTGAACAATTACCTCTACTTCCTCAGCGAGGATTTCCTCTATGCCAAGGAAAAGGGTCTGCTATCCGACATGGAGCGTTATAGCGATTTCCTGGTGAAGGCGAGCATGCGATGCCTGCAGCAGGAAGACAGCACCCAAGCCAGCATCGATGCGCGTTCGTCGGAAGCGAATTTTCTTGATACGGCGGCGAGCGTGCAACTCGCGCTCGCGCTGGCACCGCGCGAAGGGCGGGCCGAGAAACGCGAGAAATTGTGCAAGGCGGCCGATTACATCGGTAAAGCCATCGCGCTGCATCGGGAAGTAGCGACGCTACGCAAGGAAAGTCCTTCGTATCCGGAGCCGAGGGACAAGCAGATCAAGGCGTGGGAGGCATCAAAGATTTGGTTCGCGGCCAGGGACGAACAGGAGTTCGAGGAAGCCGGACTCATCCTCGCTCGTCGCCGTGACCGCGTAGAGGGCCAGCTCGAACAGGCCGGATTGAGCTGCTGACGGCTCTACGGTTGGCCTTCTGCCGGCCGGGCCAGTACCTCGGCCAGCGGCAGCAGCCAAATCGAGAGCGTGATGATCAAGAACCAAAGGCGGTTCATCGAGGTCCTCGCTACCTGTTAGCACCTTGCTCGTATCTTACGCCCGTTGAGGCCGGGCGGAAAGCCCCGTCAATTATCCAAAAAGCTGCGCAGCTTGCGCGACCGCGACGGATGCTTGAGCTTGCGCAGCGCCTTGGCCTCGATCTGCCGGATGCGCTCGCGCGTGACCGAGAACTGCTGGCCGACTTCCTCCAGCGTGTGGTCGGTGTTCATGCCGATGCCGAAGCGCATGCGCAGCACGCGTTCTTCGCGCGGCGTGAGCGAGGCCAAGACGCGCGTCGTGGTCTCGCGCAGATTGGACTGGATCGCCGCGTCGATCGGCAGGATCGCGTTCTTGTCCTCGATGAAATCGCCGAGATGCGAATCCTCCTCGTCGCCGATCGGGGTCTCGAGCGAGAGCGGCTCCTTGGCGATCTTCAGCACCTTGCGCACCTTCTCCAGCGGCATGCCGAGCTTTTCGGCCAGCTCCTCCGGGGTCGGCTCGCGGCCGATCTCGTTGAGCATCTGCCGGCTGGTGCGCACGATCTTGTTGATCGTCTCGATCATGTGCACCGGAATGCGGATGGTGCGCGCCTGGTCGGCGATCGAACGGGTGATCGCCTGCCGGATCCACCAGGTGGCGTAGGTCGAGAACTTGTAGCCGCGGCGGTATTCGAACTTATCGACCGCCTTCATCAGGCCGATATTGCCTTCCTGGATCAGGTCGAGGAACTGCAGGCCGCGGTTGGTGTATTTCTTGGCGATGGAGATGACGAGGCGCAGGTTGGCCTCGACCATTTCCTTCTTGGCCTGGCGCGCCTCGCGCTCGCCCTTCTGCACCATATGCACGATCTTGCGGAACTCGCCGATCTCCAGCCCGGTGAGGCCGGCCAGCGCCTGGATCTCGTGGCGCAGCTCCTTGATCTTGTCCTTGTCCTTGGCGACCAGGTTCTTCCAGCCCTTGGCGGACAGTTTCGACACGCGGTTGAGCCAGCGCGGGTCGAGCTCGGAGCCCTGGTAGTTCTTCAGGAAGTCCTCGCGCGCGACGCCATAGCTTTCGGACAGGCGCATCAGCCGGCCTTCGAAGCCGACGAGCTTCCTGTTGATGTCGTAGAGCTGATCGACCAGCGCGTCGATGCGGTGCTGGTTCAGCCGCAGCGACTTCACCTCGACGATGATCTCTTCCTTCAGCTTCTTGTATTTGCGCTCCTGCGCCGGCGAGAGCGAGTCGTTGCTGAGCCGCTTCTCGATGTCCTGGTCCTGCAGGCGGCGCAGCCGCTTGAAGGTGTCGGCGATGGTGTCGAAGATCTCCAGCACCTTCGGCTTCAGCTCGGCCTCGATGGCCGCGAGCGACATCGAATTCTCGAACTCGTCGTCGTCCATGTCGCCTTCGGCCGGCACGTCGCCTTCAGGGGCGCCGGACACCGGCTTGTAGGCGGGAGCGGCGGGCGGCGCGGCCTGCGTCGCGGGCGCCTGCACGAAAGGCGTCGCACCGTTGCCACTGGCGCCGGGCTGGCCGTCGGCGCCGGGCGCGCCGGGGGCATTCGCCGCCATCTGGTTCTTGGCGTCGGGCCCGGCATAGGTGGCTTCAAGATCGATGATGTCGCGGAGGAAGACTTTTCCCTCGTTCAGCTCGTCGCGCCAGATGATGATGGCCTGGAAGGTGAGCGGGCTTTCGCACAGGCCCGCGATCATCGCCTCGCGGCCGGCCTCGATGCGCTTGGCGATCGCGATTTCGCCCTCGCGCGAGAGCAGCTCGACCGAGCCCATCTCGCGCAGATACATGCGCACGGGATCGTCGGTGCGCTCGGACGGCTCTTTCTTCTCGACAGTGGCAAGCGGCTTCGGCGTGGCTTCGACCAGATCGCCTTCGCTCTCCTCGTCGTCGGCCTCCTCGCTCTTCTCTTCTTCGTCGGTTTCCGCTTCCTCGGATTCCACCGTGTTGATGCCCATCTCGTTGAGCATCGCGTAGATGTCCTCGATCTTGTCCGAGGTCACTTCCTCCGACGGCAGGACGGCATTGAGCTGTTCATAGGTGACATAGCCGCGCTTCTTGGCGAGCTTGATCATCTTGCGGACGGCGGCATCCGTCAGATCAAGCAGCGGCGCCCCTTCCGGCGTATCCGGGGTTTCCTTTTCCGCGGTCTCTTTTTCGGTTTCTTTTACTTTTGCCTTCGTCGCCATTCATTTCTCCTGGCCGTCAGACCGGCAGTCGCTGGGGTCCGCGGAAAACCCCCACAATCGCGCCGACAACAAAAACACGGCGGCGGCCCGCCCGAATCGGCATCAAACACTTATGGGCGATGCCGCGTTAAACTCCGATTAACCCTTCTTATTCCGGCACTTCCCGCCGTCCGGCAAGACCCTTTTTCACGCCCCCGCCATGCTGGCAAGGGGACACCGGCGACGGGCTCAAAAAGTCCGCGCCGGACGGCCCGATGAAAGGCCGAACCCTTCGATCAGCGCCTCGGTTCCGTCAAGGTCGGCCAGCCGCGCCTTCACGTCCCGCAACCACGAATAATGGGCTTCGGAGGCGTCCCGGCCGAGGGCCAGCTCCGCTTCCTTCAGTTCCTTAATTAGGCAATGCCACTGCCGATGCAAGGCAACAAGCTGTTTCCAGGTCGATAAAACGTCCGCCGGACCGGATTCCGGCGCCAGGGCCCAGACCGAATTGCTGGTAATGGCCTTGTCCACCCGTTCCAGCAGGTCACCGACGCCCCGGGCGACCGCTTCCGCCCGCAGGCGCGGGCCGTCGATCCCCTCATCATGGGCATAAATGTCGATCAGCACGCCTTTCAGCCGCCCCGCCTCGGCATGGCGGAATTCCAGCTCGGCCAGTTCCTCCAGATGGTCATGCAACAGCCAGGGATGGTTGAGCACCGCCTGCAGGATCAAGGCCTCCCGCGGCGGGATCGCGGTGCGGTAGCCGCGATGAATGGCGCTGGTCGCAAGCTGCGGGCTGGCAACCAGATAGGGCTGGCCGGGCCGGCCTGCGGCGGTGGGAAACGACCCGCCGCGGCCCAAGTGCCCCCGCCCCGCCGGTCCCGGCTGCCACTGGTCCTGCCGCCAGCGTTCGGCGGCGCCGCCGGCCGCGGCGCGGCGCGCGCGCGGGATTTCATTCTGGCCAAACAGCGCGCGCAGCCGTTCATGAAGATCCTGCCGGTAATATTTGCGCACGGTCTCGTTGCCGATGGTTTCGGCGATCTGCGCAATGCGCGCTTCCAGCGCGGCTCTTCGCTCCGGCGTATCGAAGCCGCCGGCTTCGGTCTCGCGCGTCCACAGCATCTGCGCCAGCGGCCGCGCCTGCTCGAGCACTTCCGCCACCGCCTCGCGCCCGCCCGAGCGCACCAGATCGTCGGGATCCTGCCCCTCCGGCAGCAGCGCAAATTTCAGGCTCTTGCCGGGCTGCAAGCGCGGCAGCGCGATATCGACCGCGCGATAGGCGGCGTTGCGGCCGGCGCTGTCGCCGTCGAAGCAGAGCACCGGCTCGTCGCTCATCTTCCATAGCAGCGAGAGCTGATCCTCGGTCAGCGCGGTGCCGAGCGGCGCGACGGCCGCCTCAAAGCCCGCGCCCACCATCGCGATGACGTCGATATAGCCTTCGACCACGACGATCGATTGGCCTTGATGCGCCGCCGCGCGCGCGGCGGGCAGATTGTAGAGATTGCTGCCTTTGTGGAAGAGCGGGGTTTCCGGCGAATTGAGATATTTCGCCGGCTGGTCCTTCTCCAGCGCGCGCCCGCCGAAGGCGATGATCCGTCCGCGCAGGTCGGTGATCGGAAACATCACGCGGTCGCGAAAGCGGTCGAAAGGAATTGGGATGTCGTCGCCCGCGATCAGCAGGCCCGCCCCGATCATGTCCGGCACCGAAATGCCGTGGCTGCCGAGATGCTCCTTCAGCGCGAAACGCTCGCCCGGCGCATAGCCGATGCGGAAGCGCAATTGCGTGGCGGGATCGATGCCGCGGTCGGCGAGATAGCCGCGCGCCTTGGCGCCCGCGCGGGCGGAGAGCGTGGCCTGGAAGAATTTGGCGGCGATCTCCATCACGTCGTGCAGCGTCTTGCGCCGCTCCTCGCGTACCTCCGCCTCCTTCGAGGTGACCGGCATCGGCAGCCCCGCCATGCCGGCAAGCCGCTCCACCGCTTCCGGGAAGCTCAGCCCTTCGGTTTCCATCACGAAGGTGAAGATGTCGCCGTGCTTGCCGGAGGAGAAGTCCTTGTAGAAACCCTTCTGGTCGTTGACCGTGAAGGACGGCGTCTTCTCCTTGTTGAAGGGCGACAGGCCCTTCCACTCGCGGCCTGCCTTTTTCAGCTTCACGCGTTTGCCCACGACTTCCGAGACCGGAAGCCGGGCGCGCAGCTCGTCCAGAAATTGCGGCGGGAAGCCCATGCTGATTCGCACCCTAAAGGGGAATCGGCGTGATTATAGGGCAAGGCGGGAAAAGGCCGGGATTACGAGGGATTTTCCCAATTATACACAGGCGAGTTTATTGAGACGGGTCATGTCACCCTTGTTTGACGCGGCGTGCCGGGTGGCACGGCGATCTTGGCGATCGCCGGCAGATTGGCCGACGCCGGCCACCAGTAGCCTATCAGCTGTTTTTTCGACATGGGCGCAATTTGCACCATGTTGTCCTCGTTCCCGCCCAGCACATAGATCGATTCAGCGGTCTCGCCGCGATAGAAGCCGACGTGGCCCAATCCGGAGGCCGGACTGACGCGCCAGAATACGACGACCGCGCCCAAAGCCGGTCCGGTGAGCTTCACGAAGCTATTATTGCTGCGAAAGGATTGAGATGACGCGGACCTCGTTCCCGTCACGGGCGGCGTGCAGGAAGCAAACATCGCATTCGCGAATATTGCACACCATGGATCGTGGTCTTGACCGCATTTCGCCAGTTGTCTGTAGCGCAGGATCGCCGGCCCGCTATTATTGCCCTGTTCACGCGTGCCGATCTCGTTCGATGCCAACCTGTACCATTCGGGAGCGCCGCCCGTTTCGATCGCCGGTACCGGCCGCGTGGTGGATTGTTCCGGCTTCGCTATTGCGGGCGGCGCCGATTGCGGATCGTCGAGAACCGCATCCGCGGCCGGCCCGAGAAGGTCCGCGGTGGCATCGACCGCTTTCTGAAAATCAGCAGACAATGTAGCGCCGTCGGCGGCCGGCCATTGCTGCAGGTAAAGCTCCAGCGCACTCGGATTACGGCCTTTCGCCGACATGAACGCATCGAAAGAACGGTGCGCCATCAATCCGAAGACAGCGCATTGCCTCAATGCACTGCTGATCTGTGCCGTCGTGAAATGGACGTCGAACTCGTCATTGTTACGGTTTGCATCCCACTCCGCTTGCGTCAATCGAAACGGGCCCTTTCGATCGCCGTCATCGCCCTCCGAAATGCCGGATCGGAGCTGAGCGACCGCCAACAGGTAATGCGGCTCAACCCTGAAGAACACACCTTGGCGCACGCATTCTTCAGCGAATGTCGCGCGATCGATTGCCATTAGAGAGTCTCCGGTCGTGTGGTCATGGCTTCAGACACCGAACTCCTGCTTCCAAAGCCCAATCTGCCTTTTGCGTTCAGCAAGTCCGTTGATCGCGCCGGGACTGCTCGTCGGGTGGCCAAGATTGATTCGCGCCGAAACCTGAACCACATTGTCCCGGTCGCATTCGGGCAAGCAACCGAGTTTCACGAACTCCGTTGCTGCGATCAGAAGAACGTTCTTAGGATCGTTCACAAGGTCTGGATTGTCGACGAGGTTGAGCGTCAGACTCCGACCTACTGCATCGTAACTGTGGCGGCCGGTGAGTTGAAGACAGCCGCGTCCGCGGAAATCGAATCCGTCGTCGGAGCCAGGCCGGTTGCCCATGCGACCGTTGTACACTTTGTTCCCGAAAGCTCTTTCGTTGCGGACAAAGCCCTGCGTGGAGGCCAGCGTCGGGAAGCGCCTTGGAAATACTTCCATCATTCGTTCGGCGCTGTAGCTCAATTTTTCAGTCATCTCGGTTCCGCCGCCGCTCTCCTGGGTGATCTGGCCCATGAAATGCGCCATACGCAGCGGCGTATTGATCCCGAGTCTGCCGAGAACGCCTGCCGTGGCGAGCATGCCCTGGATCAGCGCCGGGTCGGCACGCCGCCAATGCCGCTGAAGCATCGCGAGGGTAAGCGTTGCGCCGGGCGCGCCGGGCGCGCCGGGCGCCGGCGGAATTGGATCGGGAGTGATGTTTGGCGGTCCCGGCGTCGGCTTGTCGGGAGCGGGCAAAGTGGACACCGCTTGCGGCTCATCGAGCACAGCGTCGGCGGCCGGGCCGATCAGCGCGGCAGTGTCGTCCAGCGCCCTTTGAAGATTTGTCGTGTCGGCGCCCGGAAATTGCTGAAGATAGAGCTCTTTGGTGCTGGGATTGCGGTTGTTGGCCTTTGCGAACGCATTAAAGGCACGGCTCGTCATCACGGCGAAGACCGCGCATTGCCGCAATGGGCTGCTGATCTGTACCGGCGTGAAATGAATGTCGAGATCGTCGTCGTTGCTATTGGCGTCCCATTCCGCCTGCGTCAATCGAAACAGGCCTTTTCGCTCCCCGTCGTCATCACTCGAGATTCCGGAGCGGAGCTGCGCAACCGCCAGCAGGTAATGCGGCTCCACGCCAATATAGACTCCCTGCCGGACGCATTCCTCCGCGACGCTCGCGCGATCAAGTGGCATAGGACTGTCTCCCCGCTGGACAGCGCTCCGCGATTCGATCACCCAACAACACGTTCGCGGTCAGGCGCTACAGCTCCCTTGCTTCCCCTCGGCCTTGATCTCCCGCAAATCGAAAAACACGCTGTTTGTGATCCTGTCAGATGAGGGCCTGCCGTTATCGGCGAGGAACTTGGCCAAGGCCTTTCGCGCCGGCGAACCCGGCGGTCCAAGATCCGTTCCTGCGCATCCCAAGATACTCAGGGCTCTCTCCATGTCTTTCCGCAGCATTCTTTCCTCGAACGGGCCGATGCGCGTTGGGCCGAGCGTCGCCGGCAGCGGAGCGAGGCGCTGAAGCGGGGCATTCACGTTGCGTATGACCGTGGTGCCTACACTCCTCGCCGCGATCATCGGTTCTTTACGTTCCAGCGCCGCAGCACCGCCGCGCTCGAAAGTCGTGACGGTGTTGTTGATCTCCGTCTCGATCGTCATCGGCATGCACAAACGCAGGTACGAGCGCAGTGCAAAGATCGCGGCCGGTCTGCTTGCTATAATCGCTGTCCGCGGCTTACCGACCGCACCGAATAACTCTTCGCGATAGGTTTTCTGCCGGCCGAGCACCACCGCCTGCACTGTCGAACCGTTTACTTCCAGGATCAGTCGCGAAGTAATGTTGGTGAAGGTGTTGGACGCCAGCCCGAAGGCCGCGGCGACGACGGCGATCGGCCCCGCGCCCACGCCGGTCGCCTGCATGATCAGAGAGCTGGCGGTGCCGGTGTCGGTAATTTGCTTGAGGATCGGCGCTTGCGACCGCCGCACACCGTCAAGCCAGGTGAGATAGGCGTCGCAGCGCTGGTCGATGTCGTTCATCCCGGCCTGGACGAAAAGCGTCCAGGTCGTCACGTCGAAGTTTTCAATGCCGCAGGCGCCCGGAGCGAGACCGGCCTGCCGGCAGATATGTTCGACGTAGAGATTTTGCAGTTCCGTCGCGTTCGCGATGTCGGGCGTAGAAAGCTCGGTGCCGACGCCCCTGCTGAAATAACTCCGGTCGGTGGCCGGGTCGCAACCCGCAGTCACCAAAAGCACGCCAGCGCACGCCCATACCGACGCGAAAACCCGCATAACACCAGCCCCCTATAGCGGAGGCTACCGGCACATGCAGCCAATACAATCATCCTAAGAGATGATCAGCGCCTCATACGTAGAGATGATCAGTTCTCTCATGGCGCAGGGCTTGGGCGTCGGCGCCACACGCTCCGGAAGTATCGGGCTGTGGCTGGTCAGGTTTGGCATTCCCCGGTGACTCTTGGATGAACGGCGTCCGGCGAACTCCAATGTGACGTGCGCGCGGCGGGCTTGCCTCGCCGCTGTTATCATCGTACCCCGCAGGCATGGCGCTGCCGCAAAACCCTCCGCTCGATTCCCCGCCCCCGCACGTCACGCCGCATGTCCCTCTCCTCCAGCTTTACCGCACGTTTTTCTGGGTCGGCCTGTTCAGCTTCGGCGGCGGCGTGAGCGCCTGGCTGCACCGCGAGGTCGTCAATATCCGCGGCTGGATGACCGACGACCAGTTCTTTTCCGGCTACAGCCTCACCCACGTGCTTCCCGGGGTGAATTCCAGCAACCTTGTGGTCTATATCGGCCAGCATCTGCGCGGTGCCTCCGGTGCCGTGGTGGCGCTGCTGGCGCTGCTGAGCGGCCCCTTCATCGTGGTGATCGGCGCCGCGGTCGCGTACCAGTACCTGCTGCAAGTTCCCGGTTTCCAGGCCGCGGTGGCCGGCATCGCCGCCGCCGCCATCGGCATGCTGGTCCGGCTCGGCTACATCGCCGTGCGCCAGGCGACGACCGGCGTCGTGCCGGTGCTCATCATGCTGGCGGTTTTCATTCCGGTCGGCATCCTGCGCTGGCCGCTGGTGCCGGTGGTGCTGGTGATGGCGCCGATCGCCATCGCGTTGGCCTGGCCGAGAAAGCCGAAAAGCAATGCGTGATGAATCGCTGCTCGCCCTGCTGATCGTCATTGCCCCGCTGTCGCTGGTGGCGATCGGCGGCGCGTCCGGCATCTATGCGCCGCTGCAGCACCAGACCGTCGACGTCTATCAGTGGCTCACCGCGCGCGAATTTCTGGAGATGTTCGCCATCGCGCGCGTCACCCCCGGCCCCGGCTCGATGATCACCACGCTGATCGGATGGAAAGTCGCGGGCCTTGCGGGCGCCCTGGTGGCGACGCTGGCGCTGTTCGTACCGGCCTGCATCGGCTGCTTCGTCGCTGCCCGCGCCTGGAACAAATATCGCGGCACCGAGTGGCACACGGCGATCGAGACCGGATTACGTCCGGTCGCCGGAGGCATCGTGGCGGCAGCGGTGGTGGTGCTGATCCGCCTCGCCGAGACCGGCCCGCTGTCCTGGCTCGTCCTCGGCGTTGCCAGCCTCGTATTCGTGCTGCTGCCGAAAATCCACCCCGGCCTGATCCTGGCCGGCGGCGGCGCGGCCTATGTCGCGGCCTATTTTGCTGGCTTTACGGCGCTGTAGGCTTCCGATCACCTGTCCAGCGCGCACGGCTCCGTTATACTCGCGCCACGTCAATGTGCGAGGTCACCATGCGCAAAGCCCTCTTCGCTTGCATCGCCGTCTGCTGCTCGATGCCGGCCGCGCCGGCCGCGCTGGCGCAAAATTTTCCAAATCGTCCGATCGAACTGGTGGTGCCGCTGGCGCCCGGCTCGACCACCGACGTCGCCGCCCGCCTGCTGGCGCAGCACGCCGGCGAAACGCTCGGCACCCAGATCGTTGTGGTGAACAAGAGCGGCGCCGGCATCACGCTCGGCACCATGGCGGTCGCCAAGGCTCCGCCGGACGGCTACACCATCCTGATGGCGACGGTCGGCATCGCGGTCGACAAGAATCTGAAGCCGGTCGACTACGACGCTGAGCGCGATTTTGCGCCGATCACGCTGGCGGTGACCGCGCCGCTGGTGCTGCTGGCGAGCCCGAAGCTCGGCGTCTCGACGCTGCAGGAATTTCTGACCAAATACAAGGATGCAGAAGACCTGACCTTTTCGTCCGGCGGCGCCGGCACCTTGCCGCACATCGCCGGCGAGCTGTTCAGCTCCAAGAGCGGAATTCCGATCCGGCATGTGCCTTACCGCGGCGGCGCGCCCGCCTTGCAGGACGTGATCGCCGGCAATGTCGGACTGAATTTCGGCACCCCGCTGACCAAGGGCAATATCGACAACGGCGACGTACGCGCCCTGGCGGTGGCGGCGCCGAAACGGATCGAGAGCTTGCCGAACGTGCCGACCTTCGCGGAGGCGGGCCTGCCGATCCCGGAGCTCGACGGCGGCGCCTGGTTCGGCCTGCTGGCGCCCGCCGGCACGCCGAAAGACGTCGTGCAAAAGCTCAGCCAGCATTTCAACACGGCGCTCAAGCGCCCGGAGGTGGCTGCAGGCCTGGTGAAGATCGGATTGATCCCGCGCGGAACGAGCCCGGAGGAATTTTCCAAATTTTTGCACGAGGAGATCGAGCGCTGGCCGCCGATTTTCCAGCGCGCGGGAATCAAGGCGGCAAATTAGCGGCGCAACCCGCTCATTCCCCGCAAGCAACAGCGTCTACACCGTCGTCATGGCCGGGCTTGTCCCGGCCATCCACGTTTTATCTGTCTTGCCTGAGAACGTGGATGCCCGGCACAAGGCCGGGCATGACGCCTCAATACAAAACATAGATCGCAGGCTCACCCTCGTAGTTGACGTGCTGGGCCCCCGCGGGATTACAATGCGGCTCTCGGGCTCGCAGGAGGAGGAGGCTATCGTGATCAGGCAATCGATCAGCGCCGGATTATTCGGTGCTATTGTTGTGCTCTCGTCCCTTCCCGCTTCTGCACAAGACGCCCGCCCCAACCTCCTGGTGAAGGAGGTCGTGGCCGGAATGCCAAAAATTGATCGGCAGCAGATTTCCGTCATGACAGCGACCATTAATCCCGGACAAAAAACTCCGCATCACATTCACCAGTACCCTGTGACGGTCTACATCCTTGAGGGGACATTCACGCTTGAGATGGACGGTCATCCGCTTCTCGTTAAAAAGGCTGGAGAGGCCTTCACGGAACCGCCCAATGTGAAAATGACCGGGTACAACCGTGGTGAAACACCGGCAAAGGTTGTCATTTGCTACGTGAGCGGGCCCGAAGAACCGTTCCTGCACCCGGTGCAATAGCAATCCTGCGCGTTCGGACGGTTCTCACCCCGCGAGCTGGGCCTTCACCATCGCGCTGGCCCGCGCCATGTCCATCTGCCCGGCATATTTGCCGCGCAGGAGGCCGATTACCTTGCCCATGTCCTTCATGCCGGCCGCGCCGGCTTCCTTCACCGCCGCCTCGATCGCCGCCTTCATCTCCGGCTCCGACATCTGCTTCGGCAGGTAGGCGGAGATGATGGCGATTTCTTCCTCTTCCTGCCGCACGAGATCGGCGCGGCCGCCTTGCTTGTAGAGCTCGACCGATTCCTGCCGCTGCTTGATCATTTTCTGCAACAGGGCCAGCACCTCGGGGTCGCCGAGCGGCTGCTTGCCCGCGCCGCGCGCCTCGATATCGGCATTCTTCAAGGTCGAATTGATCATCCGCAGGGTGGAGACCGCCCGCTCGTTCCTGGCCTTCATCGCCTCTTTCAAGGCGTCATTGATCTGGTCGCGCAGCACGGTATGTCCTTCCGAAAATGGGGCTGACCCCCCTCTCCTGCCCTAAAAACGCGGCGGGCGGGGGGCTGGGGGGCAAACATGCACAGCACGTCCTTGCCATCCCATACATAATACGCAACTAAGAGACCATGACCCAGATACAAGCGAATCCAGCCGGGAGTTGGACGGAGCCGAAAGCCACCGCCCTGCTCGTGCTCGCCGACGGCACGGTGCTGGAAGGCTTCGGGCTGGGCGCCACCGGCCATGCCGTGGGCGAGGTCTGCTTCAATACCGCGATGACCGGCTATGAGGAGATTCTCACCGATCCCTCCTATGCCGGGCAGATCATCACCTTCACCTTCACCCATATCGGCAATGTCGGCACCAATAGCGAAGACATCGAGTCCGCCAACATGGCGGCGGGCGGCGCGCGCGGGGTGGTGCTGCATACCGCCATCACCGGTCCGTCGAATTACCGCAACACGCGCCATCTCGACGAATGGCTGCGCGCGCGGCATCATCGGGCTCTCCGGCCTCGATACCCGGGCGCTGACGCGGCTGATCCGCGAAAAGGGCATGCCCAACGCCGTGATCGCGCACGAGCCGGGCGGAAAATTCGACCTCGCCGCGCTGAAGAAGGAAGCGCGCGAATGGCCCGGGCTGGTCGGCATGGATCTGGTGCCGATGGTCACCAGCGGTCAGCGCTTCTCCTGGGACGAGACGCCGTGGGAATGGGGCAAGGGCTATGGCCGGCAGGAAAACCCCGAGTTTCACGTCGTCGCGGTCGATTACGGCATCAAGCGCAATATCCTGCGGCTTCTGGCGGGCGCCGGCTGCAAGGTGACGGTGGTGCCGGCGAAAACCTCGGCCGAAGACATCATGGCGCTGAAGCCGGACGGCGTCTTCCTCTCCAACGGCCCGGGCGATCCGGCGGAAACCGGCAAATATGCCGTGCCGGTCATCCGCCAGGTGATCGAGCAGAGCGTGCCGACCTTCGGCATCTGCCTCGGGCACCAGATGCTGGGGATCGCGCTCGGCGGCCGCACCCTGAAGATGCACCAGGGGCATCACGGCGCGAATCATCCGGTGAAGGACCTCACCACCGGCAAGGTCGAGATCACCTCGATGAATCACGGTTTCGCGGTGGACCAGGATTCACTGCCGAAGAATGTCGAGCAGACGCATATCTCGCTGTTCGACGGCTCCAATTGCGGTCTCGCGCTGAAGGACAAGCCGGTCTTCTCGGTGCAATATCACCCCGAGGCCTCGCCCGGCCCGCGTGACAGCCATTATCTTTTCACCCGCTTCGTCGAAATGATGCGAAAGCGCAAGCAGGCAGCCTGATGACTTCGCGCGCGACCAGGCGCTCCGCCGCCAAGCCGATCGAGCCGCTGGCTTTCATGTTCCACGACGACGGCGTCGTGCCCAACAATCCCCGCCTGCCGCTGCTGTATTACCGCGGCGCGGTCGATCTCTCCGGCACGCCCGACCCCGAACAGGTGATCGAAGCGCTGTTCACGAAGAACGGCTGGGGCGACATGTGGCGCAACGGCATCTTCCCTTACGTGCATTATCATTCGCAGATCCACGAAGGCATGGGCATCGCGCGCGGCCGCGCCAAGGTGCGCTTCGGCGGCGACCAGGGGCAGGAGCTCGACGTCAAGCAGGGCGACGTGGTGCTGCTGCCGGCCGGCACCGGGCATCAATGCCTGTGGGCGAGCCCCGGCCTGATGGTGATCGGCACCTATCCGTCCAACGGCCGCTATGATCTTTGCCGCGGCAGCAAGGCCGAGCACGCCAAGGCGCTGCAAACGATCCCGAAAGTGCCGCTGCCGAAATCCGATCCGGTCTATGGCGAGAGCGGTCCGCTGCTGGAACTGTGGCGGAAGTGACCGGCTTCGGTCATCATCCGCGAAAGCGGATGATCCAGTAACCGAGGCATCACCGTTAAACTCATGCAGGGGTTACTGGATGCCCCGCCTGCGCGGGGCATGACCCCGAGAACCTCCATGGCCGACTGGATCTCCTTCTGGAATTCCGACCATCCGATCTATGTCAATGCGCGCCATCGCGACGTGCATTACCGCGGCATCGCCGACGACGTCAGCGCCTATGTGACGCCGGGCGCGGCCGTGCTCGATTATGGCTGCGGCGAGGCCGTGCATGCCGGCCGCGTCGCCGCCAAAGCCGGGCGGCTGATCCTGTGCGAAGCGGCGCCGAACGTGCGCGAGCATCTCGCCGCGCGCTTTTCCTCCGTCGGCAACATCGAGGTGAAGTCGCCGCAACAAGTGGCCGCGCTGCCGGAAGGCTCGCTCGATCTCATCGTCATGCATTCGGTGGCGCAATATCTCAGCCAGGAAGAAACCGGCGCGCTGTTCGCGCAATTCAGGCGGCTGCTGAAACCCGGCGCACTGTTCATTCTGGGCGACGTGATCCCGCCGCATGTCTCGCCGATCGCCGACGCCGCGGCGCTGCTGCGCTTTGCGGCGGCGAACGGATTTCTGCTCGCGGCCTTCATCGGCCTCGCGCGCACCGCCTTCTCGGACTATCCGAAGCTGCGCGCCAAACTGGGGCTCACGCTGTACGAAGAGATTGCGATGGCAAAGAAGCTCGAGGCGGCCGGCTTTGGCGTCGAACGCGCGCAGAAAAATATCGGCCACAGCCAGGCGCGCATGACCTTTCTCGCCCGCCCGCGCTGACCGGCTCCGCCAATCAGGCGCTCGCCGCGCGCCGCGCCGCCCCGGGCTGCATCGCCTCCTGCTGCATCGGCTTGTCCGGCTGTTCGGTCCAGTTATCGAGCGTGTCGTTGAGCTGCGCGCCGAGCAGAATGACGACGGACGACATCCACATCCACATCATCAAGCCGATCGCCGCGCCGAGCGAGCCGTAAGTGGCGTCGTAATTCGCGAAATGCGCCAGGTAAAAAGACAGCGCCGCCGAGCCGATGACCCACAGCGTGGTCGCCAGCGCCGAGCCGGGCGTGATCCAGCGCCAGCGCGCGCCATGCGGGCTCGGCCCGAAACGATAGAGCACCGCGAGCGCGAGCAGCACGCCGAAGAACAGGAGCGGCCAGCGCAGGAACGACGTGAAGCCGTCGCTCCATCGCCCGAGCCCGAACAGCGACAGCACCAGGGGGAACACCACCACGCTGCCGATCGCCACCAGCAGCATGGCAATGCCGCCGACGGTGAGCGCCAAAGATACCGCGTTGAGCCGGATGAAATTGCGCTGCTCCGGCACGTTATAGATGACGTTGAGCGCATCCATCATCGCCTTCATGCCAGCATTGGCGCTCCAGATCGCAAGCGAGATGCCGAACACGAAAGCGAAGCTTAACTGCCCGCCGCCCTTGGCGAGAATGCGGTCGATCTGCTCACGCATGATGTCGAAGCCGCCGGCCGGCAGAATCCCGGACGCGAGCGAC
>DASSPI010000071.1:0-15863 GCA_035699705.1 Xanthobacteraceae bacterium
GCCCGAGGTCCGTTGGGGAGGGTGGGTCGCCGAGCAAAGCGAAGGCGAGCCGGGTGGGGGCTCCAGCCTCATAAGAGTCCGTACGCCCTCACCCGGCTCGCTTTCGCTCGCCACCCTCTCCCCTCGGGAGAGGGAAAAACCGCGTGGCTGTTTGACTTCGCGGGCGCGCAGAAACTTCCGCCGCACCCTGAGAAGAAAGGCTGGTGCGTCTTCACTAACAAAGACGTGGATGGCCGGGACGAGCCCGGCGATGACGAAGCGTGACAGCGCCGTAGCGGCTACAGCTCCAAAATCTCCAGGCAGAGCGCCGTATAGTCATCATGCGGCGACCGGTTTTCGACTTCCGCCTGGATGGCATCACACAATGCCTGCACATCCTTCGCGCCGAGCGACAGATCCCGGATCTCCTCCGGCAGCAGGTTTTCTGTCACGCCGTCCGTCAGCAGCACGAAGCGATCGCGCGCGCGGATATCGAACGTCTCGCGCTGCAGCCGATAGTCGGTCGAGGCCGACAGGACCGACAGCAGGATGTTTCGCCGCGGGTAATAGCGCGCCTCCGCCCGGGTCAGAACGCCGCGCTGCACCAGTTGCTCGACCTCGGTCTGGTCGACCGTCCGGGCGACCCAATTTTCGGACCGCAACTGGTAAATCCGGCTGTCGCCGACATGGCCGATCTCGCCGCCGCGAGGCGTCAAACGCAGGAGCGACAGCGTCGTCCCCATGGTCGCGAATTCCGGCCGTTCTCTTGCCAGCGCGCTCAGGCTTTGCTGCGCGCGCGCGAACAGATTTGCGATATCGGCCTGACGGCTGCTTTCGATTTCGGCTCGGATCACGTCGATCACATGCGACGATGCAAGCGCTCCGCCCGGGTGCCCGCCCATGCCGTCGGCGACCGCGGCCCACCACGCGCCGTTCGCTTGCAGCAAAGGCAACACGGAATCGTCGTTGGTCTGCTTTTGGCCGCGGCGGCAAAAAGAGGCGGCTTGGATTTGCATGGGTGGCCTCGCTTTGCTGCGAGCGCGCAGAAACTTCCGCCTCATCCCGAGGAGAAAGGCTGGTGCGTGTTGACCAGAAAGACGTGGATGCGCGGGTCGAGCCCGCGCAAGCCGAAAAAAGCGCGCGGCTATATCAGGTCCGCCTGCAGCGTGATCTTCGCGTTCAGCAGCTTCGATACCGGGCAGCCGGCCTTGGCTTTCTCCGCCAGCTCGTTGAATTTCTCGCGCTCGATGTCCGGCACCTTCGCCTTCAACTGCAAGGCCACGGCGTCGATCCGCCAGCCTTCGCCCTCCTTCACCATCGAGACGTCGGCTCTCGTCTCGAGCCGCTCGGGCGGATGGCCGGCGCCGCTGAGCTGGAACGCCAGCGCCATGGCAAAGCAGCCGGCATGCGCCGCCGCGATCAGCTCCTCCGGGTTGGTGCCCTTCTCCTCCCCGAAGCGCTGGACGGCGGAATACGGCGTGTCGGTGAGCGTGCCGCTCTGGGTGTTGAGCGTGCCGTGGCCTTCCTTGCCGCTCCCGAGCCAGACCGCGATCGCGTTGCGTGTGATGCTTGCCATGGGCCACCTCTTGCTGTTTGCGGGTTCAGTCTAGCATGCCGTGCGCATGCAAAACATTCCCGCCTCACCTCAGCTCAGCCCCGGAATCTCCACCAGCAGCCAGAACCCGTTGACGGTGAGCAGCACGCCGATCAGCCCCACCGTGCCGCCGAAGAAGGCCAGCCAGGGCAGGCTGGCGATGATCGAGACGGAAATCAGCACGATCGCGATCTGCAGCAGCGCCTCGGCATAATCGAAATAGGGATCCTGCTTGAGCGCGTGGTCGCGCAGCGCCTCATGCTCCTTGGCGCGCGTGAGCAGCTCCTTCTTGCCTTCATTGGTCGAAGGCTCGGATTCATAGCGCTGGATGTCGGCCTTGTAGTCGGCGAGTTTCTTTTGCAGCGCCGCCCGCGCCGTTTCCGGCAAGGCGGGATCGGCAAGCCTCGCAAGCTCGATGTCGTCGGCGGCCAGCTTCAGCGAGGTCTGCCGGATGTTCTTGGCCTGGTAGAAGCTGAAGAAATTCGACGCCAGGATGTTGTTCATGGTCGCATCCTTGGCGGCATTGGAGCCGCCCAGCCCGCAGATCGCGAGCACCATGGCGAAAAATGCAATCGCCACCGCGGCGCGCTGCTTGAAAACATCGCGCTCCCGGTCTTTTTCCATCAGCTCGGCGGCTTCATCGGCTTCCATCGCACCCTCTCCCCGGAAAAGTCCCGGGCCTCTTTCAGCCTAGATCGCGGCGGCGCGCAAGACCGCGCGCAAGAACTCCACCGCTGTCTGATAAATCCCCGGCGCCTCGCTCTCGCGCGGGCCGCCGATGCCGAGCGCCAGCAGCCGGTTGCGATCGCGGCCTGCCAGCAATCCGGCAAGCCATTGCGCGGCCCGCAGCGCGGCATCGGCCTCATCCGGCCCGACGACCAACAGCGGCTTGTCATCACGCTCGGCGATTTCGCGCGCCAGCGCGGTCCCCTTCGAGACGGCAAGCCCGCTGGCCAAGGCGATGATGAGCACCGCCTCGCTGTCGCGCAGATTCCACTGCGTGCGTTGCGCCGGATCGGAGAGCGGGGTCTCCCGCAGCCGCGGATAACGCGCCAGCAGGCCGGGCGGATCGGGCAAATCCTCGGCCCAGCCGCCGCGCGGACACCAGCCGCCGTAGGGGATGCCGAGCGCGATCGCCACATCCAGCGCCGCGCGGTCCACCCCGCTCTGCCCGCCGGTGATGATTTTCAGGGCCAGAGGCTACCCCGCCACGCTTCCCGGCTGCGCCGGGATCGAGCCTTCGCGCGGCCGGCGGACAAAGAAGCCGAGCATCAGCCACCAGATGCCGTTGAGCAGGAGGTCGATGCCGAGCAGCATGCCCGGAACCACCAGCCCGCTCCAGGGGAAGCCGAGGATCAGCACCGCGCCGAGCGCGATGCCGATCAGCCCGGAGGCCAGCAGCAGCCAGCCGAAGTCCTTCCAATGGCGGAAAGCCAGCACCAGCCGCACTGCGCCGGCGGCAAGCATCATCGCCGCGATGCCGAGGGTAAGGCCGAGCGAGGTGGCGAGCGGATTGGTCGCCATCAGCACGCCGCCGGCCACGAACAGGATACCCACGAACAAACTCAGGGTGACCGATTTCCAGCCGCGCGCCGCGAAGGAATGCGCAATCTGAAACCCGCCGGAGACGATCAGCACCGCGGCGAAGAACAACGCGGTCGCGAGACTCGCCGCCACGACGTTGAACAGCACCCATACGCCGCCGATGAGCATCACGACGCCAAGCAGGGCGCAGACCCACCAGCGGCCGGTCGGGCATTCGGGAATTCGGGTTAGGTCGGATTGCGGGCTGCGCGAGGCGGATTCCTGGCTTTGGGTCATGACACGGTCTCCTTCTGAAGAGCCTGACGCCCTGCGCTCCCTCCGGCAACTTCAGGCGGCGGAGGAAGGTTGCACATGTTATGCTGCAGCGAGGAAGATTGCACCCTGGGACGATGTCCGCCGGCATGCCTGGCGTTGGAGCGCGATGACCGAAACGTCCGCCGCCGTCCAGAATAACGCCGCCCTCTCCCGCTTCGAACTCGATACCGGAGAGGGCCTTGCGGTGTCGCATTATCACGCCGCCCCCGGCGTGCTCATTTTTTATCATACCGAAGTGCCGCGGCAGCTGCGCGAGCGCGGCATCGCCTCAAGGCTCGTGCATGACGCGCTGGAGCAGGTGCGCGCGGAGGGACTGAAGGTGGTGCCGCGCTGCGACTTCGTGCGTCACTATGTCGATACGCATCCGGAGTTTCGCGATTTGCTGGCTCCGCCCTGATCGCCGCCTGCGCCGAGGGGACTAAACATGCCGGAACCCAAAACCTACGCCGGAAGCTGTCATTGCGGGCGCGTGCGCTACGACGCGAGCGTCGATCTCACCCAGGTGATGGAATGCAATTGCTCGCATTGCCAGCGCAAGGGCTTCCTGCTCACCTTCATACCGCCGAGCCAATTCACGCTGCATTCCGGCGAGCAGGATCTGACGGCGTATCAGTTCAACAAGAAGATCATCCAGCATCTGTTCTGCCGCACCTGCGGCGTGCAGCCCTTCGCCCGCGGCAAGATGCCGGACGGCTCGCCCGCCATCGCCGTCAATGTACGCTGCCTGGACGGCGTCGATCTGCACGCGCTCAGGCCGATGCCGTTCGATGGACGAAACATGTGACAACCTCGCCTGTCATAACGCTCCATGTCACATCACAATTTCGCTGGCTGTCATAATCATTGTGGGTTGTCATAATTTGTCGTTGACGTTGTCACATTCTCGCAAGCGGTCTGGAAAATACTTCCCCGATCATAAACTATAGCTGAGCAACGTCTGGTCGCGCCTCTCCTCCATGCTTCGGCAGGACACATGCCTCCGCAGGAAACCGAACTGAAACTCGACGTGGCGCCGTCCGCGCTCCCGCAGCTGCTCCGCAGCGTCGCGCGCAATGGCCACGCGCAGCCGCGCAGCAAGAATATCGTGTCGGTCTATTTCGACACCCCGGATTTCCAGCTGCGCAAAGCCGGCTTCACCCTGCGGGTCCGGCGCGACGGCCGGCGCCGGCTGCAGACCGTGAAGCAGGAAGGCGAACGCGCCGCGCTCCTCGCGCGCAACGAATGGGAACAGGCCATCCGCGGCAATCAGCCGGATATCGATGCCGCGCGCGGCACCGGGCTCAAGCCGTTCCTGACCAAAAAGCTCGTGCGCCGACTGAAGCCGATGTTCGAAACCTCGGTGCGGCGCACGATCTATCCGGTGCGCGACGGCATTACCGAGATCGAGCTCGCGCTCGATCAAGGCCGGGTGGTGGCCGGCCGGAAATCGTCGCCGCTGCACGAGGTCGAGCTTGAGCTCAAGACCGGCGCGCCGGTGGATCTGTTCAGGCTGGCGCGCCTCCTTGGGCAGGACGTGCCGCTGCAGCTCTCGCTCCGCACCAAGGCCGAGCGCGGTTATGCGCTGCTGGAGGGCAAGCAGCCCGTGCCGGTGACGGCGCTGCCGGTCGGGCTGACGAATAAATTCAGCACTGGCGAAGCGCTGCAGGCGATCGCGCGCGCCTGCCTGCACCAGATGATCGGCAACCAGCCGCTCATCCGCATCGGTAAGCCGGAAGGGCTGCACCAGATGCGGGTGGCACTGCGGCGGCTGCGCGCGGCGCTGTCGCTGTTCTCGCCGATCCTGACCGACACCCAGAGCCAGGAGCTGAAATCCCAGCTGCGCTGGCTGAACGGCGAATTGAACGCGGCGCGTGAGCTCGACGTCTTCATCACCCGCGTCGCGAAGCTGGTGGAGAGCCGCCGCCACAAGCCGGAGCTCGCCGCCCTGTTGAAGGATCTGCGGCGGCGGCGCGCGCAGGCCTATGCCGGCGTGCGGTCCGCGCTCAGTTCCTTCCGTTTCCGCGATCTCGTTCTCAATAACGCGGCCTGGATCGAAGTCGGTGACTGGACGCGGAACGCCGACGCGCTTGTACGCGCCTTCCGCGAGCGCCCGATCGTGGGAACCGCGGCCGACGAATTACAGCGCCGCTGCAAGAAAATCCGCAAGCACGGGCGGCATCTGCGCAAGCTTTCGCCGAGCCGGCGCCACAAGCTGCGGATCCAGGCCAAGAAGGTGCGCTACGCAGCCGAATTCTTTGCCGCCGCGTTTCCCGGCAAACGGGCCGACAAACGGCGGCAGACTTTCGTCACGGCATTGGAAAAGCTGCAGGATACGCTCGGCGAGTTGAACGACATCAGCGTGCACGAGGACCTGACCGCCGGTCTGGTGCAGGATGCAAACGGCAACGGCAGCAAGCACAGGGTCCGCCCGCGGAAAGCCTTCGCCGCCGGCCGGCTGGCGGGCTACGAGGAAGCGCGCACGGCTTCTGTGCTGCGGGACGCGGAGCGTGCCTATCGGGTTTTCGCCCGGGTGAAGCCGTTCTGGCGGTAAAGCTTGTCTGAAAATTGCGCTTGATTCCGCTGTAACCAAAGCAGAGCCTGAGCGTTATCCCTCATCCCTCAGGGGGCACATACCAGGGAGGTATCGCTATGGCGCATCTCCATGTCATCGCCGGGGCGGAAGCGCGCCCGGTTCATCCCACGATCCGCACCATCACCATCTCGGACCTGCTGGATGCCTTGGCGCGCGGCTGGGCCGATTTCTCCGCCATGCCGAGCCATGTGCTGTTCCTGCTCCTGATCTATCCGATGGTCGCCATTTTCGCGGCCGGCCTGACCATGGGCTACAACATCCTGCCGCTGGCCTATCCGATCATGGCCGGCTTCGCGCTGATCGGACCGCTCGTCGCCATCGGGCTTTATGAAATGAGCCGCCGGCGCGAGGCCGGGCTGGCAGGCGATCCCAGCCACGCCTTCGACGTGCTGCAATCGCCGTCGCTGCCGGCCATCGCGGCGCTCGGCCTGCTGCTGCTGGCGATCTTTCTGACCTGGATCGGCCTCGCGCAGCAGATCTATCAATCGCTGTTCGGCTATCTGCCGCCGCCGTCGCTGCCGCAATTCATCTCCAGCGTGCTCACCACGCCGGAAGGCTGGCAGCTGATATTGCTCGGCAACGCCGTCGGCTTTGTCTTTGCGGTGGTCAGCTTCGTGCTCAGCGCGGTCTCGTTCCCGCTGCTGCTCGATCGCGACGTCGGCGCCGCGGCCGCGATCACGACCTCACTGCGGGCGATTGCGAAAAACCCGATCACGATGGCGGCCTGGGCGTTGATCGTTTCCGGGCTGCTGCTGCTCGGATCGCTGCCCTTCTTCGTCGGCCTGGCCGTGGTGATCCCGGTGCTCGGCCATGCGACCTGGCATCTCTATCGCAAGGTCGTCGACGTGGCGGACCTGCCGCCGATCGAGCTGCGGCAGAGACCGCCCAAGGGTAAGCGCTACGCCGCCGATTTTCCGGCGTCGTTGTTCCCGGTCTACAACAGAGACAAGGAGCCCTAGGGCGCGACCTGGCATCTCTAGCCAAAGTTTCTAGCCCAAGCTCGTGAGTCTTAGGATGCGAACGGCGGATGGGCAGCGGCTCATCCGCCGCTTTGCTGCCTGAACTCGGCATCCTTCGCCTCGGCGCGTTTCAGCGCCGGCCGGTCCTTGAAGCGCGCGACATAGTCCGTCAGTTCCTTGCGCTCCGGAATCATCTTGAACATCATCCCCCAGCGGATGTTGGCGCCGATCACCACATCCGCGGCGGTGAACTGCTCGCCCATGAGGTATGGCCCCGGCGTCACTGCCTCGGACAACACATTCATCACGGTGTCGAAATCGCCGTAGCCGAGGATGCCGCGCCGCGGTTCTTCCCGCCGCGGGAACGCGCGGTCGGTCACCGCCGGCTCCAGCACGCCGGGCGCGTAAAATAGCCATTTGAGATAAACGCCGCGCTGCGGCTCGCCGACCGGTACGCTCAGCCCCGCCTGCGGGAAAGCATCCGCCAGATAGGTGCAGATCGCCGCCGACTCGGTGATGACGACATCGCCGTGCTTTAGCGCCGGCACCTTGCCCATCGGATTGATCGCGAGGTATTCGGGTTTCTGCTGATCGCCTTTGGCCAAATTCAGCAGCTTGACGTCGTAAGGCTCGCCGACCTCCTCCAGCATCCAGAGCGCGACGGAGGAGCGAGCGGGCGAGGCGTGATAGAACGTGACCTGCGGCATGCGAACCTCGGAACCCCAAAGAAAGAGACGACTTAATTAACACAAGGCGACGAATCCATGGCCCAGCTCGCGCAATATATACTGATGTATTTCGTGCTGCCGCTCTGGCTGGCAGCGGGCTTGGCCGACTGGTTCTGCCACCGCGCCACACGAATCGAGGTGACCGCCGGCCCGAAAGAATCCGTGTTCCATCTGCTCGGTCTCGCCGAGATGGGCCCGCCGGTGGTGTTGGCGCTGTTCTTCGAGATCAATGCGCTGGTGATCGCGGTGATGATTGCTGCCTTCGCGCTGCATGAACTCACGACCTGGCTCGACCTGCGCTATGCCGTGAACAAGCGCGAGGTCCGGCCGGTCGAACAGCTCGTGCATAGTTTTATGGAGATCCTGCCGCTGATGGGGCTCGGCTTCATCGTCCTGCTCCATTGGGAGCAGTTTCTGGCGCTGTTCGGCTTGGGTAATGAGAGCGCACGTTTCATGCTTGCCTTGAAGCAACAGCCGCTGCCGCTGAGTTACACACTCACGGCGATCGCCGTGAGTGTGCTGTTCAATGTCATTCCTTTTACGGAGGAATTGATCCGCGGCCTGCGCGCGCAACGCGGCTAGCGCCCGATCAGCAAAAAGTGGTCACCGGTTTTTGCGCCCGATCGCGCGCTAAACCTGGATACTTGGCGCATGATACCTGTTCCCACTTCGCCGGATCGTGCGCGTTAGAACGCGATGCCCGCGGCGCGCAGCAGCGCGGCCGCGGCGACGCCCACCGCCACCGCGAGGAAGCTGTTGCCGCGCAGCATCATCACGCCCGCCGCCGCAGCGACCGCAATCGCCGCGGCCGGGCCGCTGCGCGCAACAATCGGCAGCACCGTCGCCGCCACGATCGAGCCCGGCAGCGCTTCCAGCATGCGTTGCGTGCGCCTGGTCAGCGGCACATGCGCCATCACCCAGAACCCGGCGGCGCGCATCAGATAATTCATTGTCGCCATGGTGACGATCGCCAGCAAGGCCATTGGCTCAGCGCTCATCGACGAATCCTCCGGCGATGCCGCCCGCCACCGAGCCCGCCATGATGAACCACCAGCCGGGAACGAGCGCCGCCACGAGCAAGGCCACGGCGCCGGCGACCGCCCAGGGGATCGCGCGCCGCGCACCGCGCCACAGCGGCACCAGCATCACCACGAAGAAGGCCGGCATGATGACGTCGAAGCCGAAGGCCTTCTGATCGCTCACCAGCGCGCCGAGCAGATAACCCGGCACCGTCGATCCGATCCACAACAGCCAGAATGCCAAGCCGCCGCCGACCAGGATCGCGGCGTCGCGCCCGCCGCGCGCGTGATAGCCCATGGCAATCAGCCATCCTGGATCGGTGACGGTGAATAGCGTCGGGTAGCTTTGCCATGCCGACAGCTTGCCGAACCACGGCCGCAACGCTGCGGTCATCAGGATGAAGCGCATGTTGACGGTGGCGGTGACCAGGCCGACGGCGGCAATGCCGGTGAAGGTGGCGATGTCGGACCACATCTCGAGCGCGACGAATTGCGAAGCGCCGGCGTAGACCAAAGCGCTCATCAGCGTCGCTTCCAGCAGGCTCAGGCCCTTCTGCGCCGCGAGCGCGCCGAAGGCCGCGCCGAACATCACCATGCCCGGCATAACCGGCATCGCGAGCCGCGCACCTTCGATCAGGCCGGCCCACGACCAGTAGACCGCGCCGCGACTGGCGGGAGTTTCAGGCATTCAAACGGAAAAGGCCTTGCCCTTCTCCGGCACGATGACCTTTGTGGCGGCGCCCTTCATCTCGGCCACGAATTGATCCGCACTCTGGTCGATGATCGGGAAAGAGCCGTAGTGGCAGGGAATCACGGTATCAAGCTGCAAGAAGCGCTTGACCGCAAAGGCCGCCGTTTTCGCGCCCATGGTGAAGCGGTCGCCGATCGGCACCATCGCCACTTTCGGCTGATGCAGCTCGTTGATCAGCGCCATGTCGCCGAACACGTCGGTGTCGCCCATGTGATAGACCGTCGGCTCGCCCGCCGCCTTGACGATCACCCCGCAGGGATTGCCGAGATAGATCGGTACATTGTTCTGGATGTCGGACGCGGAATGGTCGGCGCGTACCAGCGTCACGGTGAAATCGCCCAGGCTGGTAGTGCCGCCGGTATTCATCGGGTTGTACTTTTCCACGCCTTTGCCGGCGAGCCACATGCAAATTTCGAAATTCGCGGTCACCGTCGCGCCGGTACTTTTGGCGATGTCGAGCGTGTCGCCGACGTGGTCGCTATGGCCATGGGTCAGCAGGATGTGGCTGACGCCTTTTATCGCCGCCGTCTTGTCGGAGGCAAAGGCCGGATTGCCGGTGAAGAAAGGGTCGATCAGGACCGCCTGGCCCTGGAAGTCGAGGCGGAAGGCGGAATGTCCGTACCAGGTGATCTGCATGACAGGTTCCTTTGGCGGCATCCTTTGCGGGAGACCGGCGGGAGAATAGCCCCCACGATGGTGGGATCAACCGCGACGATGTGATAGCCAACCGGCATGCCGGCGCCGATTATTCCCCTGATTGAAGCCGCAGCCCTTTGGCCGGCGCGCGGCGCCCTGGTCGGGATCGATCTCGGCACCAAAACCATCGGCGTCGCGGTATCCGACCCCGACCGCAAGCTAGCTGCCGGGGTGGAAACCATCGCGCGCAAGGCCTTCACGGCCGACGCCAAGCGCCTGCTGCAACTCGCCGCCGAGCGCCGGGCGGTCGGGCTCGTGCTCGGGCTGCCGATCAACATGGACGGCAGCGAGGGCCCGCGCGCGCAATCCACCCGCGCCTTCGCGCGCAATCTCGCGAAATTGACCGAGCTGCCGATCGCTTTATGGGACGAGCGGCTTTCCACTGCCGCCGTGGAGCGCGAGCTGATCACAGCCGATGCCAGCCGCGCCCGGCGCGCCGCTATTATCGACCAGCATGCGGCCGCCTACATCCTGCAGGGCGCGCTCGACCGGCTGGCGCGACTTTAATGTGATCCGTCATCCTGAGGCGCCTCCGAAGGAGGCACTGGAAGGGCGACGGCCGCAGCGTCGCTCCAGGTGGGCCGATCACCCTTCGAGGCTCGCGGACACTCAGCCGGGCAAGGCGCGCTTCAACAGCAGTCCGACTTCATCGTCGGATAAATCGCTCGTGCCGAAACTCGCCCCGCGACGGCCAGCGAGCCGCGTGCGCGCAAATACCGCTGCGATGTCTGGTGCAGTGACATGCAACGCGGCCGAAGCGGCAAGCAGAGCCAGCCGCTCCACCGCGGCGCGCGCCTGCGCTTCGGCGTTGTTGCCCGCCAGCGTGCGCTCGATCAATTGCACGGCTGCGCCGGCATGCGGCAGACCCGCCGCCTCGCGCGCCAGCCCGCCGAGCGCCGCCTGTGCGCCCTCGCCTTCGCTGCGCAGGGCACGCAGGACGTCGAGGCACATCACATTGCCGGAGCCTTCCCAGATCGCGTTCACCGGCGCCTCGCGGAAAAGCCGCGGCAGGATGCTGCTCTCTTCCACGTAGCCGTTGCCGCCCAGGCATTCCATCGCTTCATAGGCGAAGGCAGGCGCGGCCTTGCAGATCCAGTATTTGACGGCCGGCGTCAGCAGCCGCGCAAGACGCGCTTCACTCTCGTCGCTCGCGGCCAGATCGAAGGCGCGGCACAGCCGCATGACCAGCGCCACTGCGCCTTCCACCTCGAGCGCGAGGTCGGCCAGCACGCTGCGCATCATCGGCTGCTCAAGCAACAGCTTGCCGAAGACGCGGCGGTGCCGGGCATTGTGCAGCGCCTGCACCAGGGCCGCCCGCATCAAACCGGCGGAAGCGATGGCGCAATCCAGCCGCGTGAGCTGCACCATCTTCAGGATGGTGCGGATGCCCTTGCCTTCCTCGCCGACGCGCAGCGCATATGCATTGCTGAATTCCACCTCGGTCGAGGCATTGGAACGGTTGCCGGTCTTGTCTTTCAATTTCCGAAAATGCAGGGCGTTGGCGCCGCCGTCGGGAGAAAACCGCGGCATGAAAAAGCAGGTCAGTCCGCCCGGCGCCTGCGCCAGCACCAGAAAGGCGTCCGACATCGGCGCCGACATGAACCATTTCTCGCCCGTGATGCGGTAGCCATCGCCGTCCGCCACCGCCCGGGTGCGATTGGTGCGCAAGTCGGTGCCGCCCTGTCTTTCCGTCATGCCCATGCCGAGCGTCATGGCGGATTTCTCCCACCACGGTCGAAAGCTCCGGTCATAACTGCGCGAGGTGATCTTCGGCATCACCATGGCTGCAACCGCCGGCTCGCCCGCCAGCGCCGCCACCGAGGCGCGCGTCATGGTGATCGGGCACATGTGCCCGTTCTCCACCTGCGCCACCATGAAATAGCGGGCCGCCCGCGCGACCTCGGCCGGCGCCGGCGCGGCGGTGGCATTCGGGCGCCAGGTCATGGCATGCAGGCCGGCCGCCATGCTGTCGGTCATGAACCGATGATAGGCGCCGTGGAATTCGACCACGCCGGCATCGAGCCGCGGCGGATTCTCGTCGGCGAGCCGCGCCTGCTCGATCAGCTCGGCCTTGCCCCACAGCCGTCCGAACGACGACAGCGCCGGCGCTTCGGCGCCCGCGCCATTGGCGGTGACCGCCTCCTGCAGCGGCCGGTCGATGGCGAAAAGATCGACATCGCCGAGCGGCGGCGCTTGATTGAAATCCTCGGACGGAACGGGATCGGGCGAGCCGGGCATGGCGATTCACCATGTTTTGCCCAACGTTATCACGGATCGCCGCCGCCCCGGCAGAAACGGCGGGGACAATTGTCCGGCCTTTGCTAGGCCCGCCTTGCCACGGCCCCGATCAGCGCCTAAGACAGCGCTTTAATGAACATTGCGCCGAAGTCCTCCTTCGTCCTCAGCCAGCGCCATTTGCTGGGCATCGAGGGACTTTCCCGGGAGGACATCGTCGGCCTCCTCGATCTTTCCGGCGAATTCGTCGACCTCAACCGCCAGATCGAGAAAAAGACCGCCACACTGCGCGGCCGCACCCTGGTGAACCTGTTCTTTGAGGTATCCACCCGCACCCAGGCTTCGTTCGAGCTGGCCGGCAAGCGGCTCGGCGCCGATGTGATGAATATGTCGGTCTCCTCGTCCTCCATGCGCAAGGGCGAGACGCTGATCGACACCGCGATCACCCTCAACGCCATGCGGCCCGACATTATAGTAGTGCGCCACCACGCCTCCGGCGCGGTCGAGCTGCTCGCCCGCAAGGTGGACTGCTCGGTGATCAATGCCGGCGACGGCTCGCATGAGCATCCGACCCAGGCCTTGCTCGATGCGCTAACCATCCGCCGCCGCAAGGGCCGGATCGAAGGGCTCACGATCGCGATCTGCGGCGATATCCTGCATTCGCGCGTGGCGCGCTCCAACATCATCCTGCTCAACACGCTGGGCGCGCGCGTGCGCGTGGTGGCGCCTTCCACCCTGCTGCCGCCCGGCATCGAGCGCTTCGGCGTGGAGGCCACCCGCGACATGCGCGAGGGTCTGGCCGGCGCCGACATCGTGATGATGCTGCGGCTGCAGAAGGAACGCATGAGCGGCTCCTTCATCCCTTCGATGGGCGAATTCTCGCATTACTTCGGCCTCGACGAGAAGAAGCTGAGCTATGCCAAGCCCGACGCATTGGTGATGCATCCCGGGCCGATGAACCGCGGCATCGAGATCGACACGGCGGTGGCAGACGGTGCGCAGTCGTTGATCCGCGAGCAGGTGGAGATGGGGGTCGCCGTGCGCATGGCCGTGCTGGAAGCGCTCTCACGTCATCTGCCGAACGCGTGACGCCATGCAAGTGATCGACTTTCTCCTCGTCCTCGCCCGCCGCAAAGTGTATTTGCTCATGGCGATCGCCGCCGTGGCGATGGTCGGCTTCCTGGCTGCCGATAGATGGTCCTGGCCCGCTTTTGTCCTGCTCATCGTCCTCCTGTTCGCCATCATCCTGTTCTGGGCGCTGATGACTTTCTGGTTGGCGGTGGTTCGCGACAGCCAGCGGCCGGAGACATAGTCGATGTTCTCCGACCGCCGCCCGATCCTGCTCGCCAACGCCCGCATCATCGATCCGGCGCGCGAAGTCGATATTCCCGGCGACCTGCTGATCGCCGACGGCGTGATCCGCGAAGCCAAGCGCGGCATCGGCGCGGCCGGCGTGCCGGAAGGCACCGAGGTCGTGGACTGCCGCGGCCGCGTCGTCGCACCCGGCCTGATCGACATGCGCGCCTTCATCGGCGAGCCGGGCGCCGGTCATCGCGAGACGCTGGCGACCGCGAGCCAGGCGGCGGCCGCCGGGGGCGTCACCAGCATTGTCTGCCAGCCCGACACCACGCCGGTGATCGACGATCCGGCCATCGTGGACTTCGTGCTGCGGCGCGCGCGCGATACCGCCATCGTGCATGTCTATCCGATGGCTGCGCTGACCAAGGGAATGAAAGGCCAGGAGATGACCGAGATCGGCCTGTTGAAGGCCGCCGGCGCACTCGCCTTCACCGACGGCGACAAGAGCGTCACCAATGCGCAGGTCATGCGCCGCGCGCTGACTTATGCCGGCGACTTCGATGCGCTGATCGTGCATCACACGGAAGATCCCGACCTGGTCGGCGAAGGCGTGATGAACGAAGGCGAATACGCCGCCCGGCTCGGCCTGATGGGCGTGCCGGGTGCGGCCGAAACCATCATGCTGGAACGCGACGTGCGGCTGCTGGAGCTGACCGGCGGGCGCTATCATGCCGCCTCGCTCACCTGCGGTGAAAGTCTCGACGTCCTGCGCCGCGCCAAGGAAGAGGGTCTGACGATCACGGCTTCGGCCTCGATCAATCATCTCACGCTCAACGACAACGACATCGGGCCCTACCGCACCTTCCTGAAGCTCGCGCCGCCTTTGCGCGCGGAGAACGATCGCGCCATGCTGGTGGGCGCCATCGGCTCGGGACTCGTCGACGTGATCATGTCCGACCACAATCCGCAGGACGTCGAGACCAAGCGCCTGCCCTTCGCGGAAGCGGCAGCCGGCGCCATCGGGATCGAGACCATGCTCTCGGCCGGGCTGCGGCTGGTGCACAGCGGCGAGATATCGCTGATCACCTTGCTCAAGGCGATGTCGAGCCGGCCGGCCGAGATCCTTGGTCTGCCCGGCGGAACGCTGCGCAGCGGCGCACCGGCGGATGTGATCGTGTTCGATCCCGACCTGCCCTGGGTGCTGGACCCGACCGAGCTGAAATCGAAATGCAAGAACACGCCGTTCGACGAGGCCAAGATGCAGGGCCGCGTGGTGCGCACGATCGTCGCCGGCCGCACCGTCTTTGAATATGTCTGACCGCGCGGGCGAGCCATGATGGACGCGCCTTATCCTCACATCCTGCTGGCGCTTGCCTTTGGCTATCTGCTGGGCTCATTTCCTTTCGGCCTTGTGCTGAGCAAGCTGGCCGGCGGGCCCGACCTGCGCGCGGTCGGCTCGGGCAATATCGGCGCGACCAATGTCTTGCGCACCGGCCGCAAGGGGCTGGCGGCCGCGACGCTCATCGGCGACATGCTGAAAGGCACCGTCGCCGTCCTGCTCGCGCAGCAATTCGGGCTCGGCGCCGCCATTGCCGGCGGCCTGGCGGCCGGGCTCGGCGCAGTCCTCGGTCATCTTTTTCCGGTCTGGCTCGGATTCAGAGGCGGCAAAGGTGTCGCGACCTATATCGGCGTGCTGCTGGCGCTGGTGTGGCAGGCGGCGCTCGCCTTCGGCGTGATCTGGATCGCCGTGGCGGCAGCGACGCGTTACTCGTCGCTCTCGGCGCTGGTCGCCAGCGCCGCCACGCCCGCGATCCTCTGGTTCATGGGTTATCCCGCCGAAGCCGCGCTGTTTCTCATTCTCACGGCGCTGATCTGGTTCATGCACCGGGCCAATATCGCGCGCTTGCTGAACGGCACCGAAGGCAAGATCGGACGGTAGTCTCTCTCAGGGCGAGGCCGCAATAACGGCGCTTGCGCCTTTGCGGCGCAACGGCCGCTTCGCGATTTTCTGAAACTTCGCCGGGCGGGCGATGGCCTGGCGACGACCGGCTCCACGTCACCAACGCGGCCTGCAGCGCCTGCTCGATAACCCTAACGCTCAAAACAGGCTGCATGACGATAGCAGTCCCCGGCTTCGGCCGGAGTTTTCCGCTAAAAAGACCTGGCAACCG
>DASSPI010000072.1:0-7063 GCA_035699705.1 Xanthobacteraceae bacterium
ACGGTCCCGGATCGGCGGCGCACCGTTGCACGCTGCGCCGCATCCGGGAAACGCGTTGTCACATCTCGCCGCCGCGCGCGCGGATGGCGCCGAGATGCTCGCTGATACGGAAGACGATGAGAATGAACTCCGCCGCGATGCGGGCGAAGATCACGCCGATAATAATGCCGAGCACGCTGATGATCACGGCCACCAGCCCGGCGATCGGATTGGCGAACATCATCGCCAGCCCGGAGCCGATGCCGGAGAGGCCGGCCAGAATGGAAACCGCCACCGCCAGCCAGTAAAATATCTTGATGATCTGCGGCGTAATGAAACGTTCCCACTGGAACAGGTCGCTGAAATCGAACATGGGCTTCTCCTCTGGACGAAGCGCAATCAAAATTCCCCGCGCAGACTGCCCTTAGCCTCTGAGTCGGTCAATCGCAGGCCGGCCGGCCGGAACCAAATTGCCCGCCCGAACATTAATACGGACGCAACCAACCGCGGTGTTTCGCGGCGCCACCCCACGCGTGGGGGGCCTCAAGCTTTCAGCAAGCCAGCCATTTTTCAGGAGGAAACGCGCAATGAAAAAACTCATGTTGTCGGCCGCGGCGGCGGCTCTTCTGACTCCCGCCCTGTTCTCGCTCGCCAGCGCACAATCGGTCAGCGTCCGCGTCGGCGATCCCGGCTATCGCGCCTATTCGCAACAGCGCGTCGTCGTTTCCGGCCCGCGCTGCCGTACGGTTACCGTCAAAACCAAAAGCTACGGCAAGACCGTAATCAAAAAGGTCCGCAAATGCGGCTAGTGCGCGATCAGCCATAGCTGAAATGGAAAATGGCCCGAAGCCGGGCCATTTTTCTTGGGCGCGATCAGTTTTGCGGGAGGCTGCCCTTCACCTGCCGGGTCACCGCCTTCGGCAGGATTTCCAGATAAGGCCCCATGAAAAAGGCTTCGCCGGTGCCTTCGCCGAACAGCCGGTCGTGCGCGTCGATCATCGCGCGCATCGGCTCGACGCATCCTTCCATGGAGGAGACGATCAGTTCATTGATGTCGCCGGGCGGCAGGGTGGCCTGAAATTTCGGATCCCTGGCAACCGCGCGCACAATGCAGTCGGTCGCCGTACGCAACAGCGGCTGGATCACGGCGTTTTTCTGCTGCACCGACATCTGCAGCCGCGCCGCCTCGGGCTCAAGCTGCGGCTGATAGGGCTCGAACGCCGCATTGACCACGAGAGACAGGCCGAAAAGGACCCCCTTGATCATCTCAATCCCCCAACCCCGCCGAATCTAAGCTCTAATTGTTAACATTCGTCCCCCCAGCGTCCACGGCAAAATGGGCGGCGGAACGGGTAGACCCCGATTTTCAGCACCGGGTTTCGGCCGAATAATGCAACGAAACACCGCCTTCGCGGTTGTTACACGCCGGTATCGGGAGGAAGCCATGGCGAAGCAACTCTACCAGGCTGCCGTCGCGCTGCTGCTGCTCGGCGGATCGGCCGCCCCCGCGGCCGCCCAGGCGACACCGGCGCATCCCGGCGCGGAAGGGAATCCCGCCGCCGTGCCCAGCCTCAAGCTCACGGCCGCGCAGAAGCAGACGATCTATTCCAGCATCAGCAGCCAGAAGCAGCGGGAAACGGCGCCGCCGACCTTCCGCGCGGCGGTCGGAGCGGTCGTGCCGCCATCGGTGGAGCTGCAGGCGCTGCCGAAGACGATCGTCGATCTGATTCCGGAATTGAAGGATTATGAATACGCGATGGTGACCAACCAGGTGCTGCTGGTGGATCCCAAGACCAAACAGGTGATCGAGATCATCAACTAGGCTGCGCCATGTCGCTCCGCAAAAATTCCCCCACAGACCCGCAGCATGCGGTTGCGAAAGCCGCCGCCGACGCGGACGCGCCGATGACGCCGGACCAGATCGAATATCTGAAAGAGCTGTGGCGGCGCGCCGGCGACGCCGATGCCTTCGACGAGAACCTGACCCGAGGCGAGGCGCAGAAGCGCATTGCGGCGCTGGAAACGCTGCTCGAGCACGAGCGGGACAGCGGCGTGGACCGGCTGCCGCGAACCTGAATATTTCCCAGGGAGCGAGACGGAATCCGCTGCTGCGGCAAAACACCCGCGCACGCAACCGTGTGCTGCGCCAACCGGAACAGGAATCCAGCGGCGACGTTGGTTGATCACAAGAGCACACGGCAACAAGGACGGCGGAGAGCATGGCGGACAAGAATGGTCTCGGAATTTTGGGTTTGCTGTTCGGCTGCATCACTTTCGCCGTGACCCTCGTCGCCTTCCTGCTGGTCCGCGACCATGTGGAGGGACGTCTTCACCTCGACGACATGGCCATGGCGCCGCAGCTGGTATCCACGGAGACCCGCTAGCGGAACCCCGGCGGTGCGCCGGTTTTCGCGCGGGATACAGGAGTTGCACCATGGCGGACGACAGCGCTGGAATGGGTTTTCTCGGCTTCGTTCTCGGCGGCGCGGTGGTCGTGCTGGCGATCATCGCCTTCGTGCTTTACGGCGGGGAGGGGACCGGTCCGCGGACCGTGAACCTCGACGTGCCGAATACGGCGGCGCCGAATAGCCGTTAAACCTGTTCGGAGGTAATGCGCAAAAAGCATCCGGGCGCCTGCGCCCAGGTGCGTTTTTGCATGCCCGCGCCCCTCGCATTCGGCCGATTCGTGCTTATATCAAGCCTTGTTGGAAGGCTGCCGCGTGGCCCGGTCGATCTTGTCCGGAAAGCCGTGGCCTAGAATTTCCAGTCAGGAGTAGGAAGCCATGGCGCAGGCCACAATGCAGCAGGCGCGCGCTCCGCAGCGCGACCTGGACATCGATTTCAATGCCCCGGCGGAGCTGTTTCCCAGCCGCAACCGCAAGGTCCGCCGCCCGGTAACCTACCGGCGCTTTGCCACCGCGGCGGAGGCCGTGCGCTTTGCCATCGAGGGGATGCCCGCGGCGCTGCTGCTGGGGGCCTATCTGGAGGTCGACGAGGTGCGCTACAGCGGCGACGACATCCGCCGGCTGTACGATCGTGCCGATTATCCGCTGCCGCGCGCCGTAGCCGCGAACTAACCGGGCGGCGGCCTGCGGCCGCCGGCGGCTCCAGGCTCAACCGGACGCCTGGTCTTTCCTTATTCTTTCTTGCCGATCGTATGGGTGCTTGCCTGCGCGTGATAAGCCTGCGCGTAAGCCGACGTGCCTTTCTTCTTTTCCTTCTCCTGTTTCGGCTTCTTCTTTTCCTTGCTCTGCCGCATCTGACCCTTGGCCATGGCGTCCATCCTCTTTGTAGGCGCCTGATCCGGTCCGAAAACCGCTTCCCGCTGTCGGGATCAGGCTTGCCTGCCGGCGAATCCGGCGCAGGCGGTATTCTGCTCGCTTGGGCGGCGCGGGCAAGGGCCTAGGCGGGGGCTCATGACGCATTCTGAACATTTGCAGCTTTCGGGCGTTTTCCTCCGGATTTAACAGGAGGATTTGATGCAGCGATTTCACCACGGCGTGATCGCCGTCGCGCTACTGGCCGCCACCTCGGTCGCCTTTGCGCAGCAGGAAAAGACCCAGCAGAATTCAGCCGACGAAGCTTTGACCCGCAGCGCCCCGGAGGCGAAGGATCAACCGCAGGCGCCGCCCGCAGTGAGACAAAATGAGGCTTCCCAGCCGGGCCTGGAGAACACCGACCCGCTGGCGGGCGGCAAGCTGGTGGCGCCGGGCGCGCCGCAAGGCACGCAGGACGAGCCGGCAAAATCCTCGGCCAAGAACGACAAGCTCGACAAGACGCCGATCATGGCCTATCCGCTCGCGCTCACCGACGAGCAGAAGCGCGCGATCTATCAACGCCTGACCCAAGGCGCGGCGTCGGCCTCGGCCATCACGGCGAAGCCGTCGGAACAGGTGCCGGCCACGCTGGCGCTGCAGGAATTGCCGCCGGAGATGGCGGCCAGCATGCCCTCGGTCGCGGATTACAAATTCCTGCGGCTGAACGACCGGATCCTGGTGGTGAACCCGCGTGAATCCATCGTGGTGGGCGAGATCACCAACTAGCCGCGATCCCGGCTTCGGCCGTCCGGCGCAGCGTTCCGAGGCGGATGCAACTTTCGGTGTTGCATCCGCCTTTCCTTTTACAGCAAGCCGGCGGTGTCGAGCGCCCGCGCGCGTGCGACACATTGCGACTTCGGGTGGTAACGCGCTCTTAACCAAATCCGTCGTTGATTAACGATCAAGCTGCAGCGTCCTCCTGCATTCGAAATCCTTCGCAAGGAGCATCATGCCTCGCGCCGCCAAGTCTCGCATGACCCGCATCCTGGTTATCGACGACGACGAGGCGGTGCGCGAGGCGACGGCGATGCTGCTCGAAGGCGAAGGTTTCGAGGTGGTGGCCGCTGCGGACGGGAAATCCGGCATCGAAGCGGTCAAGGCGGGATCATTCGATCTGGTGATCGTGGACCTGTTCATGCCCGGCATCGACGGGCTGCAGACCGCCAAGGCAATCCGGCAGCTTAACCCGTCCATGCCGGTGATCGCGGTCTCCGGCTTCATGCTGGGCAAATGGCGCCTGGAAATGCCGAACTTCGGCACCATGGCGGCGGAGGCCGGCGCCTTCTCCACCTTGTACAAGCCGTTCCAGCCGGCCGCGCTGTTCGAGGCGATTGGGAAAGCGCTCGCCAACGCGCCGCCGCCGGCGCTCGCCCGCCGCCAGCATGGCTAGGCCGTCAGCACCAAACAGCCGATGAGAAGCGGCAGGCGACGGTGAAGACGGCCACGCGCGTGCCGCCTTGCGGCCTCGCCTATTTGACGACGACCTTGCCCTTCATGCTCGGATGAATGCCGCAGACATAATCATAGCTGCCGGCGGCGTCGATTTTCAGCTCCGCGCTCTGGCCCTTATTCATCACCGGAGTCTTCAGGTTCTTCGATGCGATCACGACCTGATGCGGCGCGCCGTCGTCATTGGTCCATTTGATCGCGGCATTGGCCGTGGCGTTCACCGTGTCCGGGCTGAACTTGAAGCCGGCGATCTTCACGGTAGCGCCGGCTTGCGCCAGCACCTGCGGAACGAGCGCCACGCCGCACAGCACGCCGAGGCCGGCGGAAACAGCAATTGCTTTGATGAAAGTCATGAAATCCTCCCCATCGGCGGAGCGATCAAGGCGGCTCCGGGACCCGATTATGCGGCGGCTAAGAACCGATTGGTAGGGGCTGGCAGGCCCTAGCGCCTGGCCGGCTTCAGCTTCTCCGCGGTGCATTTCTCCACCAGCGGCAGCCGCTGGTCGAGGCTGAGCCCGCGCGCCTCCTTCTCGTATTTCATCCAGCATTCGGTGCTGGCTTTTTCGCGCGTCATCGGCGCCGGCGGCGCGGCGGCCTCGGCGATGACCGGCAAGGGCGCGCTCGGGCCTGCGGCGGCTTCCGCCGCCGGCGGGCCGGTCACCGCCTGCGCATGCGAGCAGGCGGCGAGGGTTGCCGCCATGCCGAGCACAAAGACAATATTGAAAACATCGCCGGACCGGCGCTTGCGCATCAGTCGCCCCCCATTGGCCGGCCGCGCACCAAATTTAGCGCATCATGTTTATCGGCGAACCGGCGCCCCATTCCGCCGGATCAAGCGCTCGGCAGACCGGCGCTTACTCAAACTTATTCGCGGCGTCTTAGCAATCGCAGGACGGCCTAAAGCTGTGAGCTCTCCCCGACATTTCCGCCGGTCACGATGGCGTGTTCATTCTTGAACTCCCCGGCAAGTGGCGTGTTTTCCCCTGTGAACGATATGGATTTCTGGAGGCTAAAATGCGGTTATCCTGGGCTGCCGCGGCAGCGGGGCTAGTTCTCTGGAGCGCGGCGCCGGGGAATGCCGCCGGACCGATGGAAGAAGGCCACATCGCCATCGGTGTCGGAATTATCTGCAACACCTCGGAACAAATGGACCGGCTGATCGGCCTGCGCAATGACGGCGAGGAAGTGAACCGCGCGGTCACGGCCGTGAACGATGAAGCCAGGGATCCGCGCGCCTGCGGCGTCGCTGCCGTCGCCTTCATGTCGGACAAGATGGTCGACATGAAAAACGTGCAGGGCAAGCTGGTGCAGATCGTGCGGATCAGCGTGGTGGCGGCCTTCGACGGCCAGCAATGGGCGCGCGTTCCCGTGATGACGCAATACGCGCTGATCGAACCGGAAGGCTATACGATCTGAGTTTTTTCTGCGGTGCGGAACGGCACAACCGGTGGAACCGCTGCGGCGCGCCACCGGTTGTCGTTTTGAGTCACAGGACGAGGTCGAGCATGTCACCGCGCAAGCATCCCGACACCGAACGCATCGGCGGCCCCGGCGCTGCCCACGAAAACCGCCAGGAGCCGGAGAAATCCAAGCCGCACGGCGAGCTTCCGCATGAGGACGCCGGCTCCGGCAATCGTGCGACGCGGGTTCAGAACAAGCCCTGGGATCAGGCCAGGGAATTCAGGACGGAGGACTTTGCCGGCCGCAAGGATGCCGGCGGGGACCATCAGGCGAAGAAGCCGGCGCCGAAGCGGAGCAGGGGCTAGCGCGGCGACGGCGCGCCGCGCTTAACAGGCTTATTCCTCGGCATAGACGCGCGGCATGCTCCGGCGGATTTCCTGCGCCTCGCGGAAGCTGTCGGCGACGATCCAGACGCTGCGCGTGATTTTGCGCAACATGCGGCGGACCATTTCGGTGACGTAGATCAGGACGGCAAGCATAACAATTTCTCCTCAAAGGTGCGGCGCCGCCGCTGCGGCGGCGCTGTCAGCCGGTCGCTGCGAGCCTTAGCGCGCGACTTCGCTGTCGGTGTGACGGCTCTGTTGCTTTACGATGAAAGCGTAAAACCGGTGCAGCCGGGACAATCTGCCCGCAGCGGCCGCGGAAAGACCGGTGAGATCGGGCGTGAAAGCCAGCAGGGCGAGATTCGGGGCCATGGATCCAACTCCATCGTTGTGGATCCCGAGGCGTTCCCGAATTTTCTTATTGTTGTTGCGCTTCATATAGCAGCTTTGGCCGAAATGACCTCATCCAATGCAAGATGAGTCTTATGCGCCACGCTCATGGGCGCCGCGGAATGGCTGTATTTGCTGCCGGCG